>JAZNKA010000021.1:0-6530 GCA_045578305.1 Clostridia bacterium | reverse complement strand
TCAACATCGAAAACCTTGCGGACAAGCGAAAATCCGTTTGAATGAACACCGCTTGAAGGAAGCGCAATAATTACATCGCCTTCGGTTATTGTTTTGTTGTTAAGAACCTTGTCCTTGTCAACAACGCCAACCGAAAATCCTGCCAAGTCATACTCGTCTTCAGGATAAAATCCGGGCATTTCAGCTGTCTCGCCGCCGATGAGCGCACAGCCCGACTGAACGCAGCCCTCTGCAACACCTGCAACGATATCCGCAACCTTTTCTGGATAATTCTTGCCGACAGCAATATAGTCAAGAAAGAAAAGTGGCTTTGCTCCGCAGCAGATAATATCATTTACACACATAGCAACACAATCAATGCCAACTGTGTCGTGCTTGTCCATCAAAAACGCCATTTTCAGTTTTGTTCCAACACCGTCAGTTCCGCTTACCAACACAGGTTTTTGAATACCTGTCAGGTCCATCTCAAAAAGTCCGCCAAAACCGCCGATATCGGATGCAGCACCCTTTGTGATAGTTTTCGCAATATGCTGTTTCATAAGTTCAACAGCTTTGTATCCGGCAGTAATATCAACGCCTGCTGCCTTGTAACTTTCGCTAAAGCTCTTTTCCATTTTCTTTTATCCTTTCTGTATGTCAAAAATAAATTTAATTATATACACTTAAACAAATTACCCAATAACCGTGGGAAAATATTATAGCGTAATCAAATCTAACCCAAAGCTGTGCTCTTTGCACAGCGAGTGGTATAATTTGATTGCGGGATGATGTTTTTCACAGGTTATCTATTCTTTTCCGCTCCAGCAATATGTGCAAAGTTTACAGGGATCCAGACCTATTGCTTTTATAACGCCGTCAAGCGATTGAAAGTCAAGAGATTCAAACCCAAACTTTTCGCTTATGGTCTCTCTCAGCTTTTTGCCCCTTTCGGTACTGCCGTCGCTGTATTCTTCTATATGCTTAAAGCCTTCTTCCCCCTCAAGCTCCATCACAGTTTGTCTTGCGATAAGCTCCATTTCGTTTTTGCTGCTTGTGAAGTTGAGGTATTTGCATCCGTACATAATCGGCGGACAAGCCGAACGCATATGCACTGATTTTGCCCCATGCTGATAAAGGAAGTCAACCGTTTCTTTAAGCTGTGTTCCTCTGACAATCGAGTCATCCACAAACAGAAGATTTTTACCCTCAATCAATTCGTGTATCGGCACCTGCTTCATCCGTGCAATCTTAATTCTGTCACTTTGATGCTTTGGAGTAAAGCTGCGCGGCCATGTGGGAGTGTACTTGATGAAAGGCCTTGCAAAAGGAATTCCGCTCTCGTTTGCATATCCGATTGCATGGGGAGTGCCCGAATCGGGAACGCCGCTGACAAAATCAATTCCCTCTGCCTTGCCGTTTTCTTTGTCAGTCTGCGCCATAATAGCGCCGTTGCGGTATCTCATTGTCTCGACATTTTTGCCTTCGTAAACCGAGTTGGGGTATCCATAGTAGCTCCATAAAAATGCGCAAATCTTCATTTCCTTGCCGGGTTTTACAATCTGTTTAATTCCGTCAAGGGTAATTTCAACCGCCTCTCCCGGACCAAGCTCCATTTCGTCATCATAACCAAGCTTTTTGTAAGCAAAATCCTCAAATGACACTGCATACCCGTCTTCATTCTTGCCGATAAGAATCGGGAGCCTGCCCACCTTATCTCGTGCAGCAATCAGCTTGCCGTCATTTGTAAGAATCAAAATCGAAACCGTACCCTCGACCACATCGTGAACATACTCGATGCCCTCGGCAAAGGTGTCTTTTTGATTTATAAGAGCTGCAACAAGGTCGGTCGAATTAACCTTTCCCCCTGTCATAACTCCAAAATGTCCGCCCTTTTGCAGATATTTTTCTATAAGCTCTTCGGCATTGTTTATTCTGCCGATTGTTGCAATTGCATAAGTGCCAACTTCTGACCTTATCAAAAGTGGCTGCGGGTCCGAATCACTGATGACACCGATTGCCGAATTTCCTTTCATTTCGTTGAATACATTATCGAATTTGGTTCTGAAAGGAGTGTTTTCAATGTTGTGAATATCTCTTTGCAAACCGATTTCGCTGTCATAAGCTGCAATTCCGCCGCGACGCGTTCCAAGATGCGAATGATAGTCCGCTCCAAAAAACACATCTGCTATAGCATCATGTCGGCTTATGGTTCCAAAAAATCCGCCCATATATGTCCTCCGTTCGATATATCTAAAGTCAAAGTTTATTTGTTGTATTTTTCCTCAACGGTTTTGTTCTTTTCAAGAACAGTCTCCATTGCAGACTTTCTTTGCGCGTCAAGCTTTTCGCTGAGTGCGCTGTCCTCCACCGCGATAATCTGTGCAGCAAGAAGTGCCGCATTCTGTGCACCGTCAATAGCAACAGTTGCAACCGGAATCCCGCCGGGCATCTGAACTGTTGACAAAAGCGCATCAAGCCCATCAAGAGTCGACGATTTGATGGGAATACCTATCACCGGCAAGGTTGTGTTTGCCGCAATTGCGCCTGCCAGATGAGCCGCCTTGCCTGCCGCCGCAATAATTGCACCAAAACCGTTCTTTCGTGCATTAAGTGAAAAGTCCCTTGCTTCAACCGGCGTTCTGTGCGCCGAAAAGATATGCACTTCAAAAGGAACCTCAAGTGCTTTGAGTGTGTCGACAGCTTTTTCAACCACGGGCAAATCGCTGTCGCTGCCCATTATAATTCCAACTTTTTTCATAAACTTCCCCTCCTGAATCAACTTTGCCAAAAACGCAAAAAGGCAGCCCTGTAGTCACAGGACTGCCCAGACGGTCGGCATACTTAAATTTTCTGCTCCCTTGTGGTTTTTCCACATTATCCGTCAGTCACAGAAAACTTTTTCAAAACTTTTGCAAAACATCTTTTTGCATCTGTCATCTACTTAAATATTCTACCACAGCACCGCGATTTTGTCAACATTTTTCGCGTGTTTTAGAAAATCTTGTCGAAAACAATTTTTTGGATTTCGCTGGCAATTTCATTGATGCCACGATTTCCGTCAACGACAAAAACTCGCTCTTCGTTTTTCATTAGTTCAAATACCGAAAAATACCCCTCGCGAACAGCACCAAGACGCTCTTTTGTCTCGTAAAGTTCTGTATTTTCGCGATTTTTTGAAATTCGCTCCATCGCAGTTTCAGCTGATATATCAATAAAAATCGTTGTGTCGGGTCTCAGTGTCTCTGCCGCCATACGATTTGCTGAAATCACCCAATCTCTTGGCACTTCAACACTTTGATAGGCATAAGAAGAAAAATAGTATCTGTCACATATCACCGTTTCGCCGTTTTCTATGCTTTTCAAAACGCCGTCGGTCTGGTTGAGGATATGGTCAAGTCTGTCTGCCACAAAAAGAGATGCCGTCACTTTTGGGTCTGCCGAAATCTTCCCCGACAAAATGTCGTGAAGCACACTTCCCACCATGCCAAATGTGGGTTCTAAAGTTGTGCGACAGGGTATCCCGCGCTTTTTAAAGGCTTCTGCCAAAAGATTTATTTGTGTTGACTTTCCGCTTCCGTCAATCCCCTCAAATACTATGAATTTTCCTCTTTCCATTTTTCAACTCTCCTGCAAAACTTATATTTTTATTTTAGCAGATTGACTGTCTTTAGTCAATCAATTTTAAAAATTTAGCCATGGACAAATCACACCTTTTTGTTTTTTCCATATAATACAGTATACTTACAAAACGAAAATCAAAACACACCCAAGACAAAAAATCAGAATATAAAAATTCATCGGGAGGTGCTGAAAACATGGGATGCTTCGGTGGATGCGGAGGAAATAATTGTCTTTGGATTATTATACTCCTTATTATCATCTGCTGCTGCGGTTGCGGCGGTGCAGAACGCTCGGGCGGTTGCAATATGCCTACACCTTGTGACAACGGCTGCGGTTGTTAATAATTGTTAGGCAGTATTTTTCCCCGAAAGGAGGTGCCCTGTATGTGTTTTGGTGACTTCGGTAACAACAGTTGTCTCTGGATTATCGTTTTAATCCTTTTGATCAGCTGCTGCTGCGGCAACAACAATTCATCTTGCGGCTGCGGTTGCTAAGATATAAAACTAAAAACGGCAGTTTGGAAAAATCCGAACTGCCGTTTGCTTTTTTTCAAAAAGTGTGGTAAAATATGCTCAACAATATTTTTCAGATTAACGGAGAAAACCAAAATGGCAAATCCAATCGGGCACTTCAAAACTATCACAAAACACCGCCATGCAGTTATCCGCCATTGTTTTAAGGCGGGGATACTGTGGCGCGGTCTTCTTCATGACCTCTCAAAGTATTCGCCTGCCGAATTTATTGCGGGCGCAAAATTTTACAAAGGGACCCGAAGTCCCAACGAGGCCGAGCGCGAAGCTTTTGGATATTCAAAGGCGTGGCTTCATCACAAGGGCAGAAACCGCCACCACTTTGAATATTGGGCGGACTATAACCCTGCCACCAAGCAAGTGATGCCTGTTGAAATGCCGCTTGTCTTTGTCAAAGAAATGTTTTGCGACCGCGTTGCCGCAAGCAAAATCTATCAGGGCAAAAACTATTCGCAAAAGCACCCGCTTGAATACTTTTTGCGCGGCAAGCCTACTCGAAGCATACACCCCAAAACCTCTGACCTTATCGAAGAGTGGCTGACAATGCTTGCACAAGATGGCGAGAAAAAAGTCTTTAAATACATCAAATCAAAAAAAGAGCTGTAACACAGCTCTTTTTTTATCTTTTTGCCCTTTCAAGCATTTCTTTAAGTGCATCCCTGTCATATCTATACGCCTTGTCGCAGAACTGACAGACAATTTCTGCCTCGCCCTGCTCATCAATTATATCCTGTATCTCTTTTTTGCCAAGACTTACAATCGCCCTTTGCATACGTTCATCACAGCAATCACAAACATAATCAACATCAATTTCATCAAGGATGTCAACCTCAAAATCCTTCATAACTTCTTTTATAAGCCCCTCGTTTGAAAGGCCTTTTTCAAGCATTGATGTCACGCTTGTGATTTTTTCTGCCGCTTTTTCAAACTTTTTCAAATTGAACTCGTCACAATCGGGCATAATCTGCACAATAAATCCACCTGCCTGCTTGACCGAATAATCTCTGTCAACCAAAACTCCAAGAGCAACAAGGCTTGGTACTTGCTCGGACTGAGCAAAATAAAATGCCAGATCGTCACCCACCTCACCTGTCTGAAGCGGAACTTGTCCTATATATGGTTCTTTAAGTTTGAGGTCCTTGACAACACTCAAATAGCCATTTTGTCCAACACCGCCGCCAACATCAAGCTTGCCCACACGATTGAGCGGCAAATCTGCAAATGGGTTTTCGACATAGCCTTTAACCTCGCCTTTTGAGTTTGCAACTGCCAGAACTCTGCCAAGCGGGCCATCGCCGACGAGCTGCAGAGTAAGCGACGAATTTTCTTCCTTCATCATGCTTCCCATAATAACCGCCCCGGTCAGAAGTCTGCCCAAAGCTGCTGTTGCAAGCGGCAGGGTCTTGTGATAGTCATGCGCCGCCTGAACTATATTTTTTGAATTTACTGCAAATATTCGTATAAAACCGTTTTTAGTAACGGCACGGGTCAGTTTGTCTGCCATAAAAAAACTTCCTTTCCTTGCAAAAGCCAGCATCTTTAACTTGCTTTTTATAAAAAAATCGACCCATATGCACATGGGTCGATTTTAAGTTCTTTTTGTGATCGTCTATATTAAAAGGATTAAACGCGACTTACGTTAGCAGCCTGCGGTCCTTTAGCACCTTCTACAACCTCAAATTCAACTTCTGCGCCTTCTTCAAGGGTTTTGTAACCATCCATAGCAATAGCTGAGAAATGAACAAATACATCTGTTCCCTCTTCACTTTCGATGAAACCAAATCCTTTTTCGGCATTAAACCATTTTACCTTACCTTTTTGCATAATACTCTTCCCTCCAATTTAGGCCAACTCTTGATGACCACCCGCTTAGTATACCACGCGAGGTAAATTCTGTCAACACATTTTTTTGGAAATAACGAAAAAAATTCGCTCGTCATTGTCGCAATATGTCGCAAATTCAAAAGGCTTGTAAATCCCTGTCACATCAAGGGCGAATTCGGTTGCCATTGATGAAATTTCATCGGGACGGTATGCCCTTTCCTGCTGAAATTCGTCAAAGCGGGTATATGACCCGTCAGGCTGTCTGCAGAAGAAATTAAGCTCGAACTCGCATATTTTTGAGTCCTCAAAAAACTCGCTTTGCCATACATAATAGATGTCCTCTTCTTCGCAGACATAAGTATTGCCGCCAAGGATTTCCCGCAGCTTATACTCGGTGTTCATATCAAAAATCATCACGCCGCCGGGGTTGAGATAATTTGCGGCAAGCTTGAATATTTGTCTTAAATCATCCTCGTCGGTTATGTAATTGAGTCCGTCAAGGGCACAGACAATAGCATCAACCGTTCCGTAAAGTTCCATCTCGCACATATCCTGATTTAAAAACAAGATGTCCAA
>JAZNKA010000020.1:0-11165 GCA_045578305.1 Clostridia bacterium | reverse complement strand
TGGCATAATTCCTGCAACAACCGGCACATCCACTCCCTCGCGGTACAACCGATACATAAAATTGTAGAGAATATTATTATCAAAAAACATCTGTGTTGTTAAAAATTCGCAGCCATTCTCGACCTTGATTTTAAGACTGTCAATATCTTCTTTGCTGTTTCTGCTTTCGGGGTGGTTCTCGGGGTAACACGCACCTCCTATGCAAAAGCCGCCAAAATCACGGATTTCAGATGCAAGCTCGCTTGCATAATGATATTCAAGATTTGCTCTGTCCATTCCGTCAGGAATATCTCCTCTGAGTGCAAGAATATTCTCAATTCCCCGTTCTTTTAAATCGCTCAGCAAACGCTCTATCTCCTCTCTTTTCGAAGAAATGCAGCTGAGATGAGCCAAAGGCGTAACACCCATATCCAAAAGTCTTGACGCAATATCTGCGGTATGCTTTGAAGTACCGCCTCCTGCACCATATGTAACGCTCATAAAGCTTGGCTTAAGCTCTGCAATTTTGGCAGTTGCCTGCATCACAGATTCAAAATTGGCACTCAGTTTTGGCGGAAACACCTCAAAGCTGAGAGATGGCTTTTCGCCTTTAATTATATCAATAACTTTCATACTTTCACTTCCTTAAAGCAGGATTTAACTCCTTGTTCCTTAAATATTAAACATCTCGGTCGAAAGATATCTGTCCCCGGTATCAGGCAGCAAAACAACAATGTTTTTCCCCTCATTTTCGGGTCTTTTTGCAATTTCTATTGCCGCTGCAAGTGCCGCGCCTGATGAAATTCCAACCAGTATTCCTTCCTTTTTGGACATCATTCTTCCACACTCAAAGGCTTTTTCCTCTGACACCTTTACCACTTCGTCAAAAATATCTGTATCAAGCACATCAGGCACAAATCCTGCACCAATCCCCTGAAGTTTGTGAGGGCCTGCCTCTTCCCCCGACAAAACAGCAGAATTTTCAGGTTCTGCTGCAATGATTTGTATGTTGGGGTTTTGGGATTTAAGATATCTGCCCGTCCCTGTTATTGTACCCCCGGTACCAACCCCTGCAACAAAAATGTCTATATCCCCGTCGGTGTCTTCGTAAATCTCGGGTCCTGTAGAATCAAAGTGTGCCGCAGCATTTGATGGGTTTTCAAACTGACCAGGGATAAAACTTCCCGGGATTTTGCCAGCAAGTTCATTGGCTTTTTCGATTGCGCCTTTCATACCTTTTTTGCCATCGGTCAAAACAAGCTCTGCACCATAAGCAAGCATAATCTGGCGGCGCTCGAGTGACATTGTGTCGGGCATAACAATTATCAGCCGATAACCCCTTACCGCCGATACAAGTGCAAGTCCTATACCGGTATTGCCCGAAGTTGGCTCAATAATCACTGCACCTTTTTTGAGCTTTCCTGATTTTTCGGCATCATCAATCATACGAAGTGCCGCTCTGTCCTTGACCGACCCTGCAGGGTTAAGATATTCAAGCTTGGCAAAAATTCTTGTTTTGAGGTCAAAAGCTTTTTCTATATTCCTAAGCTCCATAATCGGAGTTCTGCCTATCAGTTCTTCTGCGGAATTATATATCTTAGCCATAAAAACCTCCGTCTAAAATCTGTAATACTTCTTATTATACCATTTAACGGTCAAAGAATTCCACCTTGGACCGTTAATATGTATTATTCTATTATACTTCCGTCTGCATGAAACACGGGGAGTTTTTCGAGGTAAATCAAATCGTCACGATTTGCCGCATCGCCCTCGGCAAGAACTGCCATTTTGCCGACAATATTTCCACCCACCTGATTAACAAGTGTTTCAAGTGCAGCAAGAGACTCGCCTGTGCTGATTACATCATCAACAATCAAAACGCGCTTTCCGCGCATTGCATCAGCCTCGGTCTTGCCTATGCAAAGGGTTTGAGTGTGTCTTGTTGTTATCGAATCAACCTCGGTTGTTATTATATCTTTCATATAAACTTTTGGGCCCTTGCGCGCAACAACATAATAGTTGTGACCTGCCTGTCTTGCCATCTCATAAAGAAGCGGTATTCCCTTTGACTCGGCAGTAATCATAACATCAAACTCGGGGGCTTTTTTAAGAAGCGCCTCTGCCGCCTTTTTTGTGATTTCTACATCTCCAAACATAACAAATCCTGCAATATAAAAGTCCTCAGCAACACTGCAAAGCGGCAAGTCTCTCTTTACACCTGCAATTTCCATAGTATAAAATTCTTTCATTTTAACACAATCTCCTTTAATATATATTATTTCAAATCTTCTCAACCATAACTTTGTCAAACAAATCCATAATCGACTCTTTTTCGGCAAGGTCATCCAAAAATGCCGTTGCACTTCCCGCAGCAGCCGCAAGCCGCAGTCTGTCCTCAAGATTTTCATACAAACAACATCCTGCCAAAAAGCCCGCAATCATCGAATCGCCTGCGCCGACCGTGTTGACCGCTTTGCCCGAAGGGGCTGTAATTCTGTATACATTTTCCCGGCTGTCAACAAATATCGCTCCGTCCTTGCCCAATGATAACAAAATGTTTTTTACCCCATATTCCAAAAATCGTTTTGCATATATCAAAGCCTGTTCCGTGCTTTCAATTCTGCAATCAAAAAACTGTTCAAGTTCCTGTTTGTTAGGCTTTATAAGCCATGGTTTAAAGCAGAGAGATTTTTTCAAAAGTTCGCCTGATGCATCTACGACAAAATCAATATCTCTCCCCCCTAAGCTTTGCATTGTCTCGGCATAGATATCATCTGACAATCCGTTTGCATTACTGCCCGACATAACAAGGATATCGCCTTTTTTAAGGCAATCAAGTTTTTCAAAAAGCTGTTCTTTTGCCGATGTGTCAACTTTTGGTCCCTTGCCGTTAAGTTCGGTCTCTTGGACTGCTTTTATTTTGATATTTATGCGCGAATTACCTCTATCAAGCCTTACAAAATCAGTTTTTATCCCTTCTTTTGTCAGCTCGTCTTCTATCTCTTTTCCGGTAAATCCGGCAACAAATCCCATTGCCGTTGATGAAACACCAAGAGTCTTTAAAACTCTTGACACATTTATTCCTTTTCCGCCTACAAGAAGTTGCTCATCTTGCATACGATTAAGCTCGCCCGGCAAAAATTCTTCAGTTTTGACAACATAATCAAGTGCCGGATTAAGAGTCAGCGTGTATACCATAAAAATCACTTCCAAAAATTATTCATTTTCTGTTTTTTCTGTGGCAAACCAAGAGGAAGAAACAAAGCAACTGAATTCTATTTACATAATCAACATATCTAAAATTCGTAAGTCTTCATTAATAAAATCATTATATCACGCCCAAACCCCAAAATCAACCATTCTTCCTCTAATTTTTTCTTAAAAATTTGACTTTAAGCCTGATATATGATAAAATAAAAACGCTTGAAATCACAATAATAAAGGAGATTTTAAAAATGGTCAGACATGTAATAATCTGGAGTTTTAAAGAAGAATATTCCGTTTCCGAAAAAGCAGAATTTGCTGCAAAAATAAAGTCAGGAATCGAAGGTCTTGTGGGCAAAATCGACGGACTTTTGCACGCCGAGGTAAACATTTCTCCCCTTCCGTCGTCAAAAGGTGATTTGTTCCTTGACTCAACCTTCACAGACAACGCCGCTCTTGAAGCATATCAGGTCAATCCCGACCACCTTGCTGTTGCAACATTTGTCCGTTCGGTTGTTGGCGAACGCAGAAGCTTTGATTTTGAGGTGTAAATTTTACAAAACGAACAGCCTTTCCATTCTTGGAAAGGCTGTTTTTTATTACTTACTGTATTTTTCAATAATCGCATCCACAATTCGCTCTGATGCATGACCATCGCCATAAGGATTTATTGCTTTTGCCATTTTGGCATATTCCTCGGGTTTTGTAAGCAAGGTTTTTGCCATATTGTATATATTATCTTCTTCCACTCCTGCAATTTTTACCGTTCCTGCATCAACTGCTTCGGGGCGCTCGGTTTCGGTACGCATAACGAGTACCGGCTTTCCAAGCGATGGAGCTTCCTCCTGAAGTCCGCCCGAGTCGGTCATAACCATAAAGCTGCGGCTTATCGCATTGTGGAGTTCGTCAGCATTTACCGGTTCGATCAGTTTTACACGATCCATACCCCCCAAAATTTTGTTTGCAACCTCGCGCACGGCGGGATTCATATGAACAGGATAAACAACCTCTATATCCTCAAACTCCTGCACCAGGCGTTTTACTGCCGTACAGATGTTTTCAAGCGGTTTGCCCAAATTTTCGCGTCTGTGAGCGGTCATAACGATTATCTTCTTGCCGTGCCAGTCCATATTGGCAAGTGTTTCGTCTTTAAATCTGTAGTCCTCTCTTACTGTTGTTTTGAGAGCATCAATAACTGTATTTCCTGTTATATAGATTGTCTCGTCCGAGACATTTTCTTTAAGAAGATTTGCGCGGTTTCGCTCGGTTGGGGCAAAGTGCATATCTGCTATCACACCGGTCAGGCGGCGGTTTACTTCTTCGGGGAATGGTGAATATTTGTCATAGGTGCGAAGTCCCGCCTCGACATGACCTACTGTAATCTGGTTGTAAAATGCAGCAAGGCTGCCCACAAAGGTTGTGGACGTGTCGCCATGCACAAGGACGATGTCGGGTTTTGCCTCTTTCATTACCTCGTCAAGACCCTCAAGGCCTCTTGTTGTGATACTTAAAAGAGTTTGTCTGTCCTTCATAATATTGAGGTCATAATCTGGCTTTATTTCAAAAATCTCCAGCACCTGGTCAAGCATCTGTCTGTGCTGAGCTGTGACGCAAACTATAGACTCGATTTCTTCGCGTTTTTCAAGTTCCTTTACAAGCGGCGCCATTTTTATTGCCTCAGGGCGTGTGCCGAATATTGTCATAACCTTAATTTTATTCATCTTTTTCTTCCTCCTTGGGTTCCATAACAATCAAACTTACAATCAGTACAAAAAGCACCGCAAATACAAGAATAAGTCCGCGAAGCGCATCCTTGAGTGCCATAACAACGGCAGTAAGGCAAAGAATACTGGTAAGTGTATAGAGTATGCCAACTGTCTGTTTTTGCGAAAGTCCCATATCCAGAAGTCTGTGATGCAGATGCCCCCTGTCAGGTGACATTATAGGCTTCTTTTTTGCTATTCGACGGACAATTGCAAATACCGTGTCAAAAATGGGAAGACCCAAAATAAGAACAGGTACGGCAAAAGATATAATCGCATACATCTTCATAAGCCCCTGAATTGAAATGCAGGCAAGGACAAATCCCAAAAATGTCGAGCCGGTATCACCCATAAATATTTTCGCAGGGTTAAAATTGTAGGGCAAAAAGCCAAACCCCGCGCCTGCAAGAGCCGCTGTGATAATCGCCGCATTAAGATTTTGTGAAAGGAGCGTAAGAGACAACAGCGCAACCGATGCAATTGACGAAATTCCAACCGCAAGTCCATCAAGTCCATCAATCAGATTTACCGCATTAGTAACCCCGACAATCCATATTATTGTAAGTGGAATGCTCCAAAGTCCAAGATTTATGTATTCCGGACCAAACCATGCAAAAAAAGGATTCGCAATATGCCTTATCTCAATGCCGAAATATACAACAATAAGTGCCGCCAGAATTTGAAAAATAAGCTTTACCCTCGCATTCAAATCACGCATATCGTCGATTACCCCGACAGTAACCATTATAACCGAGCCGCAAAGGATACCCATTGTCGGTCGGTCAATGACAGCAAAGCAAAGAACGCTTATTATAAATCCATAAAAAATCGCCAAACCTCCAATCAAAGGAATGGGTTTTTTGTGAACACGGCGTTCGTCTTTGGGTATATCGATTGCCTTTACCTTGTTGGCAAGAGCAATAACGGCAGGGGTGGTTGCAAACGAAATCAAAAACGCAACCGCCAATGCCAGAATTATAAAAACACCACTTGTTGTAAACATTTTTCTTTAGTCCTCCAAATAATATTATCCTTGAATAAAACCAACCTTGCGGTATACCTTTGAGATGGTTTTTCTTGCAGTATACCGTGCTCTTTCAGCACCAGTTTTGTAGATTTCTTCAAGATAATCCTTGTTTTTCATAAGGTCCTGATATCTTTCCTGTATTGGCTTTAACGTCTCAACAACTGCCTCGGCAACCTTTTCTTTAAAGTCTCCGTAGCCTTTGCCGTCAAATTCAAGAGTAATCTCGTCAAAAGTCTTTCCTGTCATTGCAGAGTAAATGCTCATCAGGTTTTCAACACCTTCTTTGCCCTCTCCGCAACAAACCTTTGCTTCCGAGTCCGTAACTGCTCTTTTTATCTTTTTGACAATCTTGTCAACCGGGTCAAGCAGCAAAATATAAGAATTCTCATTGGGGTCAGATTTTGACATTTTTTGAGTTGGCTCCTGAAGACTCATAATTTTTGCTCCAACCTTGGGAATATACGGCTCGGGAACTTTAAATGTATCGCTGTAAGCATTATTAAATCTGTTTGCCAAATCGCGTGTCAATTCAAGATGCTGTTTCTGGTCCTTGCCGACAGGTACCAAATCTGCCTGATACAAGAGTATATCCGCCGCCATAAGCGAGGGGTATGTAAAAAGTCCCGCATTTATGTTGTCGGCATGCTTACGGCTTTTGTCCTTGAACTGTGTCATTCGCGACAATTCGCCCATATAGGTATTGCAATCAAGCACCCAGCCAAGCTGTGTGTGCTCGGGCACATGAGACTGGAAGAAAATCGGTTCCTTTTCGCCATCAAGACCGCAGGCAAGAAAAATTGCCAGCAAATCCATACAATTTTTTCTGAGGTCTTTCGGCTCCTGCCGAACAGTTATGGCATGAAGATCTGCTATCATATAATAGCTTTCGTATATATCTTCTTTCTGAAGCTGAACCCAGTTTCTGAGCGCCCCTACATAGTTGCCTAAGGTAAGCGCCCCCGACGGCTGAATTCCGCTTAAAATTCGTTTTTTAGGTTCTGCCTGTATAATTTCTGACATTTCTTACACCCCCATATAATCATGAAGAACTTCGCCGAGTAGCGTCACGCCCTTTACTATCTCTTCCTCACTTGCAGTCGAGTAGTTCATGCGGAATGTGCTGTAAGTTGCTTTGTCATCAATCATGCATGATGTACCGGGAACAAACGCAACATTTTTCTCAAGAGCTTTTTTCATAAGTTCTTTGCTGTCAAAGCCGTCAGGCATTGTGCAATAAAGGAACAATCCGCCCTGGGGGCAAGTATGCTTTACCGACTTTGGAAAGCATTTGTCCATGGTTTCCATCATAAGCTTGCACTTTTTGCCGTAAGTGTGACGCAGTTTTGCGATATGCTCGTCAATGGAATATTTTGTAACAAATTTGTATGCAATCATCTGTGAAAGAACATTTGTGTGAACGTCCTGTGTCTGTTTGCATATAATCATTCTTTCAAGAAGTTCTGCCTTTGCCGAAGTAAAGCCAAGACGCATACCCGGTGCCAAAATCTTCGAGAATGAGCCAAAGTAAATTACTCTGCCCGATTTATCAAGTGATTTGATTGTCGGAACTTCCTCGCCCGAAAATCTCAGTTCGCCATAAGGGTTATCCTCATAAATCAAAAAGTCATATTTTTCGGCAAGCTCCAAAAGTTTCTTTCTTTTTTCCAAAGACGAGGTTATTCCCGATGGATTCTGGAAAGTCGAAATTGTATAAAGAAGCTTTATGTTGCTGTGCTTTTTAAGCAAATTTTCAAGCGCATCGGTATCAATACCATCATCTTCCATCGGTACACCAAAAAGCTGGGCATTGTACGACCTGAAGCAGTTGAGTCCGCCGATAAAGCTTGGCTCTTCACAGACAACGCCGTCACCGGGGTTGATAAGCGATTTGCTTGCAAGATCTATGCCCTGTTGACCGCCGCTGACAATAATCACATCATCGTCTGCATTAAGAACGCCCTGACCCACAAGTCTTTCCTTTGTCCACTCGCGAAGCGGCGCATAGCCTTCGGTAATTCCGTACTGAAGTGCAATATTGCCTTCGTTTTCCAAAATTTCTTTTGCTATCTCGGCAAATTCTTTTTTGGGGAACAAATTCGGGTCGGGTGCCCCTCCTGCAAAGCTTATTATTCCCGGCTTTGCAAGAAGCTTAAATATTTCTCTTATAGAGGATGCTTCAAGGTGTTTTACCTTGTCCGAAAGTTTTGATGTAATATCCATTTTGTATCAGTCCAATCTGTAATAGTTATTTAGAAAGTTGTTCGATACCCTTTTTTATGCGGGCAATACTCTCATCCTTGCCTAAGATATAAGCAAGTTCCACACCACCGCCGGGGGTAAACGCTTTACCCGAAACTGCAACTCTTACCGGCCACAAAATTCTGCCGTTTTTGAGTTCCATTTTTTCTACAAGTGCAATCAGCTCGTCATGAATGTTCTCTTTTGTCCATTCTGTAATACCTTCCAATACAGGAAGCACAGCATTAAGAGCCTCGAGTGAATTCTCGGGGTTGGTCTTCATCTTTTTGTGAGTATAAAGCTCGTTATCGTACTCGGGAAGATTGTCAAAAAAATCAACCTGTTCGGGAATATCCGAAAGTTTTTCGCATCTTGGCTGCAAAAGTTCAGAAACTGCAGTCAAGTCTATATCAGGATTTGTAATCACACCCTCATAATAAGGAAGTGCCATTTTGTGAAAATCTTCAGCCGAGAGTTCTCTTATATATTCACCGTTTAACCATGCAAGCTTCTTTTCATCAAATATTGCAGGTGACTTGCTTATACCTTTTACATTGAAAGCCTCGCGAAGCTCTTCCATTGTAAACTTCTCTCTCTCGTCACCGGGTGCCCAGCCAAGAAGAGCAATGTAGTTTATAATTGCTTCTTTAAGATAGCCTTTTTCAATAAAATCTTCATACGATGCATCACCATGACGCTTTGAAAGCTTGTTGTTTGCATCTTTCATAACGGGTGATACATGGATGTATTTGGGGATTTCCCAGCCAAAAGCCTCGTACAAAAGATTGTATTTGGGTGTTGACGAAAGATATTCGCTGCCGCGGATGATGTGAGTAATATTCATAAGGTGATCATCAATTACATTTGCAAAGTTGTATGTCGGAAGACCGTCTGCTTTAAGCAAAACATTGTCATCTAGGATTGCATTTTCGACCGAAATCTCACCAAAAACTTCGTCCTGAAAAACAGTCTTTCCGGTTTTGGGCATCTTTTGTCTTATTACATAAGGAACACCCGCATCAAGCTTTGCCTGAATTTCTTCTTTTGAGAGCTTGCTGCAAAGTCCGTCGTATTTGGTCGGCACCTTCATCACTGTCTGATGTGCGCGAAGCTCCTCAAGTCTTTCTTTGTCACAAAAACAATAATATGCGTGACCGCTTTCTACCAATTTTTCGGCATATTCCTTGTAAAGATTTCGTCTTTCGCTTTGGATATAGGGACCGTAATCACCGCCAATATCCGGACCTTCATCATGGATAAGTCCGGTGTCCTTCATTGTTCTGTAAATAACATCAACCGCACCATCAACATATCTTTCCTGGTCGGTATCCTCGATTCTTAAAATAAACTTTCCGTCGTTTGATTTCGCCAAAAGATATGCATAAAGTGCAGTTCTTAAGTTTCCTATGTGCATATAACCCGTCGGGCTTGGTGCAAATCTTGTTCTTACTTCTGGTGTTGACATTTAAAATTCAATCCTTTCTTATCTTTCATTTAGAATTACTGTTCTATGTAGCCGATATACGGCAAATTTCTGTACTTTTCGGCATAATCAAGTCCATAACCGATAACAAACTTGTCAGGAACTTCAAACCCGAGATAGTCTATTTTTATTTCGCACTCGCGTCTGTCGGGCTTGCTCAGGCAAGAACAGAGCTTAAGGCTTTTGGGACTACGCTCTCTCAGAATTTTGAAAACCTCGCGCATGGTATAACCACTGTCGATGATATCTTCAACAACAATAACATTTTCGCCTGCGATATCACATTCAATATCCTTAGTTATTTTGACAGTGCCTGAAGCCTGGATCCCCGAGCCGTAGCTCTCTGCCTTTAAAAAGTAGACCTCTGTATCAAGCTTTATCTTTTTCAAAAGGTCACTCATAAACATAAAAGCACCTTTAAGAACACCGACAACAATAACTTTCTCGCCTGCAAAATCGCGGTTTATCTCTTCTGCAATTTCGTCAAGACGCTTGTCAAGAGTGGCTTCATCTATCAAAACTTTACTCTTCGCTAAAAGTTCCATATTCTATCACCAATATCCTCTCTGTATCTTTTGTTATTTTATACTTTTCATTCACGCGGCTTCCTGCTATAGCAATTATTTCGTCACCGGTCGCAAGCAGCGGAATTTTGTTCCGGTCCTTTTGAGGAATTTTGTCATCTATAAAAATCTTTTTTATCTTTTTTGTTCTTCCATCCGCAAAAAATACCATTTTATCGCCTTCGCGACGGTTTCGAAAAAAGAGCGGTTTGTTTCCTATTTTGTCAAGGTCTGCCGCAATTTCGTTGGGTCTGCATTTGTATGACGCAGACTCCTCGCGGATTGAAATACTTTTTCCCAAAGAATCAATAAAAACCGATTCCCCTACCGATATTTCTGCAAAAAAATCGTCATTTGCCAAAATCTTTTTTTCGTCCTCGGGTCCCAAAAATGTCAGCCATCCATAAGCAATCTCTGCTCTTAATTTTTGGGGAAGGTCAATCGATGCACCGGTTGGCTTGTCAAGAAGTGCAAATATGCTGTCCATATGGCATCTTTCAAGTTTTACATCTTTGCTTGACCTCTCTGCCGCAAGCTTTACAACTCTTGTCGCAATGCTTTTGTCCAGCATCCTTAAGGACTCGATGTGCAAACAATTTGGTTTCCGGTTTGGCAGCGGACTTCCAAGCCTTTCAAAAAGGCGATTTGCATAACCCTTTAAAAAGCGACTGTCTTCCTCTGCGTTGGCAGAAAGCCTGACAAGCGAATCTGTCACCGCGCTGTTGAATTCTTTTTCGATATATGGGATAAGCTGATTTCGAATTTTATTTCGTGTATAATCGTTGTCAGCATTTGTAGCATCTGTACAGTAGCAAAGCGAATAAACTTTGCAATATTCCTCGATTTCTTTTCTTGACAAATCAAGCACAGGGCGTATCACACCATCATCTCTTACGTAGTCTATTCCC
>JAZNKA010000019.1:0-2398 GCA_045578305.1 Clostridia bacterium | reverse complement strand
CTTATCAGGAATTCACCAAAGTTGATTTAGGCTTTGATGAAGAAAACTAATACATCTATTGATTGAAAATCGGTAGGTGTATTTTTTATGCTCAAAATTAAATTTACAGGAGGATTTTACTATGAAATTTTACAAACATCTAACTATTATCGGTGTTGACCACGGATACGGCAACATCAAAACAGCAAATCACATTTTCAAAAGCGGCGTAATCAAATGCAACGAAAAACCGTATTTTGATAAGAACTTGCTTACCTACAACGGAGAGTATTACTTAATCGGTGAAGGACACAAGGAGTTCGTTGCAGATAAGTTCATAGACTTTGACTATTATGTATTAACCCTTGCCGCTATTGCAACAGAACTCCGTCAGAGAGGAACTACACAAGCGGTAGTTCATATTGCTGCAGGCTTGCCCCTTACTTGGATAGGTCAGCAGATGGAAAGCTTCAAAGAATACCTTTTGCAAAATAAAACCGTTGACTTTAAATTCAAAGGCGTTGATTATCACATTACCATTGCAGGAGCTGATGTTTTTCCCCAAGGCTATTCCGCTATTGCAAGCCGTGTTTCTGAGTTTTCGGGAATGAATATGCTTGCCGATATTGGTAACGGCACTATGAACATTATGAATATCAACAACGGCAATCCCGATATTCAAAACTGTTTTACCGAAAAGTTTGGTACATACCAATGCACTCTCAAAATTAAAGAAAATATGATGAAAAAACATCATGCTAACATTGATGAAGATATTATCACAGAATTTCTTTGCACCGGAACCGCTGATTTTTTGGAAGATTATCTTGTAACTATGAGAGAAACTGCCAAAGAATATGTATCAGAAATTTTCCGCAGGCTTCGTGAACACAACTATAACCCAAACCTCATGAAATTGCACATTGTAGGTGGCGGTGGTTGTTTGGTTAAAAACTTTACCAACTTTGAAAAAAACCGTGTATATATCAATGATGACATTTGTGCAACGGCAAAAGGTTATGAATATTTAGCAGACCTTATATTAAGAAGTCGGGGTGATAATAAATGAATATTGAAAGATTGGGTATCAGGTTTAATCTTGACAAAGAAAAAGACCGGATGGCTTTTGAGTTTCTGCAAGGCTATGATAAGGAACGGTATAAATCGCTAAACAAATTTCTTATAGAAATCATATCCGAGTATGCAGAAAACTGTAACACCGTGAAAGAACAAAGTGACTTTCTTGAACGGGTTATATCTACAATACGACAGGAACTAAAATCAAACGCAAATCTAACTCTTGCAAGCCTTTTCAGTCAACCACAACCGAGTGTGCAACAAGAGGTTATTGAGAAAAGTAAACCCGACGAAAATGCGACAACCTCATTGGAGTTCATAAATGGACTGTGTGGCAAATAAAGAATATTTTTAACGATACAAATTACGTATTAACAACAAAAACATATATAAAATGGCAACACAAAATCTTCTCTTTTTGGGATTTTTCAATGTGTTGCTATTTTTATATACAAAGAAACATCACAAAAGCAAATGTGATGTTAAAACCAAATCATATTTAACACAAGGAGGAAACAATTATGGCATTATCAAGAAATCAGTTCGCAAGGTCGGACTTCAGCAGAGAGGGTTACACATTAAATGAGGTTGAAGGAACATTCACCGGAACGCTTATGTGTAGCGTATGGGGCAGAAAATGCAACATTATCTGCTATGTTGAATTGGATGATGGCAGAAAAATCATTTGCACCGCCTTCCAACAGCAAGACAATTACTTGGGATTGGAAGATTACAAGGTCGGAGAACGACTTGAAGTAACCTACCAAAGGAACAAAAGAGGTAACAATAAGCTTATTGCAGTAAAACGAACAGAATAACTGTCCGGTACTGTAACGAGCAGGGAACTTGTGTACCACAAATTCCGAAAAAGGCGGGACTTCCTTTGGAAAATCCTGCCTTTACCCTTTGGGGAGTTCCCCAATCCCCCCCTGAAAAATTTTATGTTAGGAGTGATGTTTTTGAAGGAGAGAAAAGTACAGTTGAAATTCAGAATAACCGAAAAAGAAAAGATTCGCATAGAAAACAAAGCCAAGAAATGTGGCTTGTCGATTTCTGAATATTTGAGAAAGAGAGCTTTGGGATATTCCCCCAAAGCTCTTTTACCTGAAAGCTTTTGTGAATTTACAGAAAAGATTGGCATTTTGTATGAAGCACTCGGCACTTTAAACAGTACCGAACTTCAAGCGGAGGTGTTAAAACTGCTTGATGAAATTTATGCAAAGCTTCTTGTAACAGATAAAGGCAAGGTCGAAAGTGAGAGTGATGACTAAATGGCAACCACGGGATTTTGGTCTGTCAAAGGCTCATTAAAAGATGTTGTAAAATATGCAAAAACTTGCTG
>JAZNKA010000018.1:0-8709 GCA_045578305.1 Clostridia bacterium | reverse complement strand
CCTGTGATAGAAGAAAACAACAAACAGACCGAAATCCGTTTACAACAGGAAGTTTTGCCCGAGGCAGCTGAGTTTACGATGGGCGAAATACCAAAACTTGATAATGCGAAAGCTGATGTTGAAAAAATCAGCGTTGGCATCAGCAAACCCGACGGAAAGGTTTGCGGATATGTTGTAGTCGCAACCTCGCACGAAGGCTACGGCGGCGATGTTAAGGTTATGGTAGGTATTGATAGCGAATTTAAAGTTACAAGAATTAAGATTATGGAGTCCTCCGAGACGGCAGGTCTTGGTGCTAACGCTTCAAAACCCGAATTTGCGGACCAGTTTGTTGGCGCTGACAGCACTTTGAGCGTTGTAAAAGGCACAGCAAAAGAAAACGAGATTTCGGCAATAGCCAGCGCGACAGTTACCTCTAAAGCGGTGACCTCATGTGTAAATACCGCTCTCGAGGCGGCAAAGCAAAAAGGTCAGAATGCCGAAATCGAGGAAACAGCAAAAAAACTTGAGGAAATCAAGCAACAAACTGCGGAGCAAATATCCAAAGAAGAGGGAGGGGACAAGAAATAATGAAAAAAGTATTTCTGAACGGACTTTTAAAAGAAAACCCTACGTTTGTTCTGTTTTTGGGTATGTGCCCGACCCTTGCTGTTACAACAAGTGCATTCAATGCAGTGGGGATGGGACTTTCCACAATGATGGTTTTGATTTGTTCTAACATCTTTGTTTCCCTGCTCCGAAAATTCATACCTGACAAAGTGCGTATTGCAGCATATGTTGTGGTTATTGCGGCGTTTGTTACGGTTGTAGAGATGCTTCTTAAGGCGTATGCACAAAGTATATCTGAGTCACTTGGCATCTATATCCCTTTGATAGTGGTAAACTGTATCATCCTTGGCAGAGCCGAGGCGTTTGCTTCGAAAAACGGACCCTTGGCTTCGTCAATTGATGGTTTTGGTATGGGACTTGGTTTCACTTGTGCACTGACCATTATCGGAAGCTTACGCGAAATCTTGGGTGCAGGAACATTCTTTGGTCTCTCTATTTTTGGCGAAGCCTTCAGCCCGATAACAATAATGATTTTGCCACCGGGGGCATTTATTACTCTTGGACTTATTGTGATGACAATAAACATCATTTCTGCAAGAAAAAAGAAGAAGGAGGAGAGTAAAATTGCTTAAGGATTTACTTGTAATCAGCATAGGGGCAATTTTTATTCAGAACTTTGTCCTTATTCAGTTTCTTGGGATATGTCCTTTTTTGGGTGTTTCAAAAAAAGTTGAGACTGCAATCGGTATGGGACTTGCCGTGGTTTTTGTTATGGCGTGTGCGTCGGCAATTACCTGGGCGGTACAGCAGCTTTTGATACTTTTTAATATCGAATATCTGCAGACAATTGCATTCATCTTGGTAATTGCGGTGCTTGTTCAGTTTGTAGAAATGTTTTTACAAAAATCAATACCATCGCTTTACAATTCGCTTGGTATATACCTGCCACTTATAACAACAAACTGTGCAGTGCTTGGCGTTGCTATTGTAAACATAACCAGATTTGGCGGTATGGATTTCAGCTTTATCAAGTCGGTGGTTTATGGTGCGACGGCGGGAATTGGATTTACTTTTGCAATCGTGCTTTTTGCAGGGGTAAGAGAACGCCTTGAAAGCTCGAACATCCCTGAGTTTTTGAAGGGGATGCCCATAACGCTGATTACGGCAGGACTTTTGTCCATTGCATTTATGGGATTTTCGGGACTTAGCTTTTAAAGGGGGCAAATATATATGGAAATTTTATTACCTGTTTTGGCAATTGGCGGTATGGGACTGATCTTTGGTGCTCTTCTTGCGGTGGCTGCTAAAATATTTGCGGTTGAAAAAGACGAGCGACTTCCTTTGATAGAGGAGTGCTTGCCCGGTGCAAACTGCGGAGGATGCGGATTTGCGGGCTGCAGCGCTGCAGCAGAAGCTGTGGTAAAGGGTGAAGCTTCGGCAAATGTTTGCCCGGTAGGCGGCGAGGAGTCGGCAAGAAAAATTGCAGAGATTATGGGAGTTACACCGGAAAAGACCGAAAGACAGACTGCTTTTGTTATGTGTTCGGGGAATAGCGATACCGCAAAAAACAAGTATGAGAACAATGAAACAATCGATTGCCATACTGCAAACCGTCTGGGCGGCGGAATGAAGGAATGTCGCTTTGGATGTCTTGGCTTTGGGTCATGTGTGGTAAAGTGCAAGTTTGGTGCATTGTCCCTGCAAAACGGAGTTGCGGTTGTGGACCGCGAAAAGTGTACCAATTGTGGTGCTTGTATGGCGGAGTGCCCAAGACATATTATCAAAAGAGTTCCATATTCGGCAAAAACTGTGGTTGTATGCACTTCGAAGGATAAGGGTAAGGATACCCGAAATGCCTGCAGCGTTGGATGTATAGGATGTGGCATTTGTGCTAAAAACTGCGAGGCACAAGCGATAACTGTTGAAAATAACTGTGCAAGTATTGATTATGAAAAATGTACAGGCTGTGGCGTTTGCCAGGGAAAATGTCCGCGCGATGTAATCAAGATGCTTGACGGAGTTCCAACGATTTAATAATTGAACATAAAAAGGTTATAATACAAACCGACCCCCAAATGTTAGAGTAAAAATCTAACATTTGGGGGTCGGTTTGTATCACGAATTATTTTAAAATACGGCTTAATCCAACTGATAGCACGCAACTACCTCGGCAAAATAAAATGAGTGAAGGTCACCGGATTTGTACCATGTGTCAAGAATTTCGCTTGAGGTTTGGTTGGCGTTCATCGAAAGTCGGGATTTGATTTTGCATTCAAGCACAATCCCTTTGCATGCAATTACGGGGGCATCAATCTCTTTTGCCTGCACAACAGTCAAACCGCAGTCCTTGATTTTGTCGGTATCTCTGCCGGATTTTTGCCCGCAGTAGGCGAGCGCTGCTTTCATCGAATCGTCAAGAGGAAAAGTGATGGTGAAGCAATTGTTTTTGTCCATAGCAATTTTGCTGAAACGGCTTTCACGCACCATAACCTCTGCTGTTGGCATACCCCATTCAAAACCAAAGCTGCCCCAACCTATTGACATTGTGTTTATTTTGCCTGCATCCTTTGTTGTAAGAAAGGCGCCCTTGGGAAGACTTTCGGCGATTTGAGGAAGAAAAGATACATATTCGTGTATAGTTACTGACATTTCAAGACATCTCCTTTAAACATTTTTTATCATTATAATTTATTCAAAAAGCAACTTTCTGTTTCGTGCTTTTTTGTTCTGTTCATAAGCGTTTCAATTGCCTGAGCGGGTTTTTTGCCATTGAAAAGAACTTCATAAGCCTCAGAGACGATTGGCATTTCGACATTCAATTTGTCGGCAAGACCTTTTGTTGCTTTGCAACTTCTTACGCCCTCGACAACCATATTGACTTCTTTTTGTGCTTCATCAACCGATTTTCCTTGTCCTATCAAAATGCCGGCACGGCGGTTTCGCGAGTGCATACTTGTGCAGGTGACAATCAGGTCGCCTATGCCTGAAAGCCCCGAGAAAGTCTCGGCACTTGCACCCATTGCTGTGCCAAGGCGCTGCATTTCTACAAGACCGCGGGTCATAAGTGCGGCTTTGGTATTGTCTCCGCAGCCAAGACCGTCAAGAATTCCGCAACAGAGGGCAATTACATTTTTGACAGAGCCGCCAAGCTCGACGCCAAGGATATCGTCGTTGGTGTATATGCGGAAGTTGGGGGTCATAAAAGTATCCTGAATAATTTGTGTAACATCGGAAGATGCTGATGCAACAACATTTGTTGTGGGGATTTTGCGCGAAACCTCTTCGGCGTGGCTTGGACCTGACATTACTGCAACTCGGCAATGCGGAAGTTCTTCACCAAGGACCTGCGACAAAGTGAGGTAAGTTTCTTCTTCGATTCCTTTTGAAATATTAAGTATAATTTGTCCGTCGGGGACAAGCGATGAGATTCTTTTTGCTGTACTGCGCACACCGTGCGAGGGGACCGCTATAACGATTATGTCCTTATTGCGACAACAATTTATGTCACTGGTTATATTGATAGCCTCGGGAATTTTAACACCCGGCAGGCAACGCTTGTTTTCACGACCTGCTAAAATATCATTACACTCTTCGTCCGAGAATGACCACAAAGTGACATTGTGATTGTTTTCCAGAAGCAACAGCGCGATTGCGGTTCCCCAACCACCGCTGCCTAAAATACAAATATTTGACACGGTAATCCTCCTAAATATATTATTTTTTGAACGAAAGCTTGCTTTCGGTACCCGAAAGAAGTCTTTGAATATTACTTTTGTGCATATAGATTGCAAGAAGTGCCAGCATACATGCAAAAACGATAAAGTCGGGATTATCTGATTTAAGCAAAAAGCTCAGCACTACAAAGAATACGGCACCAAGTACACTGCCCAGCGAAACATATCGGGAAATCGCCATAATAAGAATTGCAACAATTGCGACGATTATACCGATAACGGGGTCAGCAAATATCATTAATGTAGCCGAAACCACAATCCCCTTGCCACCTTTAAAACCAAAGTAAAGCGGAAAGTTGTGGCCAAGGACTGCGCCGATGCCTGCTATGTATATGGAGGTCGGGTTGTCTTTCAGCAAAAGCTTTGCCGCAAGGATTGCGATAAGCGTTTTAAGAACATCACCAACAATCACAAAAAGTGCAGCTTTCTTGCCGACGGTGCGTAGGGTGTTTGTTGCACCTGCGTTGCCGCTTCCGTGATTTCGGATGTCGTCACCAAGCATTATTTTTGAAATTATGATAGAGGTGCTTATACTTCCCAAAAGGTAGGATAGTAAAAGCACAAGAAGATTTTTTAAAAGCATAGTTAAAACTCCTTTATTGAGGCTTGTCGCCTTTTTCGCGGATTATAAATTTGATTGGAGTACCCTTAAAACCAAAGGCGTCACGCAATTTGTTTTCGAGATATCTTACATAAGAATAATGTGCAAGGTCAGCATTGTTGACAAAAAGAATAAATGTCGGTGGCTTGACCGAGGCCTGGGTGCAGTAGTATATCTTGAGTCGCTTACCCTTGTCGGAGGGTGGCTGTACCATGGCTATTGCATCGTTGATTACATCGTTCAGAAGACCTGTCGAAATGCGCTTTTTGTTTTCACTTACGGCCAGGTTTATCATTTCAAACAGGTCATCTATGCGCTGACCTGTTTTTGCCGAAATAAAGACTGACTCGGCGTACATCATAAAGTTGAAACCTTCGAGCATACGCGTTTTGAAATTTTTCATAGTGTTGGTTTCTTTTTCGACCAAATCCCATTTGTTTACTGCAAAAACGGCTGCCTTGCCTTGATCGTGAACATATCCTGCGATTTTGGTATCCTGCTCGGTTATACCCTCATTTGCATCAATCATTATCACACAGACATCTGCGCGGTCGATGGAGCCAAGGGCGCGCACAACACTGTAACGCTCGACATCTTCGTCGATTTTTCCGCGTTTGCGCATACCGGCGGTGTCGATAATAACATAGTTTTTGCCATTCTTCACAAGATGGGTGTCTATGGCATCACGAGTGGTTCCTGCAATGTCGCTGACGATAACGCGGTCTTCGCCCAAAAGGCGATTTACAAGCGAGGACTTGCCGGCGTTTGGTTTGCCGACAATTGCGACATAGGTGGTGTCTTCGTCTTCGTTATCGTCAATATCTTCGGGAAAGTGCTCGGCAACCATATCCAAAAGGTCGCCGACCCCCATACCGTGTGATGATGACACAAGAACAGGATCGCCAAGGCCAAGATTGTAAAATTCGTAAGCTTCCATAGGCGGATTGCCGGGATTGTCAACCTTGTTGCAGACAAGAATTACCGGCTTTTTGCTTTTTCGGAGCATTGCGGCGATATCTTTGTCGGCAGCGGTCATACCGTCGCGGACATTGACCATAAAAAGTATAACATCCGCAGTTTCAATCGCAAGGTTTGCCTGATTGCGCATCTGCGAAAGGATGATGTCCTTGCTGGCAGGCTCGATGCCGCCGGTGTCAATCAGGGTAAACTGCTTGCCAAGCCATTCGGCATCGGCATAAATTCGGTCACGGGTGATGCCGGGGGTGTCCTCGACAATTGCGATGCGCTTGCCCGAGATTTTATTAAACAGCGTAGACTTTCCCACATTTGGTCTGCCTACGATTGCGACAACTGGTTTCATAAAAATTCTCCGTTTCTGAGCATTTCTTTAAATATATGTTTATTTTAGCACAAAAATTGGGAAAATACAACTGTTTTGAATTATTTGAAAAGGATTTTAGGAAATTTTGTATAATTATATAAATATAGGAGGAATTTTTCATGGGCGAGATACAAAATAAGAGCATGTTTAAATTATCATATGGACTGTTTGTGCTTGCGGCAAAAACAGATGGAAAGGATAACGCCTGTATAGTAAATACAGTTCAGCAGATAGCGCAGGACCCGCTCAGGATTGCGGTGGCGGTAAATAAAGAGAATTATACTCACGATATTATCAAAGAAACAGGAGTTTTCAATGTATCGGTGCTTGACGAAAGCGTAAAATTTGATGTTTTTGAGAGATTTGGGTTTCAAAGCGGGAGAAATGTTGACAAATTTGACGGATTTAATACGACAGAAAGAAGCGAAAACGGACTTTTGTACCTGACTCAAAACTGCAATGCTGTGATTTCGGGCAAGGTGACGGAAACGGTGGACTGTGGCTCGCATTCGCTTTTTGTTGCAGAAGTGACAGAAGCAAAAGTCTTGTCTGATGATCTAAGTGTTACTTATCAATATTATTTTGACCACATAAAGCCAAGACCCGAGAAAAAGAAAACTGGTTATGTGTGCAAAATCTGCGGATATGTGTACGAGGGAGAGATTTTGCCGGAGGATTTTGTCTGTCCGCTTTGCAAGCATGGTGCGGCTGACTTTGAAAAAATACAATAATTTTGCAAGGAGAATTAAAAATGATAGTAAAAAAAGCGGAAAGAACAGTTGATGAAAAACTGGCACAAAACGGAGCCGGATTATTTTGCAAGGACAAACTCCTGGATGTTTCGGGGGTGTCCAAAAAGGTAAGGATGTTTGCTCATGTAAAGCTTGAACCGGGAGCGGCAGTGGAGCATCACACGCACACCGGCGAGTCAGAAACTTTTTATATCCTGTCGGGGACAGCGGAGTATAACGACAATGGAATGATTTATCGTATAACAGATGGCGATGTGACTTTTTGCCCAAGCGGTCAGGGACACGGAATTAAAAATGTCGGCAAGGATGACCTTCATTTTATAGGGTTGATAGTTCTTGACTAGTGAAAGTCCGGGGTTAGCCCCGGACTTTTTTGTGTTAAAAATGGCGGAATTTGAGGAAAAATGACTTGAAAAAAAGACCTAAATGTGGTAAAATAATTGATTAGCAACAGACCAATTTAAAAAGAGGGTACATAAAATGAGCAACACAATGATTAAAGACCTTACAAAAGGAAATGTGACAAAGCAGCTTCTTATTTTTGCATTGCCGCTGTTTCTTTCAAATGCACTTCAGGCTATTTACAACATAGTGGATATGATAATTGTCGGTCAGGTTATTGGTGGATCAGGAATGTCGGCGGTTTCTATTGGTGGCGATGTGCTTCACCTTTTGACATTTGTGGCAATGGGATTTTCGTCTGCAGGACAGGTCCTGATTGCAAGGGATGTCGGTGCAAAAAACCTTGAAAGCGTAAAAAAGACAATAGGCACAATGTTTACATTTTTGTTTATTGCATCGCTTGCGATTTCGGTTGTTTGTTACATTGTTCGCGAGCCTATGCTTAAACTCCTTAACACCCCTGCCGAGTCATTTGAATATACCCTTGACTATACAGTTACCTGTATGGTTGGTCTTGTTTTTATTTATGGCTACAACATAGTAAGTGCGATTTTAAGAGGTATGGGTGACAGCAAGCGTCCGTTTATTTTCATAGGTATTGCGGCAATACTCAATATTGTTCTTGACATTCTTTTTGTTTCGGTTTTTGAAATGGAGGTTTTTGGAGCCGCTCTTGCGACAGTAATCGGTCAGGGCGTCAGCTTTGTTGTGTCGATTGTATATCTTTATGTAAAGCGCGAAAGCTTTTGCTTTGACTTTAAACCAAGCAGCTTCAAAATGGAAAAAACAGCGTTCAGAAGGATTTTGGGGCTGGGACTACCGATGTCAATTCAGGCGGCAGCGGTAAGTTTTTCAAAGGTTGTCCTTATGGCATGGATAAATATGTTTGGCGTTGTTTATTCTGCTCTTGCCGGAATATTCAACAAGATAAATGTTGTAAGTGCTATAGTTTCAAATTCGTTTACCACGGCAGGAAGCGCAATGGTCGGACAAAATCTTGGGGCAGGCAAGGACGAGAGAATTCCGCTTGTTTTAAAGACTGTGGCGGTTTGCGGACTTATTATTTCGACCGTGCTTTCACTGATTCTTTTAATCTGGCCGAATGCGGTTTTTGCTTCATTCACAAGCGATGCCGAAGTTCTTAAGGTCGCAGGAATGTTGATTGCACCGATAATTCTTAATCTCTATGGCTCTGCAACAAGAAGCATAAGCTTTTCGCTTATCAACGGCTCGGGAAATACCAAGCTCAATCTTGCGGTTGAAATTATTGGCGGTATAATAAGCCGAATAAGTATTGCAGAAGTTTTGGGGTTTGGATTAAAAATGGAT
>JAZNKA010000017.1:0-2203 GCA_045578305.1 Clostridia bacterium | reverse complement strand
TTCGACCTTAAATGCATAAAATTTAGTGCAATTTTTATGCGGAGGACGAAGGTAGGCTTTCGCCTTGCGAGGACGACAAATAAAAAGTGTGCAAATTTTAAAAATTTAAGGCATACGGGGTTCAACTCCCGTGTGCTTAAGCTCAGAAGCGGCTTTGCAAAGGCAGTCATTATCACGCTAAAGAGCACACCCGTCACGAGCATACTCATAAGACAGCAGACAAAGCTGCGATCCATTCTTTTTTTGTTGCGGGCGCCGTAGTTCTGACTAATTGCAGTTACTGTCGCCTGACGAAAGGCATCCTTGACCGAAAATGCAAAGCTTTCTATATTGGATGCTGCTGCACTTCCTGACATTGCCGCCGCACCGAAGGAGTTTACAGATGCCTGTATTATAGTGTTGGAAAGTCCCATAACGGTGTTCTGTATTCCCGCGGGAAGCCCCGTTTTTACAATATCTCTGAGTTCATTTTTGAAAAAGCGCAGACTGCGAAAAGAGAGCCTGTAGCTCCCCTCTGCTCTCGCCAGAGTTACAACGACACAGACCACCGAAAGATACTTTGATATGATGGTTGCAAGCGCAACACCCGCAACACCCATCTTGAAATTTATTACAAACACGAGGTTTAACGCCACGTTGACAATTCCGCTTGCCGAAAGTATGTAGAGAGGGCGCTTTGTGTCACCCACAGAGCGGAGCACCGCCGCACCGAAGTTGTATATGATAGTTGCGGGCGTGCCGACAAAAATAATGCGCATATACAGCACAGCACCGTTCAGAACATTGCCCGCAGGCGTGTCCATTGCAATAAGCAAAGGTCTGCAAAAAATCTGACCGACAATAAGCGCGCCTACACCAAGGACTATGCTAAAGAGCACCGATGTGTGGACTGCACGGTGTATCCTCTCATCGTCATTTGCGCCAAAGCTGCGCGATATTGTAACACTTGCACCCACAGACATTCCCAGAAACAGATTTACAAGCAGATTTACAAGCGACGATGTTGCACCCACAGATGCCATCGCCTCGCTGCCCGACCACCTGCTCACTACCACAAGATCTGCCGCGTTATAGAAAATCTGCAACAAGCTTGTGAGCATATAGGGAATGGCAAAGCGCAGGATGTTCTTTAGCATCGGACCTTGTGTCATATCCAGCTCATATCTCGAATTATTCATTTTTCGCACCTCTCTTGGCGATTGTGATGTCGGTTTTATGATATCAACCGCAAGGGGCAAAGTCAATGGAAAAATTGAAGCAAATAATGGAAAAAACAGAAGTCGGCCTTTTTAAAAAAAGTATGAAATTTTTGGACAGTTCTGTTTTAAAAACTTTGTTTCTTTATTCAAAAGATATATCTTCTGATTTCCCGCCGCAGGCGGAATAATTTACTTTGCGTATGCAAAGCTGCCTTAATGGAAAACCTGTTATTTTTATCTTCGACATTTTTCGCCTTGACTTCTCATATTATATATGTTACCATAATCTTGCCAAACAACTTTATACGTGTTTACAAAGTTTGCTTTTTACTTATGGTAAAAATGCAGGCTCTCTTTAGGCATTCTTTGTAAACCGCTTAAAGTTGTTTGGCGACAGGAGTCGTGCGTTTTTCATGCGTCGGCTCCGCGCCGGCGCATTTTTTAATTTATACCAAAACAGAGAGGAGAAAAATGCCAATGGAAGATTACAAAAAAATGTATTATGAACTATTTAACAAAATAACAGATGCAATAGAAAGTCTTAAGAAAATCCAACAGGAAGCAGAAGAAAAATTCATTTCTTCCAACGATGATGTAACTACCGTTTCCAGCAATTAAAATAATTTGCTTTGCGCAAGCAAAGCTACCTTATTCTGCTTCCGCATTGAAATATGCAGGGTAGCCATTGGAGTGTTAGCCAAACTCCGATTTTAAGATACAAAAATTGCTCTAAACCGTACCAAAATACTCGCTAATCCGACAGGATTACCTGCGTTTTTGGCTTGTTTATAACAATTTTTGTTATCTTAAAATTCTTTGACCTCCAAATCAAGTATTTTGGGATAGATTTTGGTGCGGAGGACGAAGTAAGGCTTTGTGCCTTTCGAGGACGACAAGCCAAAAACTGCCCAAAATACTGATTTCGAGGCGGGTTCGGATAATACTCCAATGGCTAGAGAAAGCAGAAAAACAGAAAAGACCGTTCTACCGAAAACGGCAAATGC
>JAZNKA010000016.1:0-32568 GCA_045578305.1 Clostridia bacterium | reverse complement strand
TATCCGTGATCTTATCGAAGAGCTTTATGACAAGGAAGCTGCTGACAAGTTTGTTGTTCAGTACGGCGGTTCAATGAACGCTGCTAACGCTGACGAGCTTCTCGGCAAGGGAGATGTTGACGGCGGTCTCATCGGCGGTGCATCTCTCAAGGCTCCTGACTTTGCAGCTATCGTTAAGGCAGCAAGCAAATAATCAATTAATAATTATTATGTGGGACGCCTTACAAAGCGTCCCATATTTTCGGAATGGTGATTAATTATGAAAAAACCCGTAGTATTATGTATCATGGACGGCTTCGGCATCAACCCCGGTGATAAGGGTAACGCTATCGAAGCTGCAAACACACCTAACCTCACAAAGCTTTTTAACGAAAATCCGTTCACAACAATCGGTGCTTCAGGTCTTGACGTTGGTCTTCCCGACGGTCAGATGGGTAACAGCGAAGTAGGTCACACAAACATCGGTGCAGGCCGCGTTGTTTACCAGATGCTTGTTAAGATTTCAAAGTCAATTACTGACGGTGATTTCTTTAACATCAAGGCTCTCAAGGACGCTTGTGCTTCCTGCAAGGAAAAAGGCACAGCACTTCACCTCGTAGGTCTTCTTTCTGACGGCGGTGTTCACAGCCATATCGAACACCTCTTCGGTCTTCTTGAAATGGCTAAGAAAGAAGGACTTGAGAAGGTTTACGTTCACTGCATCATGGACGGACGTGACGTTTCTGTTACATCAGGTGTAGGCTTTGTTCAGGACGTTTACAAAAAGACTAAGGAACTCGGTGTCGGTGAAATCGCAACAATCATGGGCCGTTACTATGCAATGGACCGTGACTTCGCATGGGACAGAGTTGAAAAAGCTTATGCAGCTATGGTTTACGGTGAAGGCATTCAGGCTGAATGCGGTAAGGTTGCAATGGAGGAATCCTATGCAAACGGCGTAACTGACGAATTCATCGTTCCGACTGTTCTTAACAAGGAAGGCACAATCAAGGCTGACGACAGCGTTGTATTCTTCAACTTCCGCCCTGACCGTGCAAGACAGATCACAAGAACATTTGTTGACGAGGCTTTCGACGGCTTTGAGAGAAAGAACGGCTTCTTCCCGCTCAACTATGTCTGCATGACACAGTATGACGAAACAATGCCGAATGTTTCAGTTGCATTCCCTCCGGAAGAGCTTACAATGACACTTGGTGAATATCTTGCTTCAAAGAATATGACTCAGCTTCGTATCGCTGAAACACAGAAGTATGCTCACGTAACATTCTTCTTCAACGGTGGCGAAGAGAAGACTTTTGAAGGTGAAGACAGAATTCTTATTCAGTCTCCTGATGTTCCGACATTTGACCTTATGCCCGAAATGAGCGCATATCCCGTATGCGATGCAGTTGTTGAAAAAATCAAGTCAGGCAAGTATGACGCAGTTATCCTCAACTTTGCAAACTGTGATATGGTGGGACATACAGGCGTGTTTGAAGCCGCTGTAAAGGCGGTAGAGACTGTGGACGAATGTCTTGGCAGAACAATAGATGCAATAACAAAAATGGGTGGTATTGCACTTGTGACAGCTGACCATGGAAATGCAGACCAAATGCTTGATTATGCAACGAATGATGTGTTTACCGCACACACAACAAATGTTGTACCGCTTGTTTTGATAGGTGAAGAAACAGGTGCCAAACTCAAAAACGGTCGCTTAGCTGACCTTGCACCAACAATGCTTGACCTTATGGGACTTGAAAAACCCGAAGAAATGACAGGTGAAAGCCTTATTGTAAGATAAAATAAAAATACCCGATTTGTTAAAAATCGGGTATTTTTTTGTTTAAAATTTAAGTTTATTTTTTTTGGGCAGGTCTTACAAAAAACAAGCTTAAAAGAAGTGAAACTATGTAGAGTGCAATGGTCACATACAGTACAGCCTGATAGCCTGTTGGGTTGACTGTGATGCCATTGATAACTTCTTCTTTACCGAATGTGTTTACAATCCAGGCAGACAAGTTGTTTCCGGTAAGTCCCGCAAACGCCCAAGCTGAAAGTGTAATACCGTGAAGTGCGCTTATGTTGCTCATGCCATAGTGGTCTGAAAGAAGTGTGGGAACATTTGAGAAACCACCGCCGTAGCCTGCATTTACAATCATAATCATAAGAAGTACAAGAATTGTCAAAAGTGTATTTCCTGCACCATTTGCAATACCTTGTGTTAAAATCACAAGTGCGGTAACTATGATTGAAGAAACAAAAATGATTTTGTAGATTGTGTTTCTGTCCTTGGTTTTGTCACCAAGAGCTGACCATCCAAGACGGCCACCGGCATTGAACACAGCAGAAATTGTAGAAATTATACCAACCATACCGGCAAGGCCAAGACATTTGATAATCATTTTTTCCTGACTGATAAGTGCAAGACCGCAGGTGATGTTGAGGTAGAACATCAGCCAGATTCCTATGTAGTTTTTAATCGGGCGTGTTTTGATAACACTGATAATGCTGTTTGATTCCTCTTTGCTTGCAGGCTCGTGCCAGTCATCAGGTTTTTTGAGCAAAAGATGACCAACAAGCATCATTACAAAATATACACCAGCAAGAATAAAGAACATTTTGTAGATGCCACCGTCGCCAAGGTTTGAAAGCATCCATTCCATAATAGGACTTGCGATTGCTTTTGCAGCACCAAAGCCTGCCACGGCAAGACCTGTTGCAAGGCCCTTTTTGTCCGAGAACCAAAGCATAAGTGTTTTTACGGGGGAAAGATAACCTGTTCCAAGACCTATACCCATAATTAAACCGTAGCAAAGGTAGATACCCAAAAGTGCAATAAGACTTCCCGGATGTGCACCGCCGTACCAGATAAATGCACCTGTGCCTGCCATACCGCCTGCAAAACATATTGCAGCAATAAGTGATGACTTGTGAATGTCTTTTTCAACTACATTTCCCAAGAAAGCTGCCGACATACCAAGAAAGAAGATGGCAAAGCTGAATGCCCATTCGGTTGCACTTTTCTGAAAACCTATGTACTGACCAATCTGGTCGCTGAAAAGTGACCAGCAGTAAACTGTACCAATACTGCAGTGCAGAAGAAGTGCGGGAATTGCTGCTCTGAACCACTTGTTGTTGCGCCAGCTTGAAACTTTTGTGTTAGCGTTCATTATTATGATACTCCTTTTTGTTGCTTTTTTTGTCAGCTTTGTGATTGCCAACCAATATCTAAAGTTATCACAATTTTCCTCTTTTGTCAACAAAAAAACATACAATTTGACAACTTCTAAAAAATTTAATTTAGGGGGCTTTTTCTGTTGACTTTTTGCAGTGTTTATGGTATAACGAGGTTGCAAAGGGTATCAAAAATAATATTAAAAAAAGAGGCGTATTTTAATGAAAAGCAAAAATGTCGATATGCTGACAGGGCCAATAGGAAAGGGTCTGCTTTCTCTCACAATTCCGATTATGATAATGAACGTTATGCAGAATATGTTCAATATTATAGATATGACTGTCCTGGGGAATCTTGTGAACGATACTGCGGTTGGTGCGGTTGGTGCATGTAGTACGCTTATAACATTGTGTACCGGTCTTCTGATTGGTATTTCAGTAGGAGCAAATGTTATCGTTGCAAGGTTTATCGGCACGGGTGACAGAAGGCGCACCGAGGAAGCAATAGGTACAAGCTTAGCCTTTGCCATGCTTGGAGGATTTGTCCTGCTTTTGATAGGGGTAAGCTGTGCAGAAATTTTTCTCAGATGGACAAATTGCCCCGAGAGTATGCTCCCACAGGCAACAACATATTTCAGAATATATTTTCTTGGTGTGCCCATAATTTTGCTTTATAACTTTGCTGCGGCAATTCTCAGTGCATCAGGAGACACAAAACGACCAATGTATTTTCTGATTCTTGGTGGGATTGTCAAGATTATTCTGAATATCTGTTTGATACTTGTATTTGATATGACAGTCGAGGGCGTTGCGATAGCTACTATAGCTTCAAATGGTATCGCGGGCGGACTTTCGATGTGGGTTTTGCTTAAAGAACGAGAAAGATTTCATTTTCGACTTAAAGACCTCAGAATAAAAATGTTCGAACTCAAGCAGATACTGTTTATAGGAATTCCAACAGGTATGCAAAATGCGCTGTATTCTTTTGCTAATGTAATTATTACAACAACAGTAAATAGCTTCGGAGAATATGCTACAACCGGAGTTTCTATTGCAAATCAGTTTGACGGAATTCTTTATTATGTGGCAGTTGCGCCGTCTCTTGCGGCGACTCCTTATATTTCGCAGAATTTAGGTGCAGGAAACCTGAAAAGAGCCAAGGAAGCTGTTTTAAAAGCCACCCTGATAGCAGTTGGATTTGGCGCAAGCATCGGCAGTATGTTTGCAATTTTTTCAGGACAGTTGTCGTCGATTATGTCAACGACGCCCGAAGTTATACACTATTCACAACAAAAAATGATTATAATATCAAGTACATATTTTATATGCGGTATCAACGAGATTATGGGCGGAACTCTCAAGGGTATGGGCAAACCCATAGTTCCTATGGTTGCAACAATGATATTTATGTGTGCAATCAGATTTGTGTGGGTATATCTGATATTCCCGCTTTGTCCTAATCTGACATTTTTGTATCTTATCTGGCCGATAGGATGGATTTTGTCAATTGCCACACTCCTTGTTGTGTATTTCAGGGCTATGTCAAAATTACAGAATAAGATGCAGATTGTTACTGATATTTAAGGGGTGATACATATGACAAAAGAACTGTCAAAAAAGGCATTGGCGATTATAACAAAAATGCAAAAGAATGAACTTACCGAAAGTATTATTTATGAGGCAATTGCAAAATTTGCCAAGGGGGAAGAAAATAAGCAAACACTTCTTCACCTTGCGGCAGAGGAAAAGGCTCATTATGAGATATGGAAAAAGTGCACTGGTATCGAAATGAAGCCTGACAAATTTAAAATTTTTAAATATAAAATGATTGCCAAAATTCTGGGTTTTACCTTTGCGGTAAAGCTTATGGAAAACGGCGAGGAGACAGCTCAAAAAGAATATGATATACTTGCTGCAGAAGTTGAAGAAAGTGTACATATTAAAAAACAGGAAGAAGAACACGAAGCGGCTTTGCTTGATATGCTTGATGAAGAAAGACTTCGCTATGTGGGGAGTATGGTTTTGGGAATGAATGATGCTTTGGTAGAGCTTACCGGTTCTTTGGCGGGTTTTACATTTGCAATGCAAAATACAAGACTTATTGCGCTTTCGGGACTTATAATGGGAATTTCGGCGACTTTTTCGATGGCTTCAAGTGAGTTTCTTGCCGCAAAAAGTGATGGACGAAATGATGCTTTCAAATCCTGCTGCTATACAGGTGTAGCTTATCTTATTACTGTTGCTCTTTTGATTTTACCCTATCTTTTGCTTGGAAACAGTCAGTATATGACAGCGCTGTTTGCGATGATAGCAATTGTTATTTTGATTATAGCCGGATTTACCTACTATATTTCGGTTGCACAAGGCGAAAGATTTAAACCCAAATTTTTGGAAATGTCTTTAATCAGTGTAAGTGTTGCAGTTGTATCGTTTTTTGTGGGCATTGCCGCAAAGCATTTTTTGGGTGTAGATTTATAATGGATAAAGAAATTTGAGTTTTGCGGGGAGTTTATGAAAACAATTTTTGTTGTAAATCCAAATGCCGGTCAGGGGAAAAAGTTTGGCAAAATAATTGATGAGATAAACGGTATTTGTGAGAAGTCAGAGGAAAATATTGGAGTTTATGTCACAAAGGCGCCAAATGATGCAAAAATGTTTGTTGCCGAATATTGTAAAAACAATGGACCTGCGCGGTTTATTGCTTGTGGCGGCGACGGAACTTTTAGTGAAGTTTTAAATGGTGCACTTGAATTTGAGAATGCCGAAATAGGTATTGTGCCGATTGGTACCGGAAACGATTTTTGCAGAAACTTTTCATCGGATGTACGCTTTTTTGATTTGAAAAAGCAGATTTCGGGCAAATGTGTAAAATGCGATGCAATCAGGTATACTACCAACATAAACAATCAATTAAAGAGCGGATATTGTGCAAATATGTTCAACATTGGCTTTGATTGTGATGTAGCGGATATTACAAACAGCATAAAGGAACAGACTGCTTTTTGGGGGCCTTTCGCATACTTAGTTTCGATTTTTGTAAATCTTTTCAACAAAAAGCCCGCAAATCTGGAAATAGAAATTGATGGCGCTGTGGTACATAAAGGCGAGCTTTTGCTGACTTCCATTGCCAATGGAAGTTACTGCGGTGGCGGACTTAAAACCAACCCAATTGCACAGGTGAATGATGGTTTTATAAATATAAATATGGTAAAAAATATTTCGTTGCCAAGGCTTTTGAAACTGCTGCCAAGATACATAAATGGGTCTTACCTGAAAATCAAAAATATTGGCGAAATTGTTTCTTCGCAAAAGTGCAAAAGAGTAAAAATAACTTCAAGCGAAAAAACTATGCGCTTTTCAATTGACGGTGAAATAACAGATACAGGAATGACCGAATTTGAAATAATACCGGGCGCATTCAGGTTTGTTGTTCCGGCGTATGCTGAGCGCGCAAAACAGGCAGAATGTGTATAATATAAACAGAAAGGCAGGATAAAAACTGTGATGAATTATAAAAAGCTTTGCGATATGGAACTTTCGGAGATAGTCCTTGGGACCGAAGGATATGACGAAAGAATTGACAGAGATACTGCGATGCAGCTTATGGGGTTTTATGTTGAAAACGGAGGAAACATCATTGATACCGCAAGACTTTATTGCGGAGGAAAAAGCGAAGCATTGGTCGGGGAGTTTATAAAGGATAAAAGAGACAAGATATATGTTTCGACCAAGTGCGCACATCCGCTTACTTTGCAGGATTTGTCACATATAAGACTCAGCAAAGAAGAAATCGAAGATGATGTTGAAAAAAGTTTGAAAGCGCTTCAAACAGATTATATTGATATATTGTGGCTTCACCGTGACGATGTCGAAAAGCCTGTGGGACCGATAATTGATACTCTTAACGGACTTATCAAAAGCGGAAAAGTGCGGCATATCGGGGCGTCAAACTGGTCATATGACCGCATAGCCGAGGCAAACGAATATGCAAAAAATACAAACCAGATAGGCTTTTGTGCAAGTCAGGCTCTTTATAATCTTGCTACTCGCTCAAAGGTATGGGATACAAAACTTGCATATATTGAAGAGGAAAAGGAAAAATACGACAAGGGAACCCTGCCGGTATTTGCTTTTTCATCGCAGGCAAAAGGCTTTTTTGAAAAATATGCTGCAAATGATCTGTCGGAAAAAGCCAAAGAAAGATATCTTAATGAACAGTCAATAAATACCTTTGAAAAAATCTGCGAGCGTGCCCAAAAGGATAATTCAACAATATCGCACACAGCACTCAAGATGCTTCAGGAACAAAGTAATTTTGATGTGTTTATGATTGTAGGGCCGTCAAAGCTTTCGCAGCTTAAGGAAACATTAAATATAAAGTAATCTTAGAAAAAAGCCGAGAAATTTACATTTCTCGGCTTTTTAACTTTTTAGGGAGACTCAGCAATCACAGAATTTATTAAAAATTGCTTGCTTATATACTTTGGTTATGATACAATAGGAAGGTAAATTTGATGTGTGGGAGGGAAAACCGATATGATACTTGGTGTTGATTTTGGCGACAGCCGAACAGGCTATGCGACATCGGATGTACTTGGGTTTTCGGCTCACACATTAGAGACCTATTCCGAGAAGAATGCCCGAAAGGTTGCCGAATATACCGCTGAGCTTGCAAAAAAGCTTAATGCGGAAAAAATAGTTTTGGGATACCCCAAAAATATGAACGGTACCGTGGGCGAGCGCGGCAAAAAGACAAAGGCTTTTGCCAAGCTTCTCGGTGAACTGACCGGACTTGAAGTAATCCTTTGGGACGAGCGTCTTACAACTGTTTCGGCTCACAATCTGATGAACGAAACAAATATCCGAGGCAAAAAACGAAAGGATTCAGTTGATAAGATTGCTGCAGCATTTATACTTCAGGCTTATCTGGACAGCACCAAAAATTAACAAAAAACAAATTTCAAATTAAAGGAGAGATTTAAAAATGGCAGAAGATTTTGAAAAGACCCCAAATACCGAAGAAGAAAACAACTTTTTGGTTGATTTGTTTGATGACGACGGCAACAAGCAGACTGTCGAGCATCTTGACACCGTTCAGGTGGACGGTTCGGATTATGTAATTTGTATTCCTTACAAAGAAGAGGAAGACGACGAGGTTGACGAGGTAATCATTCTTAAAATGGAATATGACGAGAATGGCGACTATATTCTTGTCCCCGAGGAAGATTTGGAAGTTCTTGACAGAGCTTACGAGCTCTTTAAGGAAAGAAACGCTGACCTTTTTGATTTTGAAGACTAAGATAAAAGACCGGGGCTGCGGCAGATTGCCACAGCCTCAACTTTAGGTTTGACTATGGTACTTATTATTGCAGAAAAACCCAGCCTCGCCCGCAATATTATGGCGGGTATTGGACAAATGACAAAAAAAGACGGATATTTTATAGGCACAGATTATATTATAACCTGGGCCTTTGGTCATTTGTTTTCACTTGCAGACATCGAAGATTACAGCGAAAATTCTGCACCAAATGCCAGATGGAGTATGGAAAATCTGCCGTGTTTTCCAAGCGAGTTTGTTTTTCGTCTTAAAAAGGACAAAAACGGCAATACAGATGCAGGTGTTTTAAAGCAATTTGAGATAATAAAAAGTCTTTGCAACCGCGAAGATGTTGATACCATAGTTAATGCAGGCGATGCTGATCGCGAAGGTGAAATTATTGTCAGGACCTGTATAGAAAAAGCACTGACAACTCCAAAAACACTCAAAAGAATATGGCTTCCTGACCAGACTCCCCAGACTGTAAAAGCTGCAATGCTTGAACTTAAAGATGAAAAAGAGTATAACAATCTTGCAAACGAGGGTTATGCAAGAACATTTACCGACTGGCTTTATGGGGTAAACCTGACAAGATACGCGACACTTCGTGCCGGTACGCTCCTCAGAGTAGGCAGGGTTATTGTGCCGATTGTAAAAGCAATATATGACCGTGATATGGCTATCCGAAAGTTTGTTCCCGATGTTTATTATGCTATTTCAAGCAAGGCACAGACAAACGGTGAGGAAATTGAGCTTTTAAGCAAAGAACGCTTCTCTAAAAACGATATCAAAAAAGCTTTGGAACTTTGCGAAAAATACAATAATACAGAAGCGATTGTAACCGAGAAAAAGAAGAAAAAAGACAAGCTTGCCCCGGGAAAACTCTATTCTCTTACCAAACTGCAAAACTTTTTGGGTAAGAAATACAAAATGTCAATGGCAGAGAGTCTTGAGATATTACAGGGCCTTTATGAAAAGGGATATGTGACATATCCAAGAACAAACTCGGAATATCTGGCAACAGCCGAAAAGGGCAAAATAAAGACTATTCTTGAGTCGGTAAAAGGCCTTGGCTATCCCGTCACATTCAAAGATGACAAAAAGATATTTGACGATTCAAAAATCGAGTCACATTCGGCTCTTACTCCGACATACAAAATACCTGACAAAACAAAACTTTCGGAGAATGAAATGAAAGTCTACAGTGCGGTAATGCGAAGATTTGTAGCGGTTTTCTGCAGTGACGACTGCATTGTCGAAAAAACTGAAATTACAATAGCGTTGGGTGATCTGGAAAGCTTTTCGCTTAAAGGTATGGTGATAGACCAGCCCGGTTGGACCGCGTTTGATGATTATACCCGAAAAGACAAATTTTTGCCCAAGCTCGAAAAAGGTGACAGAGTCAACACAAAATTTGAGCCTGTCGAAAAAGAGACAAATCCGCCAAAGCATTATACAATAGAGACGCTCAACAATTACCTCAAAAATCCTTTCAAAGACGAAAAACAAGCATTAAGTGAGCAGGAAAACGAAGAAGCTGAATACCGTGCTATGTTTGAAGGCTTGGAGCTTGGAACAGAGGCAACCCGTACCGGTATAATTGATAATGCCCGAAAGAGTGAGTATATTCTCCTTAAAAAGGATACATACACAATTCTTCCGGCAGGCGAGCATCTGATAGAATCTCTGGCTCGTATGAATATTAATATGGACAAATTCAAAACGTCGCAGATGGGCGCATCACTAAAAAAGGTTTTTCGTGGCGAAAGTACCATAGGCGATGCAGTAGAGCTGGTTAAAAACGAAATTTCGACTGTTTTTGGCCCAAAGGAACAAGCCGGTGACAACTTTGACGGTTTTGTCGGCGATGTGGCAGGAAAGTGCCCAATTTGCGGCAAGGATGTGAGGCGTACACGCTTTGGATATGGCTGCAGCGGATACAAAGACGGATGCAAGTTTTCGACCGGAAATGTGATTTGCGGCAAGGTTATTTCGCTGGACAATATGAAAAAGTTACTTACAGACGGCGAAACACCACTTATAACAGGTTTTGTTTCGCAAAAATCAGGCAAAGAGTTTTCGGCAAAACTGGTGATTGAAAATGGTAAAGTTGTTTTTAGATTTTAGATTTGACATATGATTGATTTTATAATATATTTATAGGTGTGGAACTTGAAAAGATTATATCCAAGGAGGAATTTTTATGTTTCGTATAGTACGAAAAAAATCTCTCAATCCTACAGTTACACTTATGGAGGTTGAGGCACCGCTGATTGCAAAACGAGCAAAGGCGGGGCAGTTTATAATACTTAGAACAGATGAAGACGGCGAGCGTATACCGCTTACCATTGCGGATTATGACAGAGAAAACGGCACAATAACCATAATCTTTCAGATTGTGGGCGCAACTACCGAGCGTTTGAACACTTTAAACGAGGGTGACTTTATCTGCGATTTTGCAGGACCTTTGGGAAAAGCATCTGAGGTTGAAGGATTTAAAAAAGTTGCGGTTATCGGCGGAGGAGTTGGTTGTGCAATTGCATATCCAACAGCAAAGGCTCTTCGCGAGAATGGTGCAGAGGTTCACTCTGTAATTGGTTTCAGAAATCGCGATTTGGTTATTTTGGAGGACGAATTTAATGCGGTGTCTGACAAGGTTGTTATGATGACAGACGACGGCTCTTACGGCAAAAAGGGTCTTGTTACAGACGCACTTCGCGAGCTTGTTGAAAGCGGCGAAAAGTATGACGAGGTTATTGCAATCGGTCCGTTGGTTATGATGAAGTTTGTGGCACAGCTTACAAAAGAACTTGGAATAAAGACAGTTGTAAGTATGAATCCAATAATGATTGACGGAACAGGTATGTGTGGCGGTTGCAGACTGACTGTGGGCGGAGAAATGAAGTTTGCGTGTGTTGACGGACCTGATTTTGACGGACATCAGGTTGATTTTGACGAGGCTATACGCCGCGCATCAATGTATCGCGAGACAGAAAGAAAAAGACACGAAGAAACCTGCAACCTGTTTAAAAAAGGAGGTGCTGACAATGCCTAATATGTTACCTAAAAAGAATGAAATGCCGGTACAGGACCCCAATGTTCGAAATAAAAACTTTGATGAGGTTGCTCTTGGTTATACAGAAGAGCAGGCAATTGATGAGGCAAAAAGATGTCTGAACTGCAAGCACAAGCCTTGTGTCAGCGGCTGTCCTGTGCAGATTGATATTCCTGCATTTATCAGCAAGGTCGCTGAGGGAGATTTCGAAGGTGCTTACGATGTGATTTATGCCGCAAGCTCACTCCCGGCAGTATGCGGAAGAGTTTGCCCACAGGAAACACAGTGCGAGTCCAAATGCGTTAGGGGAATAAAAGGCGAGCCTGTTGCAATCGGCAGACTTGAACGATTTGTTGCTGATTATCATATGAAAAATGCTGCAAAAAAAGCGAACTCTGACATCCAAAAGAACGGCAAAAAAGTTGCCATTATCGGCTCGGGTCCGGCAGGACTTGCGTGTGCAGGAGACCTTGCAAAGCTTGGCTATGATGTAACTATCTTCGAGGCACTTCATGTTGCAGGCGGTGTTTTGGTTTATGGAATTCCCGAGTTCAGACTTCCCAAGGATATTGTTAGAAATGAAATCGAAAACCTCAAAAACCTTGGTGTTGAATTTGTGACAAATGCTGTTATTGGCAGAACGATGACAATTGACGAGCTTTTTGAGATGGGATTTGAATCTGTATTTATCGGCTCGGGTGCGGGACTTCCAAGATTCATGAAGATACCGGGTGAGAATTTGAATGGCGTATATTCAGCAAACGAATTTTTGACCAGAATAAATCTTATGAAGGCATACAAAGAGGATTCGCAGACACCGATACTTCGCGCAAAAAAGGTTGCGGTTGTCGGTGGCGGAAATGTTGCGATGGATGCGGCAAGATGCGCTAAGCGCCTTGGTGCAGAAGAAACATATATTGTTTATCGTCGCTCGATGGACGAAATGCCTGCCAGACGCGAAGAGGTTGAACACGCCGAGGAAGAGGGTATCATATTCCTTACCCTCAACAACCCTGTAGAAATTTTGGGTAATGATGATATGTTTGTCAAGGGAATGAAGTGCGTCAAGATGGAACTTGGCGAGCCTGACGAATCGGGCAGACGCAGTCCTGTTGAGATTGAGGGAAGCGAGTATGTATTGGATGTTGATGCAGTTGTTATGTCCATAGGCACATCACCAAACCCGCTTATCAGAAGCACTACCGAGGGACTTGAAACCGACCGTCGGGGATGTATTGTTACCAAGGACGAAAGCGGACTTACAAGTCGCGAGGGCGTATATGCCGGAGGTGATGCCGTTACAGGTGCGGCAACAGTAATTCTGGCAATGGGCGCCGGAAAGAATGCGGCAAAAGCGATTGACGAGTATCTTAAAAATAAATAATCTTGTAAAGTGGGTGTCTTGCATACAGCAAGGCACCCTTTTTTGTTTTCTCAATATAATATATTGAGGTGATATTATGGAAATTTATATAGTTAAGTCGGGAGATACTGCCGAAAGTATAGCGACGCAGTACAACATACCTACATTTGTTTTGACAGCACTCAACAATCTTTCGGACATACCAAATCTTGTTGTAGGTCAAGCACTTCTTATTTTGCAACCGCTCAGATATCACACCGTAAGACAAGGGGAGACACTTTTTTCTATTGCACAAAGCTACGGGATTGATTTAAACACAATTTACCATAACAATCCAAATCTTGGCGGAAGAACGCTTGTTTATCCGGGCCAGACTTTGATAATCGAGTTCGAGAGAAATCCGCAAAGAAGGATTGATGTTAATGGATATGCCTATCCGTATATAGATAAAAATCTGCTAAGGAGAACTTTGCCTTATATAAACTATATGACGCCTTTTACATATGGCATCACCAATTCTGGAAATCTGGTACAACTTGACGATGAGGAACTTATTGATTTGGCTCTGAACTACGGTGTTGCGCCTCTTATGCATCTTTCGACCCTTACCGAAAGCGGCGGCTTCAGCAACGAACTCGCAAGTCTTGTTCTCAATAATCCCGACATTCAGGACACTTTGATTTCGGAAATTGTCGCTAATATGCAAAACAAGGGCTATCGCGGTCTTGATATTGACTTTGAGTTTGTATATCCACAGGACAGTCTTTTGTATGGTGAATTTATTGGCAAGCTCCGCAGCACTCTTAACCCACTTGGTTACGAAGTAATTGCGGCGCTTGCCCCCAAAACATCGGATACACAACGGGGACTTTTGTACGAGGGTCACAATTATCGCGCAATTGGGGATAATGCAGATAGCGTACTATTGATGACTTACGAATGGGGCTATACCTATGGCCCGCCGCTTGCTGTGGCGCCTATACGGAATGTACGGCAGGTGGTTGACTACGCTCTTACAATTATTCCACCCGAAAAGATTTTTTTGGGCATACCAAATTATGGTTATGACTGGACTCTCCCCTATGTAAAGGGTGAGTCTCGGGCAGATTCCATATCCAATGTAGAAGCTATACAAATTGCGGCAAGGAATGGTGCCGAAATTCAATTTGATGAAGTTTCGCAGTCGCCATGGTTCAGATATACGGACAACAACGGAAGAGTGCACGAGGTTTGGTTCGAGGATGTAAGAAGCATACAGCAAAAGTTTAATCTAATAAACGAAAAGGGTCTGCGTGGCGCAGGCTACTGGAATTTGATGAGACCATTCCAGCAAAACTGGTCGCTGCTTGATTATATGTTTGATGTAAGGTGAAAAAGATGGTATAATAACCTGAGGATTGAAAATCCTGACGGATTTTCTGTTGATATGGTATAGTATATTGTGAAATTAAAATAATATAAAGAAAGGAGTTGATAAAAAATGAGAAAAATTACAGAAGAGCAACTTGAGAAGTACAAAAGATACCTTCTTGAAGAAGAAAAAGCTTTTGCAACGATTGAAAAATATATGCGTGACATAACTGCCTTTAAAGAATGGCTTGAAAATCGCGAACTTAACAAAGAAGCAGTTTTGGAATACAAGGAGTATTTGAAAGATATATATATGCCTGCAAGCGCAAATTCTGTTCTTTCGTCGCTTAACAGCTTTTTTGCCTTTAACGAATGGTATAGTTTAAAGGTGAAAACCTTTAAGATTCAAAGGCAAATATTTGCAATACAGGACAAAGAACTTACAAAATCAGAATACGAAAGATTGCTGACCGAAGCGAAAAGAAAAGGAAACGAGAAATTATATCTGCTTATGCAGACTATCTGTTCGACTGGTATAAGAGTATCGGAGCTTAAATATATAACGGTTGAAAGCCTTTCGGCAAAAAAAGCAACAATAAACCTTAAAGGGAAAATGCGCATTGTGATAATCCCCAACAGTCTTTGCAAAATGCTTGCGAAGTATGCCAAAAAGAGAAAAATTAAAAGTGGAAGTGTTTTTGTAACCAAAAACAACAATCCGCTTGACCGAAGCAATATATGGAAACTGATGAAAAAACTTTGCGAGAATGCAAAAGTAGCAAAAGAAAAGGTGTATCCTCATAATCTCAGGCATTTGTTTGCAAGAACATTTTATTCTGTGCAAAAGGATATCGTAAGACTGGCTGATATTTTGGGACATTCAAGCGTAAACACGACGCGTATTTACACAATGGAGAGCGGTGAGGTACACCGCAGACAAATTCAAAAATTAGGACTTCTCAGGTGCTAAAAAAATACCACATAATCTAAATTATGTGGTAAAAATAAATAGCAAATACATAAATTTGGCTTTGATTATAACATTGAATCAAGCTTTTGTCAATGATTTGCCACAACTTTTATGAATTTCGTTAAATTTGCAAGAAAAATGACATAGCTTAACAGACCAATGTTGTAATTTTGCCATGCATTGGTTTTAAAGTTATGCCTTTTTAAAAAATATGTGAAAATTTGGAAGTAAATTGAGATAAAAAGTAAATAAACATCAAGAAAAAATGTTTTGCTTGCAACATAATTTAGATTATGTGGAATTGCCATTACCGCATAATTTAGATTATGTCGTAGGCAATTTTTTTCTATATCATTGCTGAAGACAACGGGAAGGATGTTTTTAGAATGAATAAAACATATGTAGTGGATATATTGTATATGGTGTCAGTATTATTGATTGCTTTCGGATTGATTTTATTTCCCAAAGTTATTGTTTCTTTTTCAAAAGAACGGAGCTATATAAAAGCAGAGATGAATTATTCTGAAGGTGAGGAATATAATCATTGGAAGACTAAGTTGAGAGAATTGTATTTTAGGTACATACCTTTGATTGGAAAAATTTTTGACAAGTAAAAAATGCGCCTGTATGGATTAGTCATCAAAAAGAGGAGGTCTTGTGGTTTTTATGTATATCCAAAAGCGCACAAAAATAAAAAGAAAGAAGGATTTAAGTATGAAAATTAAAAGGCTATTGGCATCAATCCTTTGTATTGCAATGGTATTGAGCACGATGGGAACAGTTTCATTTGCTGCACCGGAAGACGGAGCTGCAGCATTGATAGCCGGTGACAGTATATCTGTAACAAACCTGCCGGATGCATTTAAACAAGAAACTAATCCTAATGGAAAACAGGTGTTAATGGCTAAAAACTGGATGGGTGATATTGATATCAACTATCCCGGATTGTCCACCTCGTTTTATCTTAATGGATATACTTTAGAGGGACAGTTAAAACTTAGTGATGTCAGCATATTAAATTTATATGGTGTTGAACCCGGAAATGATTGGGCGGGCACCGACAGCAGAATTATTACTACAGGTATTGATGAAGATTATGCAATTTATCAGACTTCCAATGCAAACCTCAACATCAATAGCACAATGACAATACAGGCAACAGACGCCGAGGGTATTGCTATTTATGCTGAAAGCGGCAAGGTTATTCTTGGGTCTGAAGGCGTTACTGTTGAAGGTAAAATCAAAGCCGTTAATCCTGCTATTGTAAAAATCAGTGCTGGTACATACCTGGGCGGTTTTGAAGCAGACAGCGCAACTAATCTTGAAATAACAGGTGGCAAGTTTGCGGTTGATCCATCTGATTATCTTCCTGCAGGCTATAGCGCTGTGCTTGGTGATGATAATATGTACACCATTGAAAAGCCTGCCGCAACTCTTGATGATTTAACACTTGAAGACGGCAAATATATTATTTCAACTCCTGCAGATGTTGTAACGTTTCGTGAAGTAATGAGCAAAGAGTCAATCGCAACAGGAACAGAGTTTGTTCTTGCAAACGATATTGATATGACAGGCATAACCCTTGCTCCTGCAGGAAATGACTCCATTCGTTTCTACGGAATATTTGACGGTAATAACCACAAAATATCAAACGTCATAATTGAGGGCGGAGAAAATTCCTATGTGGCATTCTTCGGCAACACATCAGGGGCCACAATTAAAAATCTTACAATTGAAAACATAACAGTAACAGGTGGACAATATACTGCAGGTATTGTAGGCAGAGCCAGAAATACTACTGTTACAAACTGTGCCGTTACGGGAACAGTTGCAATTGAAGGACACGACGGCGTCGGCGGTATTGTAGGCGGTGGTGTTGCAAATGTTACAGCCTGTAGCGTAACAGGTGATGAAAACAGTTACATAACAGGTTTGTGGGATGTAGGCGGTATTTCAGGTCTTGTATCTGCCGGTGCAACTATAATTAACAATAATGTTGTTGAAGGCTTGGAGATAACCGCAGGAGACGGTATAGTTGGCGGTGTGATTGGTCGTCTTTTAGTGGGCGACACAGGCGTTGAAGTTACCCAGAATACAGTTAACGATACAGCGATTACATCAACAGGTACCTATGCAGAATATTCAGCACTTATAGTTGGTAACACAGGAAGCGGTACAGTACTTTACGGCGGTAATACTGCAAAAAACACAAGTCTTACAGAAGACGGTGTTGATAAAGATAATCTTTATGAAACAAGTGAAAATGACAGTGTAGTTATTGCTGTTGCATCTATTGAAGATGCAGACGGAAACGTATCATACCATGCAACAGTACAAGATGCTATTGCAGCTGCAGAGACAGGTGATACTGTTAAAATTGCAGCAGGTAACTACGCTGGTGGTATAAGTATAGGTAAAGATATAATCCTCGAAGGCTCCGTAGACGAAAATGGAATCCCAACTACCGTTTTCAATAGTGGAAGTACAGCTATTTATATAAGTAAGGGAACAGTTAAAAACATTAAAATAGAAAATGTTTCCAAAGGTTTTTATGGTGAACCCTGTGGAAATGTTGTTTTTGATAATGTGCATATGATCAATCTTCTCTACGGTTTCCATCTTGTTGCATATTCAAGCGATGTAACATGGACCATCAAAAATTGTTATACAGATGTAACTTGGGCAAACTCTTTTGGTAAATATAATTGTGATGGTGCCACCATTATAATGAAAAATAATGAATTTGTTTCCACAAATCCATACTATGGTGAAGAATACGGAGCAAACCTTGTAAACACATTTTGTCCGAACACAATAATTGAAGATAACATTTTTGGCGAAAACGCAAAAATCTTAATTCGTGAAGACGCAAAGAATGGTGTTGAAATCGGCACAAACTATTATGCAGAAGGTTTCGAAAATGCCCTTTCTGACGATTGCGCGCACGGCGTAGTGATTGAAACATACTATAAAGACAAAGAAATGACAGAGACTGTTCAGGCTCCAACAGGTGTGTTGCAGACGGGTGCAGTAAATGCGGCTGATGCAAACAGAACATTTATAACTGTAGAATTCAGCAAAGTTTATGCTACGGAAAGTCTTAAACTTGAAATTTTAGATGAAAACGACACTTTACTTGCTACAACAACAGCAACACAAAAAGTATTTGATGAAATAACATTCCCTATAGGTGCGTTAAGTTCATTTACAGGTATTAATTGTACTGACGAGTACTGGTCGACTACATGGGAAGAGAACAAATTAAGAGGAGACTATGTTCCCAAAAAGACAGTTTTGTATGTTGATGGTGTAAAACTTAGCGAAGGAACAATTTCTGATCAGCTTACAGGGGAAATAACACCTCTTGACTGGGGAACAATCCCCGGCGTTGCACCTGCCCCCGTTGGTACAATCACTCCCGGTTATACATCAGAAACAAGAATCTGGGGTGAGGGTACAGCAACTGCAAATTACAGTTATATTGTAGAACTTTATGCAGGTGACGAAAAAATTGCACAGGCAAAACTTAAAGATTACAACAATGTAATTGACGGTGACGTATATGTAACATGGGGTATTCCTTTTGACGGTTCAGATTCCAATTACTGGGATGTTGAATGGTACGGCAAAAATCCGTATGTGGATACAGTTCCTACAAAGGTTGTTCTTGTTGCAGACGACAGAGCAGTTGCTGAAAATATAGTTAAGTTGTGTGCCCCGGACGACCTTAACCCTGTTTCGTGGGACGAACTTGAAAACGTACCTGCAGCGGCAAAACTTGGAAATAAACGTTTCGGTACAATTCAGGCGGCTGTTAATGCGGCAACAACAGGCGATAACGAGATTATTATTCTTCCCGGAACCTATGATGAATCATTTATGGTAAATCAGACAGAGGGGATTAATGTTACCATTAAGGCAGAAAATAAAGGTGATGTTACATTGACAGGAACAATTTCTGTTAATGGTAACAGAAGACAAGATGGTGCTGAAACTCTTACTGTTGAAAATATAGTTTTTGACGGAAGAGAAAAAACAGCAGCTCATGACTTCATTATTGACAGCAATGGCACACCTAACTATCCTACTTATGCTCACAATGTAACAGTTACAAATTGTGATTTCATTGGAAACGGCGATTATAATAATGCTGTAGTTGCTTTCAGAGAAAGAAAAGCCGGTAGCAACAATATTGTATTTGATGGTTGCACAGCAAAGGGATTACATTCCTTAGTCCAGGTTTCAAATTCAAAGAAAATCACAGTTACAAACTGTGAAATTACTGATTGTGAATCAGCTGTAAACGCAACGGGCTCTGCGGTTGTTGTTTTCACAAACAATACTGTTGATGTTGATAATTTTGCAGTGAGAACAGGACAGAGTTCTGCAAGCACAAATACAGCCGCCGATATTACTATGACAGACAATACAATAGCAGCAGGCGTTACAGCCCTTGCAATGCGCAATGCGACAACAACGGCTATTATGACAAATAACTCAATCGTTGCTCCTGTGGCATATACTGCTGAAAATTCGGACAGCAGTACAATCAACGGTGTTGCTGTTACGGCAGATAACATAGCCGAAGAAATTACTAATAACAATACTGTGACTAAGCCTAGCAAGCCGATCTATGGTGGCGGTGGCTCTGCTGTTACCAAATATACGCTCACCTTTGATACCAACGGTGGTTCTGCTATAGCAAAGATTTCAAAAGCTAAAAACACAACTGTTGATTTGCAAAAATATACTACAACTAAAGACGGTTACATCTTTGATGGCTGGTATGCCGACAAAGAATTGACCAACAAAATCACAATTGTAAAACTGACAGAAGAGACAACAGTTTATGCTAAATGGACTAGAGTGGATGGAGAGAAAGAAGACGAGGATAAGACCGATTCTACAGGATGGAAAAATCCGTTTGCAGATGTCAGTGGTGCTGACTGGTACTACGAAAATGTTCGTTATGTGGCAGAAAACAAACTGATGAATGGAACAAGTGAGAACACCTTCTCGCCAAACAGCACGCTTACAAGAGCTATGCTTGTAACGGTTCTTTATCGCTTGGAAGGTGAGCCTGCTACTAACAAAAGCATTCCGTTTGGAGATGTTGATATGGGCGAATATTATGGAAACGCTGTGTCTTGGGCAAAGCAGAACGGAATTGTGAGTGGCATAACAGAGACAGAATTTGCGCCCACTCAAAATATCTCAAGAGAGCAGATTGCGGCAATCATTTATCGCTATGCTCAGTACAAGGGTTATGATGTGTGGCTTGGTGACAATGTCGAAATTGCAAATTACGATGATTTTGGCGAAGTTTCTCAATATGCGATTTCTGCAATGAAATATGGAGTTGCTTCGGGACTTTTGAAAGGCAGAAGCGACAGAACATTAAATCCAAGAGATAATGCAACCCGTGCAGAAATTGCAGCAATTTTGCAAAGACTTGCAGAGACTTATAAAAACTGATAAAAATTTGCGGATAAGAGTTGATAATAATACAGAATATCTATAAAGAGGGTAAGAAGTATAGAGGTTTTCAAGAAAATCATATGATCACGATGACAGACAGGAAAAGAATGTTTGATGCTTGAATGTATGACAGCTTGGAAAGACAACATAAATGAAAATGATTGGTATTATCTTGCAGTTCAGGAATCTACCAATAGAGACACATGGGAAATGACAGCTGATGGCAAACACGAAAATTGACTGAAAGCCCCGGTTGGTCAAAATTTGAAGAATAATTAAGCAATTCAAATCCGTTGCAGCAACTTCTGTTCCTGCAACGGATTGAGAAATCAGCACGAAAGGAGCAATAATTTTTGAAATTACTTTTTGGATTAATTATCGGCGTAGCGATTTTAGCAATAGTTGTCGCTCTGTATTGTGCTTTGATAATTTCGGGACATTCTGATGACTGTGACAATTTTTAAAGCAGTTATTGTGAATGAATGTGATGGAATTGTTGGAGAAAAACTTCTATAATTTCAACAACTCTCTTCAAAAACCTATATAACAAGGTTGTGATATATTATCGGTTTGAGTAAAAGTATATGGTCACGCTGTCAAACAGGAAGAGATGGTCTGATGCTTGACGGAAAAAGTCCGGAATGTTCGTACCTGTACTTTTGCGGCTACAAAAAAATACGCCAAATTTGTAAAGTTGAAAACTCTTACTTAAAATTTAATAAATAACAAACATCTGCCAGCCTTTCTCCGGATGTTTGTTATATACAAAAAAACACCGTTGGAAATTTCCAACGGTGTTTTTCATTGTTTAAGAAATTAGAACTCTTCAGCAGCTTTTTTCTTGTAGATTTCGTATCTTTCGATAAGGTCTTTTTCTGCCTTGTCAAAGAGCTCTACAGCGATTTCGGGGAATGCTTTCTTCAGCATAAGATAACGGTTCTCGCCCTCTAAGAATTCCTTAACTGTGCCTGTCGGCTCTTTTGAGTCAAGGATGAAGGGGTTTTTGCCTTCTTCTTTAAGGAGAGGATTGTATCTCCAGAGGTGCCAGTAACCTGTTTGAACAGCTTTCTTTTCCTCTGCGATGGTGTTAGCCATACCAACCTTGATACCATGATTGATACAAGGAGCATAAGCGATGATAAGCGACGGACCCGGATAGCTTTCAGCTTCTTTGATTGCCTTAAGTGCCTGATTCATATCAGCACCAAGAGCAATCTGTGCAACATAAACATATCCATAGGTTGTGCCAATCATACCAAGGTCTTTTTTCTTGGTCTTCATACCCGAAGCTGCAAATTTTGCAACAGCAGCAGTAGGTGTAGCTTTTGAAGCCTGACCGCCTGTATTTGAGTAAACCTCGGTATCAACAACAAAGATGTTGATGTCTTCGCCTGATGCGATAACATGGTCAAGACCGCCGTAACCGATATCATAAGCCCAGCCGTCACCGCCGAATACCCACTGTGACCTCTTGATAAGGAAGTCTGTACGGTCAGCGATTTCTTTGATTGCAGGGTTAGACATATCAGCATCTTTGATAAGTGCGATGATGTCCTTTGCTGCTGCCTTTGAAGCATCAGCGTTGTCTTTGCCTTCAATCCAAGCCTTGAATGCATCAGCAAGCTCAGGTTTAACTTCGTCCATAACCGAGTTCATTCTTGAAACAAGAGTGTTTCGAATTTTCTTGTTGGCAGCAACCATACCAAGACCAAATTCAGCATTGTCCTCAAAGAGCGAGTTCGCCCAAGCCGGACCTTTGCCCTCAGCATTCTTGCAGTAAGGCATCGAGGGAGCAGAGCCGCCCCAAATTGAAGTACAACCTGTTGCATTTGCAACCATCATTCTGTCACCAAAGAGCTGAGTGATAAGCTTGATATAAGGTGTTTCGCCACAGCCTGCACAAGCACCCGAGAATTCAAGCATAGGAGTTGCAAACTGTGAGTTTTTGGTGTTCTTTGTGATGTCGATTTCGTCCTGTTTTGAAGAAACAGTCATAGCAAATTCCCAGTTGGGAGCTTCTTTTTCAACCTCGGCAATAGGCTTCATTGTAAGAGCCTTTTCCTTAGCAGGACAAACCTGAGCACAAACACCGCAGCCAAGACAGTCAAGGGGCGAAACCTGAATTCTGAATTCCATATCCTTAAAGCCTGTAGCCGGCTTTGTTTCAAAGCCTTCGGGTTTGTTTGCCGCTTCTTCTGCATTAAGAAGAACAGGACGGATAGCAGCGTGAGGACAAACAAGCGAACACTGGTTACACTGGATACACTTGCTTATATCCCAAGCCGGAACATTAACTGCAACGCCGCGTTTTTCATATCTTGAAGTGCCGGTCTCGAATGTACCGTCTTCAATACCTGCAAAGGTGCTTACGGGGAGTTTGTTGCCTGCCTGAGCGTTTACAGGCTGAACGATGTTTTTGATAAAGTCAGGAACATTGTTATCCTTAACATCTTTATCAACAGCATTCTTCCACGAAGCAGGAACATCAATCTTAACCAAAGCTTCAACCGCACCGTCAACTGCATCGCAGTTCATCTTAACGATTTCGTCGCCCTTCTTGCCATAGGTCTTTTTGATAGCATTCTTGATAAGCTCAACAGCTTTGTCAAAGTCGATTACATTTGAAAGCTTGAAGAATGCACTCTGTGTGACCATGTTGATTCTGTTGGGACCAAGACCAACCTTGACAGCAACATCAACAGCGTTGATGGTGTAGAATTCGATTTCGTTTTCTGCAATATATTTTTTAACATTTGCAGGAAGGTGTTCTTCAAGTTCATCTGGTGTCCATACACAGTTGAGAAGGAATGTACCGCCCTTTTTGAGACCCTCGAGCACATCGTACTGTGTAAGGTATGCAGGCTTGTGACAAGCGATATAATCAGCTTCGTCCAAAAGATATGTCGACTTGATTGGCTTTTTACCAAATCTCAAGTGAGACATTGTTACGCCACCGGATTTCTTTGAGTCATAATCAAAGTAAGCCTGAGCATAAAGGTCAGTATTGTCGCCGATAATCTTGATTGCATCCTTGTTTGCACCAACAGTACCGTCCGAGCCAAACCCCCAGAACTTACAACGGGTTGTGCCCTCGGGCGCAGCGTTGATTTTTTCGGGAAGTTCAAGCGAAAGATTTGTTACATCGTCAACGATACCGATGGTAAAGCTGTTTTTGGGAGCATCTGCATCAAGATTGTTGAAAACAGCCATAATTTGTGTGGGGGTTGTGTCTTTTGAGCCAAGACCATAGCGTCCGCCAACAATTTTGGGAGCATTCTCTTTGCCGTAGTAAAGGTTGCAAACATCAAGATAGAGAGGCTCGCCAAGAGAACCGGGCTCTTTTGTTCTGTCAAGAACGGCAATCTTTTCAACAGTTTCGGGGATAACATCAAAGAAGTATTTAGCTGAGAATGGTCTGTAAAGATGAACTTTTACAACACCAACCTTACCGCCGCGTGCGTTGATGTAATCAACAGTTTCTTCGATAGCCTCGCAAACCGAGCCCATAGCAACAATAACTTTGGTTGCATCAGGCGCACCATAGTAGTTGAATGGCTTGTATTCTCTGCCGGTAATCTTTGAGATATCCTTCATATAATCTGCAACGATATCCGGAATAGCTTCGTAGTATTTATTTGCAGCTTCTCTGCCCTGGAAGTAAATATCCGAGTTCTGTGCAGTACCGCGAAGAACAGGATGTTCGGGGTTTAAAGCATTATCCTTGAATGCCTTAAGTGCATCCCAGTCAAGAAGTCCCTTAAGGTCTTCGTAGTCCATAACTTCAACCTTTTGAATTTCGTGTGAAGTTCTGAATCCGTCAAAGAAATGGAGGAAAGGAACTCTGCCTTTGATAGAAGCTAGGTGAGCCAGACCTGCAAGGTCCATTGTTTCTTGAACGCTGCCCGATGCAAGCATTGCAAAGCCTGTCTGGCGGCAAGCCATAACATCCTGATGGTCACCAAAGATGTTGAGTGCGTGAGCGGCCAATGCTCTTGCACTTACGTGGAAGACAGTGGGAAGAAGCTCACCCGCGATTTTGTACATATTGGGTATCATAAGAAGAAGACCCTGTGACGCTGTGAATGTTGTGGTAAGAGCGCCTGCCTGAAGCGAACCATGAACTGCACCTGCAGCACCTGCTTCTGACTGCATTTCAACAACATCGACTGTTTCGCCAAAGATGTTTTTAAGACCATCTGCACTCCACTGGTCAACATTTTCTGCCATGGTGGAAGAGGGTGTTATAGGATAGATAGCAGCAACTTCTGTAAACGCATAGGCGCAATGTGCAGCAGCACTGTTACCATCCATGGTTTTCATTTTTTTAGCCATGAAAAATGCCTCCTTAATATATAAATTTAATAAATTTTAAAAATAATTACGATTACGCAAGTTATATTATATCATACATTAAATAGAAATTCAAATATATTTTGAAAAAACTCAAAATTTTTAGAAAAAACAAAAAACAGGGTGCGGAAAGAACCACACCCTGTTTTAATAATAACAACGGATATTAGTTGCCAGCCATTTTTGCAACTTCTGCTGCAAAGTCGTCAACCTTTTTTTCGAGCCGGAGTGTTAAGAAAACAGTCCAGTGGACTGTTTTTAACGCAGGATTACAAAAAACGAGAGTTTTTTGTAATCAGGAAAAAACCGAAAGGTTTTTAACATTCGTCGAAGAAAAAACAGGGTGAGGAGAGAACCACACCCTGTTTTGATAATAACAACGGATATTAGTTGCCAGCCATTTTTGCAACTTCTGCTGCAAAGTCGTCAACCTTTTTTTCGAGACCTTCGCCTTTTTCAAAACGTGCAAACTTAACAACTTCGATTTCTGTACCGATTTCTGCGCCAACATTCTTAAGGAATTTAGCAACTGTCAAATCGCCGTCTTTAACATAAGCCTGTTCGATAAGGCAAACTTCTTTGTAGAACTTCTGAATACGACCTGCAACCATTTTGTCAACGATTGCCTCCGGCTTGCCTTCGTTAAGAGCTTGAGCTTTAAGGATTTCCTTCTCTTTTTCAAGTTCTTCAGCGGGAACTTCGTCGCTCTTAACATATTTGGGCATAACAGCTGCAATCTGCATTGCAACGTCTTTTGCTGCAGCGCGGAATGCAGGTTCAGCAGCCTTTGAATCGTCGCCAAGCTTGAAATTTACCAAAACGCCGATTTTGCCACCGCCGTGGATGTAAGCTTCGTTTACACCCTCAAAACGCTCGAAACGACGGAGGTTCATATTCTCACCTATAGTAGCAATCTTTTCGGTAAGAGCTTCGCCAACTGTCTGCGCATCGTAAAGCTTTTCAGCCTTAAGAGCTTCAACATCAGCGGGGTTTGTCTTTGCAATACATTCAGCAACGTCAGCAACAAACTTCTGGAAGTCAGCGTTCTTTGCAACAAAGTCTGTTTCGGTGTTGATTTCAACAACAACACCAACATTATCAAATACCATTGATGTAACAAGACCTTCAGATGCGATTCTGCCGGACTTCTTAACTGCTGTAGCAATACCTTTTTCTCTGAGGTACTCAACAGCTTTGTCCATATCACCGTCTGTTTCTGCAAGAGCCTTCTTGCAATCCATCATACCACAGTTTGTCATTTCTCTAAGAGTTTTAACATCTTGTGCAGTAAATGCCATTTTATTTCACTCGCTTTCTCAATTTAAGTTAGTAAGATTATTCTTCAATCATATCCAAAGAAACTTCTTCAGCTTCAGCCTCTGCCTCGGGTGTGAACTGTTCGCCCTGCTTGCCCTCAATGATAGCGTTACCGATTGTAGAAACGATAAGCTTAACGGCACGGATAGCGTCGTCATTGCCGGGGATGGGGAAGTCTGCTTCTTCAGGGTCACAGTTTGTATCAACGATAGCGATAACAGGGATACCAAGCTTGTGAGCCTCAGCGATAGCGTTCTTTTCTTTTCTGGGGTCAACAACAAACATAGCAGCGGGGATATCTTTCATTTCTTTGATACCGCCAAGGTATTTTTCGAGACGCTCCTCTTCAAGGTTGAGCTTGAGAACTTCTTTTTTAGGAAGAAGCTCCATTGTACCATCTTCGTTCATTTTCTTAAGCTGGTAGAGTCTGTCGATTCTTCTTTTGATGGTCTTGAAGTTGGTAAGCATACCACCAAGCCATCTTGCGTTTACATAGTACATACCAGTTCTTTCAGCTTCCTCGCGGATAGCGTCTTGAGACTGTTTTTTGGTTCCTACAAAAAGAACTGTGCCACCGTCTGCAACAAGGTCGCGAACGAACATATAAGCTTCTTCAATCTTCTTTGCAGTTTTCTGCAAATCGATGATGTATATGCCGTTTCTTTCTGTAAAAATATACTCAGCCATTTTAGGATTCCAACGGCGAGTCTGGTGTCCGAAGTGAACACCTGCTTCAAGCAATTGCTTCATTTGAATAACTCCCATGATTTTACACCTCCAAAAGTTTTACACCTCCACCATAGTCACCTTGCCGAAGAGCTGTCATGGGTATCGCAGCACTCCCCCGACAATCGTATGATGTGCGTATTTTATTTTTGCTAAATGCGCATAATTCCACACTTAACCAAAACATTATAGCACGCACAAAAAGGTTTGTCAACACTTAATTTGTAAAAAATTACTTATTTTCAATGAGAAAAAAGGAACAAATTGACTTTTTGAATACGGTATGTTAATATGTGCTTTGGAGGCGCAAGATTATGAAAAAAACGACAATGATTAGAGATGTAAAAATCACAGCCGTAATACTTGCAGTATGTTTTGTGATTTGCCTTGTTTTGCACAAATCAACGAAAGCAGATACGCTTATCCCGGCGATATTTGTTTTGGGCTCGTTTTTGGTATCTGCGGCAACGAATGGATACATATATGGCATCATTGCCGCTTTTGTAAGTATGCTCGCGGTAAATTATGCATTTACCTTTCCGTTTTTTAAATTCAATTTTACGGCATCAGAAAATTTGATTTCAGCGATAATAATGATTGTAATTGCTGTTATGACATCCGCTTTGACAACAAAACTTAAAGTTCAGGAGGCGGTTAGGGCGGAAAACGAAAAAGAAAAAACAAGGTCAAATCTTCTTCGGGCGATATCTCATGACTTAAGGACTCCTCTTACAACCATTTATGGTTCAAGCTCTGCACTTATTGAAAACAAGGACAGTTTTACAGAGGAACAAAAAGAGCAAATTCTTAAAGGTATAAGTCAGGATGCTCAGTGGCTTTCTCGAATGGTCGAAAATCTTTTGTCAATAACAAAGCTTGACAACGGGAATATGAAGATAACAAAAATTCCCACAGTTGTTGATGAACTTGTTGATTCGGTGCTTATAAAATTCAATAACAGATACCCTGACTGCAATGTAATTGCCCAAACCCCCGAAGAATTTGCGGTTGTCCCTATGGACCCATTGCTTATTGAACAGGTTATAATCAATATGTTAGAGAATGCGGTACATCATGCAAAGGGAATGACAAAACTTTCGCTTAAAATATTTGTAAGCCCCCAAAAAGCAGTTTTTCAAATAAAGGACAATGGATGTGGAATTCCGGACGGAAAGCTGAAAACTCTTTTTACTGGAAGCTATGATGCCACAGATGAGGGTGCAGATTGCAAAAGAAGCAATGCAGGAATAGGACTTTCGGTTTGTTCTACAATTATAAAAGCTCACGGCGGCGATATAGAAGCGCAAAACTTAAAGCATGGCGGTGCGGTTTTCAGATTTTCGCTTGATATGGAGGATGTGTATGAATAACAAGTATAAAATCCTGGTGGTTGAGGATGAAGAAAATATAAGCAATCTTATAACTGCTTTGCTTGATGCCAATGGCTATAAAGCACTTTCGGCAAAAAGCTGTGCTGATGCACGCATTATGAATTCATCTTACAAACCTGACCTTATTATTCTTGACCTTGGACTTCCTGATGCCGATGGCGGTATTTTCTTGAAAGAGCTAAGAAAAAATTCCCGTGTGCCGGTTATTATTCTGTCGGCACGAAGTGATGAAAAGGACAAGGTAGAGGCTCTTGACAGCGGTGCCAATGATTATGTTACAAAACCTTTTGGCGCTGCAGAGTTTGTTGCAAGAGTGAGGTCTGCACTGAGAACTTCAGTTCACACTGGCAATAATGCCGGATATTCGGGCGAAAAATTTGAAATAGGTGATCTTTCGATTGATTATGATTCCCGACGGATTTTTATAGGAAAGGATGAAATAAATCTTACCCAGACAGAGTATAATATAATTGCATTTTTGTCGAGATACCCAGGGAAAGTTCTTACATATGCTGCAATTATAAAAGAAATATGGGGTTATAGTGATTTGGGAAGTACTAAAAAATTGCAGGTGAATATGGCAAATATCCGCAAAAAATTTGGCGCAATACCCGGGAAAAAGAATTATATAATCAACGAGCTTGGCGTTGGATACCGGATGAACAATGATGAATAAACAGGTAAAAAGAGAATTTTGATGAAGCAAAATTCTCTTTTTTTTCTTAACCGCATCTTTACCAGAAATATGTTAGTATATATATGTAAAAGAAAAAGATAATATAAAATACGAGGTGAAAAAATGGATATTTTTAATGTACTTACTCTTATTGGTGGACTTTGTTTGTTCCTTTACGGAATGAATGTTATGGGCGACGCCTTGGAAAGAAGAGCGGGCAGCAGCCTTAAAAAAATTCTTGCAAGGCTGACAAAAAACAAGATAACCGGATTTTTGACGGGACTGGTTGTAACTGCTGTTATCCAAAGTTCGTCAGCAACAACAGTTATGGTGGTTGGTTTTGTCAATTCGGGGGTTATGACACTAAGACAGTCTATCGGCGTTATAATGGGTGCCAATATAGGAACAACGGTAACGGCGTGGATACTAAGCCTTGGCGGTATTTCAAGCGATAATCTTTTTATGCAGCTTTTAAAACCCACTTCATTTACCCCTGTACTTGCCCTGATTGGTACAGTTCTTTTGATGTTTGGTAAATCAAGCAAGAAAAAAGACACCGGTACAATTCTTTTGGGCTTTGCTACACTTATGTTTGGTATGGACACAATGTCGGATGCTGTTTCGGGACTTAAAGAAGTACCTGCTTTCCAGAATATGTTTTTGATGTTCAAAAACCCCGTTCTTGGTGTGCTTGCAGGTGCAATTCTTACCGCAATCATACAGTCAAGTTCCGCGTCGGTTGGTATTTTGCAGGCACTTTCGGCAACAGGGCAGGTTTCGTACGGAGCGGCAATACCGATTATTATGGGTCAGAACATAGGAACTTGTATAACAGCAATCCTTTCGGCGTTCGGGACAAATAAAAATGCAAGGCGTGCAGCAATTGTGCATTTGTCGTTTAATGTAATAGGAACAATAATATGGCTTTCGGTATTTAGTATTATTTCCGCTGTGTTGAAACCGGCTCTTTTAGACCTTCCTGCTACATATCTTGGAATTGCGATATCGCATTCGATATTTAATGTAGCCTGCACAGTGCTTCTTTTGCCAATTTCGTCGCTGCTTGAAAAGCTGGCAATAAAGCTTGTGCCCGAAACAAGCAAAAAAGAAGTTACTGTTGAACTTGATGAAAGACTTCTTGCGACACCGCCTGTTGCACTTGAAAGATGTAATGTTTTGGTTAATGAAATGGCAGAAAAAGCAATAACAGGATTTAAAGACAGTCTTAATATGCTTGAAAAATTTGACTCCAAAACAGCAGAAAAAATCCGAAAAGCGGAGGAAGATGTGGACCATTATGAGGATATTCTGGGAACATATCTCGTAAGACTAAGCCGCTATCAGATGAACGACAGTGACAGCACCAATATATCGAAACTTCTTAAGGCCATCGGAGACTTCGAAAGAATATCCGACCACAGCATAAATCTTTTGGAATCTGCTGAAGAATTAAGCGAAAAAGAACTGGCATTTACAGATGATGCAAAGACCGAACTTGAAAATATATGCAGTGCTGTGTCAAATATACTGACTCTTGCTTATACCGCGTTCACACGGAATGACCTTAATACAGCCCATGATGTCGAGCCTCTTGAACAGGTTGTTGACGAATTGACAGAAAAATTGCGTGACCAGCACATAAAGCGCCTTAAAAACGGCGAGTGTTCAATCGAAGTTGGGTTTATCTGGGCGGATTTGCTGACAAATTTAGAAAGAGCAGCGGACCATTGTTCAAATATTGCAGTGTGCACTATTGATGCAGAAGAGAATACAATGAATCTTCACGAGTCACTCAGGAACATAAAGAAAGACGATCCTTATTTTGATAAAAAATACAGTGAATACAAAAATAAATATACAATTTAAAAAAACATCAAGTCGGGAGTGCTGTTCTTCCGGCTTGATTGTTTTATGTTGTTCAATCTTGACACAAATAACAAGATATGGTATTCTTAAAAGAACAAAAGCATTAAAGAAATAAAGAGGTGTTTAAATTGAAAAATGTTTTGGCAATTGACTTCGGCGCATCAAGCGGAAGAGCAATTTTGGGCTCGTTTGACGGTGAAAAGATTGAACTTACCGAAGTGCACAGATTTTCCAATGACCCCAACTATGAAAATGGGGAACTTAAATGGAATGCTCAGCAGCTTTTTAATGAGATAAAGACAGGGATAAAAAAAGCAAGCGAAATAGCTGATTTTGACAGCATTGCAATTGATACATGGGGCGTTGACTATGGTATAATCGGAAAAGACGGAAAGCTTCTGTCAAATCCATACAACTACCGTGATGCAAGAACAGATAATGCCCCCGAAAAGGCGTTTAATGTTATTCCCGAAAAAGAGCTTTATGATATGACTGGTATTCAGGTTATGAACTTCAATACACTGTTTCAGCTTTTTGTAGAGAAAGATCTTGACAAGGCAGACAAAATTCTTCTTATGCCTGACCTTTTCAGCTATATGCTTACGGGTGAAAAGTACTGCGAAAGCACAATCTGCTCTACAACACATATGTTTGACCAAAAGAAGTGTGACTGGAACTGGGATGTAATTGACAGATTCGGTTATCCAAGAAGCATATTCCCTCCGGTTGTCAAGGCAGGAACTGTTGTCGGCAAAATAAAAAAAGAGCTTGCTGACGAGCTTGGGGTTGAGCCCAAAGAGGTAATTGCAATCGGCGGACATGATACTGCAAGTGCTGTTGCTGCTGTTCCATCAATGGAAAAAGACTTTATTTTCATTTCGTGTGGAACATGGTCGCTTTTTGGAACAGTTACAGACGAGCCGGTTATATCCGAAAAATCAAAGAAGTATAACATCACAAATGAGTATGGCTTTGGTGGAAAAATAAGATTTTTGCGCAACATCATAGGACTTTGGCTTATTCAGGAAGCAAAACGTCAATTTGTAAAGGACGGTAAAAACTACAGCTATGCTGATATGGAGGAGCTTGCACTTAAATCAGAACCGTTTAAGTACTTCATAGACCCTGATGACCCGGTATTTGTTCCTCCGGGCGGTATGCTTGACAGAATCTGTGATTATTGCGAAAAAACCGGTCAGGGCAGACCTCAGACAGATGGCGAAATAGTAAGATGTATTTATGAAAGCATAGCTCTTAAATACAAAAATTCGCTTACCATGATTGCGGATTGCACAGGCAAAGAGTATAATTCGATTCATATGGTTGGCGGAGGAACAAAGGATAAGCTTCTTTGCCAGATGACAGCAAATTCCACAGGTGCAAAGGTTATCGCAGGTCCGATTGAGGCAACCGCACTTGGTAACATTGCGGTTCAGCTTTATGCTAAAGGTGAGATTGACGAAATTACACCTGTAATTATGAAGTCAACCGAAATAAAAACCTATGAGCCGACAGATGAGGCTGCGTGGGATAAAGCATACGAAAAGTTTTTG
>JAZNKA010000015.1:0-15689 GCA_045578305.1 Clostridia bacterium | reverse complement strand
AAAAAGACAGTTTATCTTGATTTGATGGAGATTCTGAACGAAAGAAAGCTTGCAAAGGAAGAAAAAGAACAAAAGATACAAAATATTGCAGGCTTGTGCCGGATTGAAAATCTTTTAGATACACATCCGTATGATTTGTCGGGTGGTGAACAGCAAAGAGCGGCGCTTGCAAAAGTTCTTTTGCTGGAGCCTGAAATTCTTATTTTGGATGAGCCGACAAAAGGTATGGATGCACAGTTTAAAGAAGAATTTGCGGATATCATTGCTGACTTAAAATCAAATGGTGTTACAATTCTTATGGTGTCTCATGATATAGAATTTTGTGCCGAGTATGCGGACAGATGCGCTCTTGTATTTGACGGGAACATTACATCTGATGGCGCGCCCAGAGAGTTTTTTAAAGGCAAGAATTTTTACACCACATCAGCAAATCGTATGGCAAGAACATGCCTTCCGGATGCGGTTTTGGCAGAAGATATAATTTTGGCTTGCGGTGGAGCAATACAAAAAAAAGAAAAGAAAACACTAAAAATTGAATCTGCAACTCCCAAAAATGAAACAAAAGAGCAAATCGAAGCATTACAAAGTCCCAAGGCGGACAAAAAGTTGGCGAAAAGAGCGTTTTTAACAATATTTTTAATACTGTTTTTGATGCCTCTTACAATTTACGCCGGTGTTTCCTTTTTGGGGGACAGAAAGTATTATTTTACAAGTCTGCTGATTATTATTGAAGCGATGGTTCCGTTTTGTATGATGTTTGAGTCAAGAAAGCCAAAAGCGCGGGAACTTATCACGATAAGCGTGCTTTGCGGTATAGCCGTGGCAGGCAGAATGGCATTTTTCATGCTGCCACAGTTCAAACCGACCCTTGCTATTGTTATAATAGCAGGTGTATGCTTTGGCGGCGAGACCGGTTTTTTGGTAGGAGCAATTACCGGATTTGTGTCAAACTTTTTCTTTGGTCAAGGTCCCTGGACCCCTTGGCAAATGTTTGCACTTGGTATAATTGGTTTTTTTGCCGGAATACTCTTTAAACAAGGAATATTCAAAAAAACAAAAACAGCACTTTCTATATTTGGGCTTTTAATGACTATTGTTGTTTATGGCGGGATTATGAATCCTGCATCTGTTATTATGGCACAAAATAAAATTACTTGGGAAATGATAATAGCTTCATATCTTGCAGGACTGCCACTTGATATAATCCACGCATTTGCAACTGCGTTTTTCCTTTGGTTTATTGCAGAGCCGATGATAGAAAAAATTGAGAGAATTAAAATTAAGTATGGACTTGTTAATTAAAACAGAAAGTTTGTGAAAACTTAATTGGTATAGTTGATTTTTTTGGCTATGTTATGGTATAATCATCATTGAGTATATTATAGTGATTAGCGGAATTTATCCGCCACGTTTAAATGGGAGACTGTAAAATGACACACATTTTTGCATCAATAAAAGAATCGCTTTCTTCTGTTTTGCCAATTGCGATTATAGTTCTTATACTGTCGATCTCCTGCGTATCGTTGGATGCAGGTGTTTTGGTGTTGTTTTTATTTGGAACAATTATGTTGATTTTGGGAATGAGCTTTTTTACGGTTGGTTCGGGAATATCCATGGAGCCTCTGGGCGACGGAATAGGTAAGTCATTGAATAAAAACAACAAGATTATATTTCCGCTTGTTATATGTTTTATTCTTGGCTTTTTTATTACTGTTTCAGAACCTGATTTGCAGGTTCTTGCCGAACAGGTTCCAACAATTCCAAATGCAATGCTTGTCAACTGCGTTGGTGTTGGCGTGGGCGTTTTTCTCAGTATTACACTTCTCCGCAACAAAAAAGGCTTTCCGCTAAGAAAGTTGCTTTTGGTATTTTATATTTTTATTATTGGTCTGTCGTTTTTTGCGCCAAATGAATTTGTGCCTACAGCGTTTGACTCCGGTGGAGTTACAACAGGGCCGATAACAGTGCCTTTTATAATGGCTTTGGGTGCCGGCCTTGCCTCTGCTAAAAAAGGAAAAAATGCAGGCGAGCACAGTTTTGGTTTGGTAGCTCTATGCAGCATAGGCCCTATCTTATCGGTGCTGCTATTAAGTATTTTTTACAAGCCGCAACCGGCTACTACGGCTTATGAAATAGCAAACATACTGACCACCACAGACGCATTCAGACAGTTTGTAACAGCTTTGCCGATATATGCAAAGGAAGTTGCAACTGCTTTTGTGCCGATTGTTTTGCTTTTTGTTATTTTTCAGCTTGTAGCAAAAAGATTTCATATACACAACATCCTTAAAATGTCTGTTGGTTTTGTTTATACATATATAGGGCTAGTTCTTTTTTTGACCGGAGCTAATATTGGTTTTATGCCGGCGGGCAGATTGATAGGTGCAAAAATTGCAGGAAGCACTTTTAAAAATATGCTTATACCCATAGGAATGCTGATGGGTTACTTTGTTGTATCTGCAGAGCCTGCGGTTCATTCGCTTAAAAGACAGGTAAGCGAAATAACAAACGGTGCAATAAGCCAAAAGTCGGTTGCTGTTGCCCTTTCGATTGGTGTTTCGGTTTCGGTTGGTATTTCGATGCTGAGAATTCTTACCGGTATCCCCATAATGCCATTTTTAATTTTTGGTTACTCAGTGTCGCTGATTATAAGTTTTTATGTCCCAAACATTTATACAGGAATAGCGTTTGACTCGGGTGGCGTTGCAAGTGGTCCTATGACATCAACATTTATGCTTCCGTTCGCGATGGGTGCTTGCGATGCGATAGGTGGAAATGTTATGACAGATGCTTTTGGTATCGTGGCTATGATTGCTATGACACCTCTTATCACTATTCAGATTTTGGGACTGCACGAAAGAAGAAATCGTGCAAGAATGATTAAAAAACTGCATACTGAAATCAGTATGATTGAGGATGATATTATATTCTTTGATGGGGAGGGAGAAGAAAATGAATAAACGCCCGATGATTCTTTTGTCGATTGTCGAACGCGATAAAGGAAAAAAACTTATTAAAGAATTGGAAAATATCAACATACGCATAAATTTTCAGTCCGTTGGGTTTGGTACAGCTCCGACGGAAATGATGGATATATTTGGTCTTGGCTCGAATGACAAGGATATAATTATAAGCCTTGGGGCCGAGAACGTTGTTAAAGATATGATGGCAAACTTTGGGACAACATTTGCCAGCCATTCAAAATATGGCGGTCTTATGATAATTCTTGAAGTATCTGCTGCAAGCAGAGTTTTGACAGAAATATTGGATTTTAAAAACGACAAAAATACAGAAAAAGGAAATGGTGCTATGAAAAACGAACATCACAACAATTTGATTGTTATATCTGTCAACGAGGGATATTCAGAGGATGTAATACAGGTTGCAAGAAAAGCAGGAGCAACAGGCGGAACGGTTATTAAGGGAAGACTGGCAGATATCGAACAACTTACCGAGTTGGGAAAAGCCGGAATAGACGGCGAGCGCGAGATTCTTTGCATACTTGCCCCGATGAAAACAAGCAAACAGATTATGGATGATGTGAACAAGGAATTTGGACTTTCTTCCAAAGCGAATGGAATAGTATTTGCAATCCCTACCGAAAAAGCCTATAAAATATAAAAATCACAAAAAGTTGGTAGCGACATATAGAGGAAAAAACACGAAGTGTTTTAACAATCGGCCGCAGTATGAAAAAGAGCAAACAAAAAAGCATCCAGCTATAAAACTGAATGCTTTTGGTCGGGATGACAGGATTTGAACCTGCGGCCTCTTCGTCCCGAACGAAGCGCGCTACCAAACTGCGCTACATCCCGACAACGAGCATCATTTTATCATATAAAGTCAACTTTGTCAAGCATTTTTTAGCATATTAAAAGAGCTATCAAAAGATAGCTCTTTTTCTTTTTAGAAGTTTTTATTCGGCTGCCGAGTGAATATATCGGCTTTCTTCCGCACGGTATTCCATAAGCAGTTGCTCGTATTTGCTTTGCTCGGACTGTATTTTGTATATATAAAAATCAATGAGCTTTGGCTCGGACACATTGTTGAAATTTTCGTGTGCAAAGCGCAGCTTTTCTTTTGTCAAGTCAAGCCCGCTTTTTAGCTGTCTGAGCTTTTCTTCGTGCAAGCGCTCTTCATCCGAAATTTTTTGAGCAAATAAACGCAAAAACGGCAGGCTTTGGGCAAGCTCTAGTACCATATTAATCCCTCTCTTCGTAATATAAATTTTACATCTTTTGATATACTAAACATTATGCTCTGAAACTTGGAAAATATTCCAAAAAATAAGTTAAATTTTGCAGAAAAAATGTTGTTAATATTTTGTTACAACTATTGTAAACAGGCGAGAAGTATGCTATAATAAAAACAATTATAATCAAAAGTGGAAGTATGCCCATTTGATGGGAATTGATAAAAATCGGAGGGTATTCGATGAGTGTAAAAAGCTTGATTGAAAAAGTAATAGGAACATACAGTGACAGAGAACTTAAAAGAATAAAACCTGTTGCAGAAAAAGTGCTGGCACTTGACGGCGAAATGGCATCAAAAACAGATGCTCAGCTTCGTGAAATGACAGATATTTTTAAGCAAAGATTGCAAAATGGTGAAACTCTGGACGATATTTTGCCCGAGGCATTTGCTGTTTGCCGCGAGGCATCGGCACGTGTGCTTGGAATGAAGCATTTCCCTGTTCAAATTATCGGTGGAATAGTTTTGCATCAGGGCAGAATTGCAGAAATGAAAACAGGCGAAGGAAAAACCTTGGTTGCAACCCTTCCTGCATATCTCAACGCACTTTCGGGCAAGGGTGTTCATATTGTAACGGTAAATGACTATCTTGCAAAGCGTGACAGCGAGTGGATGGGAAAGCTTTATAACTTTCTTGGACTTTCAGTTGGGCTTATTGTTCACGAAAAAGACAACAAAGAAAGACGCGAAGCTTATAACGCGGACATCACTTACGGAACAAACAACGAGATGGGCTTTGACTATCTTCGTGACAATATGGTCATTTACAAAGAAGACCGTGTTCAGCGCGGACACAACTATGCAATTGTTGACGAAGTGGACAGCATACTTGTTGATGAGGCAAGAACCCCTCTTATTATTTCGGGCGTGGGCGAAAAATCGACTGTGCTTTATGAACAGGCTGATTTGTTTGCTAAGTCCCTAAAGTGCCGCAGAGTTGTTGAAACCGACAGCAAGGAAGAGGCAGAAGAAGTTTATGCCGACGTGGATTACGTTGTTGACGAAAAAGCAAAATCCGCTGTTCTTACCCCCGAGGGTGTTAAAAAAACTGAAAAAGCTTTTGGAATAGAGAATTTGACCGACCCCGAGAATATGACAATCTCGCATCATATCAATCAGGCAATAAAAGCAAACGGCATAATGAAAAGGGATAAGGATTATGTGATCAAAGACGGCCAGGTAATCATTGTTGATGAGTTTACAGGAAGACTTATGTTTGGCCGTCGCTACAGTGACGGACTTCATCAGGCGATTGAAGCAAAGGAAAGAGTAAAGGTCGAAAACGAAAGCAAGACTCTTGCTACCATTACCTTCCAGAACTTCTTCCGTCTTTATGGCAAACTGTCGGGTATGACAGGTACTGCCCAGACCGAGGAAGAAGAATTTCAGGAAATTTATCGTCTTGATGTTGTGGTAATCCCAACAAACAAGCCTATGCAGAGGGAGGATTTACCGGACCTTATCTACAAGACCGAGCAGGCAAAATTCAACGCAGTTATTGCAGAGGTTGAAAAGGCTCACGAAAAGGGTCAGCCTGTTTTGATTGGTACAGTGACAATCGAAAAGTCCGAAAAGCTAAGCAGTATGCTTAAGAGAAAGGGCATCAAGCACAATGTCCTTAATGCAAAAATGCACGAGAAAGAAGCCGAAATTGTTGCTCAGGCAGGACAAAAAGGCGCTGTAACCATTGCAACCAATATGGCAGGTCGTGGTACAGACATTGTTCTTGGCGGTAATGCCGAATTTATGGCTAAAAAAGAAATGGAGAGTATGGGATTTACTCCCGAACTTATTGTTCAGGCGACAGGTTTTGCTGAAACAACTGACGAGGATATAATAAACGCAAGAAAGACTTTCCGCGAGCTTAATGAAAAATATAAAGCCGAAATCGAGCCACAGCAGGCAGAAGTTCTTGAAGCAGGCGGACTTTATATTATGGGTACCGAGCGTCACGAAAGCCGCCGTATTGACAATCAGCTTCGTGGTCGTGCAGGTCGTCAGGGCGATGTCGGCAAGTCAAGATTTTTCTTGTCTCTTGAAGACGATTTGATGAGATTGTTTGCAGCAGACAAAATCAACAGAATTATGGAAATGGTTGGTTTTGCCGAGGAAGAGGCGATTGAAAGCAGACTTGTATCAAGCTCAATCGAAACCGCTCAGGCACGCGTCGAGGGCAGAAACTTCAACATTCGTAAGCATGTCTTAAACTATGATGATGTAAACAATCAGCAAAGAGAAATGATTTACACTCAGCGTAACGAAGTTTTGGACGGCGTAGATTTGAGGGCTACCGTTACAAAGATGATGCGCAGCACAATCGAAAATATTGTTGCAAACAACACGGGCGGAGCACAGCACGCAGAAGATTGGAACTGGGATGGAATACGCATTCAACTTGCCGAAGTTTTTGGCAAATTTGAGGAGGGCGAGCTTGAATTTTCGGACCATGATATAGACAGAATGACGGTTGAAAGCCTTTCGGATATGCTTCTTGAAAAGGCAGAGAAAAAATACGAAGAGCAGGAAGAGTTGTTTGGTGAAAACATCCGCGAAGTAGAGCGTGTAATTCTTCTTCGTACAGTTGATGCAAAATGGATGGACCATATTGACAGTATGGAGCAACTCAGACAGGGTATCAACTTGCGTGCTTATGCACAAAGAGACCCGGTTGTGGAATATAAGTTTGAGGCAATGGATATGTTTGACGAGATGATTGCCATCATCAAGGAAGAAACAGTGAGGATGCTCTTCCATGTTGTGCCTCAGGCAAAAATCGAAAGAACTCAGGTTGCAAAACCCGTTGCCGAAAACCTTGGTGGAGATGGGACCTCTCAAAAGAAGCCAATAACCAAAGGCGAAAAGATAGGAAGAAACGACCCGTGTCCATGCGGCAGCGGAAAAAAATATAAGCAGTGCTGTTTGGGCAAGGAATAAACTTAAAAAAACTTTTTAAAGGATGTGAAAATGTGATAGAGTTTGATGAGTACAAGCTTCAGCTTGACGGAATGAAAAAGGATATTACAGATTTGAGGGATTCACTTTAACATAGAAAAAACTATGAGCGAAATCTCTGAGCTTGACCAAAAGACTATGGAGCCTGATTTTTACAGCGATATGGATGCTGCGGGCAAGATTATGCAAAGGATAAAGGGTCTTAAAAGCAAGATTGAACGCTATGAAAGTCTGTATTCTTCGTGGGATGACCTTGTGACCTTGGTTGCACTTGCTATAGAAGAGAATGACGAAAGCGTTCTTTGCGAAGTAAAAACAGGATTTTCGGAACTTAGTTCAAACCTGAACTCAATGAAGCTTGAGACACTTCTTTCGGGTAAGTATGATGCAAACAGTGCTATTTTAACACTTCATGCAGGAGCGGGTGGAACCGAAGCTCAAGACTGGTGCGAGATGCTTTATCGCATGTATACAAGATGGGCAGAGCGCAGAGGCTTTAAAACCGAGACAATAGACTTCCTTGACGGCGAAGAAGCAGGACTCAAGAGTGTTACATTCCGCATTGAAGGTCTCAATGCTTATGGCTATGCCAAGTGCGAAAAAGGCGTACATCGTTTGGTAAGAATTTCGCCATTTGATTCGTCGGGCAGACGACACACTTCGTTTGCGTCACTTGATGTAATGCCCGAAATTGATGATGATATTGATGTGAATATAAATGCCGAGGATTTGAAGGTTGACACCTATCGCGCAAGCGGTGCAGGCGGTCAGCACATAAACAAGACCGAGTCGGCAATCCGCATTACACATATCCCGACGGGTGTGGTTGTCACATGCCAGAACGAGCGGTCCCAGCACAAAAATCGTGAAATGGCAATGAAAATGCTCAAGTCAAAGCTTATTGAAATTGCCGAGCGCGAGCATAAGGAAAAGATTGAAGACCTTAAGGGTGTTCAGATGGAAATCGGCTGGGGAAGCCAAATCCGTTCTTATGTGTTCCATCCATACAGTATGGTCAAAGACCACCGAACAAGCTTTGAAACAGGTAATACAGGAGCGGTTATGGACGGTGACCTTGACGGATTTATTGACGCATACTTGACAGCTTTGTCAAGGGGCGAATTGGAAGTTTAATTTTTTGAAAGGAAAAACATTTTATGTTTGAAAAACTATCTTTTATCGAAAAACAACACGAGGAGCTTGCAGCAAAAATCAGTGATCCCGCAACAATGGCGGATATGGACAACTGGCGCAAGCTTTGCAAGGAGCATGCCGACATGACTCCTATTGTTGAAAAGTACAAGGAGTACAAAACCAACAAAAACACAATTGACGATGCCAATATGATGATTGACGACCCCGAAACCGACAAGGAATTCAAGGAGATGCTTCGTGAAGAAATTTCGGAGGCAAAGGCAAACATCGAAAGGATAGAGGAGGAACTTAAGATACTTCTCCTTCCCAAAGACCCCAACGATGACAAGAACGTTATTATGGAAATTCGTGGCGGTGCAGGCGGCGACGAAGCGGCACTTTTCGCGGCAAGTCTTTATCGTATGTATTCTATGTATGCCGAATCAAAACGCTGGAAAATTGAAGTTATGAACCTCAGCGAAATCGGTATTGGCGGCATAAAGGAAATTTCGTTTATGATTGAGGGTCAGGGTGCTTACAGCCGTCTTAAGTACGAGAGTGGCGTTCACCGTGTGCAAAGAGTGCCCGAAACCGAGTCTCAGGGCAGAGTTCATACATCTACTGTTACTGTAGCGGTGCTTCCTGAAGCGGAAGAGGTTGACTTTGAAATAAACCCTGCAGACCTCCAGATTGACACATTCCGCGCAAGCGGTGCAGGCGGTCAGCACATAAACAAGACCGAGTCGGCGATAAGAATTACACATATCCCGACGGGTGTGATTGTTGAGTGTCAGGACGAACGCTCGCAGCACAAGAACAAGGACAAGGCGATGAAGGTGCTGCGTTCAAGGCTTTATGAGGCAGAACTTCAAAAACAGCAGGAGGCAATTGCGGCTGACCGCAAGAGCCAGGTCGGAACAGGTGACCGAAGCGAGCGAATCCGTACTTACAACTTCCCTCAGGGCAGAGTTTCGGACCATAGAATTGGTCTTACATTGTATAAAATCGAGGCTATTATGAACGGTGATATTGACGAAATCGTAGATGCACTTATTACAACAGACCAAAGCGAGAAACTGAAGCTTCAAGCAGAGAATTAAATCGGAGATGAATGTGCTTGGAAACAAGAATTTTTGAAAAAACCAAAGACGACATAAAACAAGCGGCGGAGCTTATTAAAAACGGCGAAACTGTGGTATTCCCTACCGAGACGGTATATGGCCTCGGGGCGAATGCACTTGACTCTTTTGCGGTCAAAAAGATTTTTGAAGCAAAGGGAAGACCGTCAGACAATCCGCTGATTGTTCATATTGCAGATTTCAAAGCGGCAGAAGAATTTGCCGCAGAAATTCCCGAAACAGCAAAACTTCTGGCAGAAAAATTTTGTCCTGGTCCGCTGACTATGATTTTGAAGAAAAAGTCCATTATACCTGATGAGGTATCGGCTGGACTTGATACGGTTGGTATTCGAATCCCTGCTGATGAAATTGCAAGGGAGTTTTTGAAAGAATGTGGTGTGCCTGTTGCGGCGCCCAGCGCAAATGTTTCGGGCAGACCAAGTCCCACAAGCTGCGAACACGTGATTGAGGATATGTCGGGCAGAGTGTCAGGCATTATTTGCGGTGGGAATGCCGTTGTTGGTCTTGAATCTACTGTTGTTGACCTGACAGCAGAAACTCCGACAGTTTTGAGACCCGGCGGAATTTCGGTCGAAGAACTTCGCGATGTTCTGGGCAAGGTTTTGGTTTCGGGAGAACTTAAGGATGATGGCATCCCAAAGGCTCCAGGGATGAAGTACAAGCATTACTCGCCAAAGGGTCAGACATACATTTTGTCGGGGGATGTGACTGATGTTGCAAAATTCTTGGAAAAACGCAGCAAAATCAATCCGACTGCAGTGCTGATTTTTGATGAATTTAAAGAGTTTATGCCAAAGTCAGTTGAGATTTTGTCACTTGGCAGCAAGGATGTCCCCGAGACAGCAGCAAAAAGCCTTTTTGGTTGCCTTCGACAATGTGACAGATTGGGGATAAAAGAGATTTATGCGCCCGAAATTCCTGACAAAGGACTATGGCGAGCGGTCAAAAACCGTTTGTATAAGGCAGCATCGGCAAGGGTTATTGATGTGAAAGACGCAAAATCAGTATTGTTTGTATGCACAGGCAACACCTGTAGAAGTCCAATGGCAGAGGGGATTTTCAATAATTCCCGAAAAAATGCGGTGGCGGTATCTGCGGGATTTATGCCGGGTGGAAATACGGCAGAAGAAAACGCAGTCAAGGCGGCAGCAGAACTTGGTGTTGACATAAAAAATCATATATCAAGACAGCTTACAAATGAACTTCTTGAAAATTCAGATATAATACTTACAATGACCGATGCTCATAAAAAAAGCTTGCCGCAGGCCTTTAATGCAAAAACTCTTGCAGAATTTGCGAGTGAAAGCGGAAACATTGCTGACCCGTATGGATGCGGGATTGAGGTTTATCGCCAGACTGCAAAACAAATAAAGGAACTGATTGAAAAATTAGAGATATGATTGAGATTGTACCAATGGAAAGGTCTCATATTGACGGTATGGTCGTGGTTGAAGAACAATGCTTCAACTCGGGCTATGCACAAAAGACCTTTGAAAAAGAAATTGAAAATAAGATAGCGATATATTTTGTAGCCGTTAAAGAAGAAAAGGTTGTTGGCTACGCGGGTGTTTGGAACATCTGTGGCACAGCAGACATAATAGATGTTGCGGTACACCGGGATTACAGACGACAAGGCGTAGCGAAAAGATTGCTTGAGGAAATGATTGGCGAGTGCGAAAGCCGGGGGATATTTGAGATAAACCTTGAAGTGCGTGAGTCGAATTTTGCCGCAAGAGATCTTTACAAAAAGCATGGCTTTTTGGAAAACGGACTCAGAAAAAAATATTATGAAAACAAAGAGACTGCAATACTTATGCAGAAAAATTTATCGAAAGGGGAAGCCGATGAAAATACTTGCAATTGAAAGTTCCTGTGACGAGACTGCCGCAGCGGTCGTTGAAGATGGTAAAACAGTACTTTCCAATGTGATAAATACTCAAATCGAATTGCACAAAGAATTTGGCGGCGTTGTCCCCGAGGTTGCATCAAGGAAACATATCGAGAATATAAGCAGTGTTGTTGACAAGGCGCTTGATGATGCAAAAATGACTCTTGAGGATGTTAATGCAGTGGCAGTTACCTATGGCCCTGGACTTGTGGGGGCGCTTCTTGTGGGGGTGTCGACAGCGAAGGCACTCAGTTTTGCAGCGAAAAAGCCGCTGATACCTGTGCATCACATAAAGGGTCACATTTGTGCCAATTATATCGAGCATCCTGATTTCAAACCGCCATATATATGCCTTGTTGCATCGGGTGGACACAGCCATATTGTTTATGTAAAGGATTTTGCTTCGTACGAGGTATTGGCAAAAACAAATGACGATGCAGCGGGCGAGGCGTTTGACAAGGTCTCAAGAGTACTTGGACTTGGATATCCGGGCGGACCTGCAATTCAGGAATGTGCAAAAAAAGGAAACCCGGACGCCATCAGCTTTCCAAGAGTTAATATGGGTGAAGACGGTTTTGACTTCAGCTTCAGCGGTGTCAAAACGGCAGTTATAAACTATATACACAATGCTGAGCAAAAAAATATTGAAATAAACAAAGCGGATGTTGCCGCGTCCTTTCAAAAAGCAGTAACAGATGTTTTGAGTAACCACCTGATTGAATGTGCAAAAAAATATGATGTAAAAAGGATTGCCTTGGCGGGCGGTGTAGCGGCAAACAAGCCTCTTCGTGATTGTTGCGAAGATCTTGCAAAAAAACACAATCTTGAATTCGTCTGCCCTTCGCTCAAACTTTGCACCGATAATGCAGCAATGATTGGCTGTGCGGCGTATTTTGAATGGCAAAACGGCAAAACGGCAGATATGACGCTTAATGCAATTGCCAATCTGCCGCTTGATTAAAATATTTTCTGAAAGATTTCCACGATTTTAAATCGTACTTCAACAGGAATAGCACCAGAGGACGATTTTGTCACAAGACTGTATTCCTCGGTGGTAAGAGTGTTTTTAAGGGTTTCTTTTGATTCCTCATTTAATGCAAGGACACCATCGGTAAGGCAAAGGGGAGGGAACATCACACACCACCAATTTTTGCCCTTAGCTTCGCCGATTTCGATGCGAAGTGCAGTGTATTTGCCTGCAGGCAGACTGATGTCTTGGTAAGTTTTTGTCGGGAAAGCAAATTTATCTACTTTTGCAGTTACGCTGTAATCAAAACCATTTTCTTTGATTGCAGAAGAGGCAATTTTGCAGATAGAGGAAAGGTTTTCTTCAGCAATCCGGGCAGCATCTTGCGCGGAAATCGAGCTTTCAAACAGATGTCCGGCATCTTTCAGGATACGGTCCCTGACCGAAAGCTTAAGCTCCTGGTCAAAAACAGAGTCACTGTTTGCAATTATGTGAAGTCTGAAAACCGAGTTGCTTATGTCATTTGAAACAGATTTTGCATATGATATTGACAGCACGAGTAAAAGAGTAAGACTTAAAGTAAGTAAAATAAATTTTGGTTTGTTTATATATTTCAAATTAAAAACCACCTTTTGTGAATTTATAAGGAAATTGTTGACAAAGCTTTTAAAGTTTATACTTTGATATCAAAAATCATTTAAAAAAGGGTTGATTATATATGAAAAAATTGAGTGTTTGTGTGTTGTTTGGCGGTGTTTCATCCGAACACAGCGTGTCCGAGGTTTCGGCATCTGCAGTGCTTGATAACATTGACCGCGAAAAATACGAGGTCCATACAATCGGTATAACCGAAGACGGAAGATGGCTATACTTTGAGGGTGAAACTTCAGCAATAAAAAATCATGCCTGGGAATCGGGCAAGGTTGTGCCTGCAGTAATTTCGCCGGACAAATGCGAAAAAGCAATTATCAAGCTTGGTGAAAGCATAGAAAAAATAAAAATTGATGTTGTATATCCTGTTCTTCATGGTAAAAACGGCGAGGATGGAACGGTTCAGGGTCTTTGCAGACTTGCAGGTCTCCCTTGTGTCGGAAGTGATGTTGTGGGAAGTGCAGTTTGTATGGACAAATGCATTGCAAAAATCCTTTTTGAAAAAGCGGGAATCCCTCAGGCAAACTGGGTCGAAATGAAGATTGGTGACAAGATTGATTTTGAATTGATAGAAACAAAGCTTGGTTATCCTTGCTTTATCAAACCATCATCAGCAGGCTCGTCTGTGGGTGTTACAAAGGCCTCTGACCGCAGAGAATTGGAAGATGGAGTCAAGCTTGCTCTCGAGCACGATTATAAAGTTCTTATCGAAGAAGCAATAAATGCCCGCGAGGTTGAGTGCAGTGTTATGGGAAATTTAGATCCCCAAACATCGGCCGTGCTTGGCGAGATTAAACCGGCAAAGGATTTTTATGATTTTGAGGCAAAGTACGAATGCGAAGACTCAGAGCTTATGATTCCATCCCCTGTTGATAAAGAAACCGAGGAAAAAATCAAAGAATATGCAAAAAAAGCATACAAGATTTGCGAGTGCCGTGGATATTCCAGAGTTGACTTTTTTGTTGAAAAGACAAACGGCAAGATATATTTAAACGAAATAAATACTATCCCTGGATTTACTCCGATAAGTATGTATCCAAAGCTTTGGGAACATTCGGGAGTGTCCATGCAGGAAGTTATAAGCAAGCATATTGAACTCGCGGTTTCGAGAGAGGATTGGTAAAATGGATAACAGACCAATAGGCGTTTTTGATTCGGGTCTTGGCGGTCTCAGCTGTGTCAAAGAGATTATGCGGATAATGCCAAACGAGAATGTAGTATATTTTGGCGACACCGGCAGAGTCCCTTATGGCAGCCGCAGTCAGGAAACACTTATGAAGTATGTCCGTCAGGATATAAGATTTCTTAAGACCTTTGATATAAAAATGATAATAATTGCCTGCGGTACTGCAAGTAGTGCAGCTTTACCCTGGATTGGAGATGAGGTCAACACAAAGATTGCAGGTGTTGTCGAGCCTGCCGCAAAGGCTGCTGTAAAACAGTCCAAAACAAAAAAAATAGGTGTTTTGGGCACTGCTGCAACGGTCAGATACGGCAAGTATGTTGACGAGATAAAAAACATTTGCCCTGATGCTGAAGTCTTTCAAAAGGCGTGCCCGATGTTTGTGCCGCTTGTTGAAAACGGATATGCAAATTCCGAGGTGACAAAGATAATCGCCCGTGAATATTTGGAGGAGCTTAAAGACAAGGATATTGACACATTGATTTTGGGATGTACTCATTATCCGCTTCTGAAAAATGTGATAAGGGAAGTTATGGGTGAAGAAGTTTCACTTATTGACTCGGGTATGGCGGCGGCAGATTACGCTTTGAATGTTTTGAAAGAAGCAGATATTCAAGGTAACGAAACAATCGGGACGTACAGGTATTTTGTAAGTGATTCGCCCGGGGACTTTGCCCGACTTGGCGGAGTATTCCTTGAAAAGCCTATTTTGGAAAATGTTGAAAAAATTGATATAGAAAAGTATTGAAAAGGAAGAGAGATATGAAGGACAATGCGATGATTTCACTAAAAACTCTGCAAAAGATTGACGGCAGTGATGATGTGAATGAAATAGAGCTTCAGACAAAAGGTAAGTTTGCCGAGAAAAACGGGAAGTTTTATATTATTTATGAAGAAAGCGAGCTTACAGGGTTTGAAGAAACCACCACTACAATAAAGGTATCATCCGATTCGGTCAGCCTTACACGGTCAGGGAAGTATAACAGCAAAATGGAATTTAAAAAGGGCGAGAAGTTTCTTTGCAATTACGCAACACCATATGGCGTAATTCCTGTGGGAGTAAGCCCGACAATTCTTGAAAGCCGACTTGATAACCTTGGTGGTAATGTAAATATAGAATATATACTTGATATTGACAATCGTGAATATTTGAAAAACAGTCTCAATCTGACTGTAAAAATGCAGTAGAATACTTAAGGGAAGGTGAAGATAAATGAATATTATCGAGAATTCTAAAAAAACAATAGGACAAGCAGTTGTAAAGGCTTTTGAAGCTGCAGTTTTAAAGGGAGTATTGACCCCTGAAAATTCTGTTGATATTGACAAAATAATGCATCTGGAAGTCCCCAAGGACAAGCAGCACGGCGATTTTGCATGCAATATTGCAATGCTTTTGGCAAAAGAGCTCAGGATGCCCCCCCGAAAGATTGCCGAGGCAATCGCAGAAGAAATCCCTGCCACAGGTGACATCCAAAAGGTAGAGGTTGCAGGTGCAGGATTTATCAATTTTTACCTTTCTGACAA
>JAZNKA010000014.1:0-33316 GCA_045578305.1 Clostridia bacterium | reverse complement strand
TTCTCCAAAACCAATAGTTTTCTTTTTGCCAATACCATCCAGCGCATCTCCATACACAAGGTTTGCAAATGAATATAGCTTACCCACCTAATTTTTGAGTTTTTCTTCCGTTTTTACCATAGCTTTTCCCCTTTCTTTTGGCACAACTATATTATAACCTTGTAAAAACGGACAACTTTTAGGCATAAAAAAAGCACTCAGTCGGAAAATTCGACCAAGTGCTTTTTTTGGAGCTTGTGACGGGACTCGAACCTGCGACCTGCTCATTACGAATGAGCTGCACTACCAACTGTGCTACACAAGCATTCACCTTGTAAAGTATACATTATAAATCAGCATTTGTCAAGACTTTGAGTCGCGCAACAGCTTTCAAATATTGACAATCTTTGTGCCGTATGATAAACTTATCAAAGCTTAATTAAAAAATATTTCTGCCGCACCTTTGCGGCAAAACGGAGGCTTTTTTATGGAATACAAAGTTGCTAAAACAAACGAGATAAACCCCGCCTTGAATTCGCCCGAATGGGACAAAGCAGAGTGGGGATATGTTGACAAAGAACGCTGGACGGATGGACTTGTCCCCGCTCCCAAAACCCGTTTCAAGCTTTTGCGTGGGCCCGAAGGCATAAGCGTTTTGATGCATACCGATGAAAAAAATCTGCGTTCGGAAGAAAAGGAACAAAACAGCGAAATCTGCCTTGACAGCTGTATGGAATTTTTCCTCAAAGCAAGTCCCTGGGACGAAAGATACCTCAACTTTGAGATAAACCCCGACGGCATTTTGCATCTTGGTCTTGGAGCAAACAGATTTGACCGTGCTTTGCTTGACGAGGATAGAGCCACCTTTGACATCGTTTCGGTTGCAAACGACGGCGACTGGACCCTCAAATATTACATCCCCGATTCGTTTATCAAAAAATGCTACCCCAACCTTGAAGAGCTTTCAAGCGGAAACTCATCTTCTGTGATGAAAGCCAACTTCTACAAATGCGGCGAGCTTACTGACCACCCACACCTTGCTATGTGGAGCGAAGTAGAAGTGGAAATCGGCGACTTCCACGTTCCGGACTTCTTTGGAAAGCTTGTATTTTAGTATGGCGGCAAACAAATCATCAAATGAAAAGCTGGCGGTTTTGGACCTTGGCTCCAACTCGCTCAGAATGAGCATCTTTGATTTGTCCGGCTCAAATATTTTTCCCAAAACCTTTCGCAAGACAATCCGCCTGAGCGAAGGGATGATCCACGACAATATATTAAAGGCAGAGCCGCAGATGCGGGCTGTCAACGCTCTTTTGGAATACAAAAGGATACTTGCCAGCGATGGCGTCAGCAACATCTTAGCAGTTGCAACCGCCGCTGTCCGCAAGGCAAAAAACCAAGCTGAATTTCTGGACCTTGTTCGCGATGTCACAGGAATCGAAATAAAGGTTATTGACGGCACAACTGAGGCGGCGCTTGACAGTCTTGCGATTTCACGCACTTTGGGATGTGACATTGGCACAATCTGTGATATAGGCGGCGGCAGCACCGAGCTTGTGGGCATCGGCAAAACTCCACCGCCGATGATAAGCATACCGCATGGTTCGAGAGGCATTTGCGAAATGTTTTTTGGGTCAGGCGAGACCCCTGATGCCGTTCAAAAGGCGCGGGATTTTGCAAAAAATCTGCTCGCCTCTGTCGATTGGCTTGATGGTCAAAAAGGTGCACCCCTTGTGGGTATCGGCGGAACAATCCGCGCCCTTGCACTTTTTGATTTGGGTGGCAAGCTTTCTTCCCCGATTGAAAAATACGAATTTTCGCCAACCCGGCTTAAAGAAATATTCGACGAGGTATTGTCAAACGACCGGTCTGCCCGCGTTCATATGTCCGGCATAGGACAGGAACGTGCCGACATAATATCAGGAGGAATTATACTTCTGGAAGCCGTCATAAACCGGCTTTCGCCTGAAAAAATCATGGTCTGCGACGCCGGAGTGCGCGAGGGAGTATTTTTTGATTTTGTTGAAAATCGCGGAATTCTTTGACGCAAACGAATAAAAAAACCAAAACTCTCCAAACTACCTTTGTGGTTTGGAGGGATTTTTTTGTTTAAAAAACATTTTAAAGAACTTTCAATCGGCTTTGCAACAGGTATCCTCAACGGACTTTTCGGGGCGGGTGGTGGCTCGGTGCTGGTGCCGCTTATGGAAAAATTTTTAGGTATTGAAGAACATAAGGCACACGCCACCGCAATTCCCGTCATTTTGATTATGTCAATTGTCAGCTCGTTTTTGTACCTAAGGCGTGGTTTTTTTGATTTTCGGCTGTGGCTGTTTGTGTCAATCGGCGGTCTTGCCGGAGGGTTTGTCGGGGCAAAGCTTCTTAAAAAAGTTCCAAAAAAATGTCTTAAAGTCGGCTTTGGTGCGGTCATCTGTGTAACCGCGGTAAAAATGATTTTTTAATTAAAAGGTGGTATTTATGCTGAATATAATAATTGGTTTTTTAAGCGGAATAATCAGCGGAATGGGAATCGGCGGCGGAGCAATCCTTATCCCTGCTTTGATACTTGCCGAAAATATAAGTCAGCAGATCGCCCAGGGCATCAACCTGACCTACTTTATCCCGACAGCTGCCATAGCCCTTTTTGTGCATCTTAAAAACAAAAGCATAGAAACAAAAACCGCAGTTTTCCTTGGGCTTGCCGGTCTGCCCGGTGCGGTGATTGGCTCGTATCTTGCAGGAAGTCTGGGCAATGATATTTTGCGGCGAATGTTTGGAGGATTTTTGTTTGCCGTCGGAATATATGAAATTTTTAGGGGTCTAAGGCAAAAAAATTGTTAAAAAATTGTCACCTTTTTTATTGACGGAGCAGGAAAAAAGATATATACTATATATTATATATCTTTAAAATAAGGAGTGTTTTTTGTGAACAGAGTTTATAACTTTTCAGCAGGCCCCTCAATGCTTCCACTTGAGGTCCTTGAGACAGCACAAAGGGAAATGCTTGATTACAATGGAAGCGGCCAGTCCGTTATGGAAATGAGTCACCGCTCCCCCGTATATGATGCAATTATCAAACAGACCGAAGCCGATTTCAGAGAGCTTATGAACATCCCTGACAATTACAAGGTTCTTTTTCTTCAGGGCGGCGCATCAACACAGTTTGCGGCAATTCCTCTCAATCTGATGAAAAACGGCAAGGCTGACTATGTAGTATCAGGACAGTTCTCGGGCAAAGCTTTTAAAGAAGCGAAAAAATACGGCGATGCAAAGTGCATTGCAACTTCCGAGGACAAGACCTTCAGCTACATACCCGAAATCACACCCGATATGGTGCGTGAAGATTGTGATTATGTTCATGTTTGCTACAACAATACAATTTTTGGCACCAAATACCCCGAGGTCCCCAATGTAGGTGACGCGGTTTTGGTTGCAGATATGTCGTCATGCATCACCAGCGAGCCTGTTGATGTTTCGAAGTTCGGCGTTATCTATGCCGGAGCGCAAAAGAATATGGCTCCCGCAGGACTTACCGTTGTTATCATCCGCGAGGACCTTTTGGGCAATGCGTGCGAGGATATCCCCACAATGCTTGACTACAAGACAATGGCAGACAACGACTCGATGTACAACACACCACCCTGCTATGCAATCTATATCGCAGGTCTTGTTTACAAATGGGCGCTTAAAAACGGCGGTCTTGAAGCAATGAAAGAACGCAACGAGAAAAAGGCAGCTCTTCTTTATGACTTCCTTGACTCATCAAAGCTCTTCAAGGCAACAGCTGACAAAAAATGCCGTTCGCTGATGAATGTATGCTTTGTTACAGGCGATGCCGAACTTGACAAAAAATTCTGCAACGAAGCTAAGGATGCAGGTTTTGTAAACCTCAAGGGTCACCGCTCGGTTGGCGGTATGCGCGCAAGCATTTACAACGCTATGCCTTATGAGGGCGTTGCGGCTTTGGTTGAATTTATGAAAAAATTCGAGGCAGAAAACGCTTAATATGGCTTAACCCGATTTAAATAATTTCCTAAAAGGAGCGATTATAAATGTATAAAGTTCAGACACTAAACAAAATTGCAAAAATCGGACTTGATGTATTTGATGACAAATATACATACGGCAACGAAGTTGAAAACCCCGACGGCATCATCCTGCGCAGCTTTAATATGCACGAGATGGAGATTCCCGAAAGTCTTTTGGCAATCGCACGCGCAGGTGCAGGTGTAAACAACATCCCCCTCGATAAGTGCAGCGAAAAAGGTATCGTAGTTTTCAATACTCCGGGTGCAAATGCCAATGCTGTTAAAGAGCTTGTTATTGCAAGCCTCTTCCTTGCTTCAAGAAAGGTTGTTCAAGGTATCGCCTGGGCAAAAACCTTGATTGGCGAGGGCGAAAATGTTTCGAAGCTGGTCGAAAAAGGCAAGTCTTCGTTCGCAGGTCCCGAAATTCAGGGCAAAACCCTTGGCATCATTGGTCTTGGAGCCATCGGTGTCAGAGTTGCCAATGCGGCTCACGCCCTTGGAATGAATGTTATCGGTTATGACCCGTATCTTTCGGTTGATGCAGCGTGGAAGGTTACCCGTGCAGCAGAGCACGCAAACGATATTGACACTTTGCTTGCAAAAAGTGATTATATTTCGATTCATGTTCCTGCAACCAAGGATACAACCGGTATGTTTAACCAAGACCTGTTCCGCAAGGTGAAAAAGGGTGTAAGAATTCTCAACTTCTCGCGTGCCGAGCTTGTTGATGTTAATTCTGTCCTCAAGGCACTTGAAGACGGTATTGTCGCAGAATACATCACCGACTTTGCAACCGAAGAGCTTTTGAAATCCGACCGTGTGATTGTTATGCCTCATCTTGGCGCATCAACCCCCGAAAGCGAAGACAACTGCGCTGTTATGGCAGCAAAAGAGCTTAAGGACTTTTTGGAAAACGGAAACATCACCAACTCGGTCAACTTCCCCAATTGTGATATGGGCAAGGTATCGGGCGCACGCGTGACCATTGCGCACAAAAACATTCCGTCGATGCTGTCACAGATTTCAGCGGTGTTCACCAAAGACAACATCAATATCGAGAACATGGTCAACAAAAGCCGTGGCGACTATGCCTACACAATGATTGACACACATTCATCAATTGACGGCAAGCTGATTGACGAACTGAAGAGCGTGGACGGCGTAATCAAGGTTTCGCTTTTTAACGAATAACAACCCTGATTTTTATGCGGTGGATTGGATGGTCGCGGGTACAAGGAGTAATCCTGTGCATGAGGAAAGTCCGAGCTCCCCAGGGCAGAGTGCAAGGTAACACCTTGCGGAGGCAACTCCCGGGAAAGTGCAACAGAAATATACCGCCGGCATTTTGCCGGTAAGGGTGGAAAGGCGAGGTAAGAGCTCACCCGCTGCCCGGCGACGGAGCAGCGCTGTAAACCCCACTTGGAGCAACACCTGACAGAAAGGCTAAGTTTGCCCGACATCTTTCGAGAAGGTGGCTGAAACCGTACAGTGATGTGCGGCTTAGATAGATGACCGTCTTAAATGACAGAACTCGGCTTACAGATTCGCCGCAATTTTAAAAAATTTCCCCTTGCTGACTCAGCAAGGGGCTTTTTTGTCGCAAGTTTTCATAAATAAGTTTTTTTCACATACATTAACTATAGACATCAAATTGAAAGGTGGATTTTTATGAAAACAAACTGGAAGGCTCTGATTTGGAGCATTGTTATCCCTTTGCTTGTTGGTGGGGTTTCTGCATTTTTGACGATGGACAGTATGCAAAGCTTTGATTTGATAGCAAAACCGCCGCTTTCGCCACCCGCATGGCTGTTCCCTGTTGTGTGGAGTATTCTTTTTGTTCTTATGGGTATTGCATCATATCTTGTTTACACATCAAACGCCCCAAAAGAACAAAAAACCAGGGCTCTCACAGTTTATGCGATTCAACTGGCAGTCAATTTCTTCTGGTCTCTTATCTTCTTCAATCTTGAGGCATATCTGTTTGCTTTTTTGTGGCTCGTTCTGCTTTGGGCTCTTGTTGTTTGGACAATTATCTTGTTTTGGCGCATCCGCCCAGGCGCTGGAATTTTGCTTTTGCCGTATCTTTTGTGGGTAACTTTTGCGGGGTATCTGAATTTTGCGATTTATCTTTTAAATTAGAAGAAAAAATGGGATGTTAAAATAGTCCAGACCGCAAAAAGACTGGAAAACAAAGAATATTCCTTTTGAATTAAAAAATGCGCCAACCGAAGCTGACGCATGAAAAACGCAGCCTCAATTGTCGCGAAACGATTTCATCTCTCATCAAAGCACATGAAACAGAGCCTGCATTTTTACCAATAGTAAAAATGTGCCTTAATGAGAAAACACAATATTTAAATCGTTTCGCAAGATTATTATACCACCAATTAAAAAAATTGCAATAGCTTTTTGTAAAATTTTGTAAATTTTTTAATATGTATGCAACCCCATGTTTTAAACAGCTTAATTTCTTTTTATAAGGGGGCGTTGCTGATGACGCCCCCTTGTAAAAAGAAAATTATAGATAAATTATGGTTTTGAGGCATAAAGGCCCAAGAATAAGTAAAAAATGATGGACTTGGGACCGTGTGCCCAAAATATTTAAGCAAAAAGATTTTAAAAATTAAAGGATAGGAAAGCCTTAACTTTCCTATCCTTTTAAAATCTTTTTATTCTTAGCTGAATATTATATCATCTGTAAAATCAGTCGGAACGACATCAATGTCATTATACGACGGAACACCTGTACCTGCGGGAACAAGTTTACCGATGATAACATTTTCCTTAAGACCAAGAAGCGGGTCAATCTTTCCCTTGATTGCAGCGTCTGTAAGAACTCTTGTTGTTTCCTGGAATGATGCTGCCGAGAGGAACGAATCGGTTGCAAGAGCAGCCTTGGTGATACCCATAAGAACCTCGGAATGTACCGCCTCAGCTTTGCCCTCTTCGCGCATACGGTTGTTGACTCTTTCAAGCTCGTATCTTTCAACAAGCGAGCCTGTAAGGAAATCTGTATCGCCTGCGTCCTCTACCTTTACCTTGTTCATCATCTGTCTTACGATAACCTCGATATGCTTGTCATTGATATCAACGCCCTGCAAACGATATACTCGCTGAACTTCCTGGATAAGATAATCCTGAACAGCAGTGTAACCCTTGATTGCAAGGATATCGTGCGGATTAACCGAACCTTCAGTAAGCTCGTCACCGGCAGAGATAACCTGGTCCTCACGAACCTTAATGCGTGAACCGTAAGGAATAAGATATGTTGCTGAATTTCCGTTCTCGTCGTCAAGAATGGTGATTTCGCGTTTTTTCTTGTTTTCGCTTATCTTCACGCGACCGCCGATTTCGGCAATGATTGCAAGGCCCTTCGGTTTTCTTGCTTCAAAAAGTTCTTCGACACGGGGGAGACCCTGAGTGATATCATCACCCGCAACACCGCCGGCATGGAAGGTACGCATTGTAAGCTGTGTACCAGGTTCGCCGATTGACTGTGCCGCAATGATACCAACTGCTTCGCCGATGTTCACAGCTTCGCCGTTTGCAAGGTTGTGGCCGTAGCACTTAGCACAAACGCCAACCTTGGAGCGGCACTTGAGTACCGAGCGGATTTTTACACTTTCGATACCCGCTGCAACAATCTTGTCTGCCGCATCATTCGAAATCATTTCGCCTTTTTCGCAAATAACTTCGCCGTCAGCAGTTACCACATTTTCACATGCAGTTCTGCCCACAAGTCTGTCCTTAAGCTTTTCAATAACTTCGTTGCCGTCCTTGATGTCGATTGCAAGAATACCATCATCTGTTCCGCAATCGTCCTCGCGGATGATAACCTCCTGCGAAACGTCAACAAGACGACGGGTAAGGTAACCCGAGTCGGCTGTACGAAGCGCTGTATCGGTAAGACCTTTTCGCGCACCGTGAGTTGAAATAAAGTATTCCAAAACTGTAAGGCCTTCACGGAAGTTAGCTTTGATCGGGATTTCGATTGTACGGCCCGATGTATCTGCCATAAGGCCACGCATAGCACCAAGCTGACGAATCTGGTTTACGCTACCACGGGCACCGGAGTTTGCCATCATAAATATCGGGTTAAGCTCGTCAAGGTTTTTCATAAGAGCATCTGTAACCTTGTTCGAAGTCTCGGACCAGATTGCAATAACCTTTTCGTATCTTTCTTCGTCGGTAAGAAGACCGCGGAGATACTTCTTTGTAACCTTTTCGATTTCTTCTTCTGCTTCTTTAAGAAGAGCCTTTTTCTCCTCGGGGATTTCGATATCGGCAACGCCAACTGTAATCGCACCGCGGGTCGAATACTTAAAGCCCATAGCTTTTACATCGTCAAGAAGTGTTGCTGTCTCGGTAATTCCGTGGATTTTGATGCTCTTGTCAATTATCTGACCAAGCTTCTTCTTGTCAACACGGAACGAAACCTCAAGTGCAAGCTTGTTTTCGGGCAGGCTTCTGTCAATAAATCCCAAATCCTGCGGGATTTTTTCGTTGAAGATAAGTCTTCCGACTGTTGCATCAATCATTCCTGTCACTTTTTCGCCGTCAATCTCACGTGTCACGCGAACTTTGATGGGTGCGTGAAGTCCAACGGCTTTGTTTTCGTAAGCAAGGATTGCTTCGTCTTCGGAGGTAAATACCTTGCCTGCGCCAAATTCATCATCAATCTGAATTGTCAGGTAGTAACTTCCAAGTACCATATCCTGTGTAGGTACAGTAACAGGGTTACCATCCTGAGGTTTGAGCAGGTTGTTTGCCGAAAGCATAAGGAATCTTGCCTCGGCCTGTGCTTCTGCCGAAAGGGGAAGATGCACAGCCATCTGGTCACCGTCGAAGTCAGCGTTGAACGCGGTACATACAAGCGGATGAAGTTTGAGAGCCTTACCCTCAACCAATACCGGCTCGAATGCCTGGATACCCAGTCTGTGAAGCGTAGGAGCACGGTTGAGAAGCACCGGATGCTCGGAAATTATACTTTCAAGCACATCCCAAACCTCGGGGCGAACACGCTCTACCATACGCTTTGCAGACTTGATGTTGTGTGCCAGGCCATCGTTTACCAATTTTTTCATTACAAACGGCTTGAAGAGTTCGAGCGCCATCTTTTTGGGAAGACCGCACTGATAAATCTTGAGTTCGGGGCCTACAACGATAACCGAACGACCCGAGTAGTCAACACGCTTACCCAAAAGGTTCTGACGGAAGCGTCCCTGCTTACCCTTGAGCATATCCGAAAGGGACTTAAGCGGGCGGTTTCCGGGACCTGTAACGGGTCTGCCGCGTCTGCCGTTGTCTATAAGAGCATCAACAGCTTCCTGAAGCATTCTCTTTTCGTTTCTTACGATAATCTCGGGAGCACCGAGGTCAAGAAGTCTTTTAAGTCTGTTGTTTCTGTTTATAACTCTTCTGTAAAGGTCATTGAGGTCAGATGTTGCAAATCTGCCACCGTCAAGCTGTACCATCGGTCTGATTTCGGGCGGGATAACCGGAAGCACCGGCATAATCATCCACTCGGGCTTGTTTCCTGACTGACGGAACGACTCAACAACCTCAAGTCGTCTCACTGTACGGATTTTCTTCTGACCCTTTGCACCGTCAAGGTCGCTTTTCAGCTCTTCATAAAGTGCGTCAAGGTCAATCGCCTTCAGCATTTCAAGAACAGCTTCTGCGCCCATTCCTGCGCGGAAGGCTTCGCTTCCGTACTTTTCGCATTCCTCGCGGTATTCACGCTCAGAAAGGATTTGGTTTTTCATAAGTCCGGTCTTGCCCGGGTCAATTACTACATACGCTGCGAAGTACAAAACCTTTTCGAGAAGACGAGGCGACATATCAAGTATAAGGCCCATACGGCTGGGTATTCCTTTAAAGTACCAGATATGCGACACCGGAACTGCAAGCTCGATGTGTCCCATTCTTTCGCGGCGAACCTTTGCGCGTGTAACTTCAACGCCACATCGGTCACAGATAACGCCCTTGTAGCGAACTCTTTTGTACTTTCCACAATGACATTCCCAGTCCTTTTGAGGACCAAAGATTTTTTCGCAGAACAAACCGTCTTTTTCGGGTTTTAGTGTACGATAGTTTATAGTTTCGGGCTTTTTAACCTCGCCATGAGACCATTCTCTTATCTTTTCGGGCGAAGCAAGTCCGATTTGTATAGCATCGAAATTCTGATATTCACTCATATAGCTTATCACTCGACTTTCTGCTCACAAAGTTAAATCAGCACTCCGTTTTTGTTATGAGCGACAAAAAACGGAAATCTTTTAAGACATAAGCATCTGTTTGTGTCCGACTTTAGAGTTCATCCTCGTCGATGTCGTCCAGATCTTCGTCAGAAACAAAGTCATAATCATCGTCTTCGGCATTTTCCAAAGCTGTGTCCTCAAAGTCATAGAACAGCTCGCTGTCAATGAGGTCCTCGTCGGATGAAACCTGCTCCTCGTACTGAGTATCAGGTGCATCCTCTGCCTTGTCAATGCTTACCTGGAGATCTGCCGGCTCGTCATCGTCAATGCTTTCTTTAAGGATAACTTCCTCGCCGTTTTCGTCCAGAACTTTTACATCAAGAGCAAGACTCTGGAGTTCTTTGATAAGAACCTTAAACGATTCGGGAACGCCCGGCTTCGGAATGTTTTCGCCTTTGACAATAGCTTCATATGTTTTAACACGACCTACCACATCGTCAGACTTAACCGTAAGGATTTCCTGAAGCGTGTATGCAGCGCCGTATGCCTCAAGTGCCCAAACTTCCATTTCACCGAATCTCTGGCCACCGAACTGAGCTTTACCGCCAAGTGGCTGCTGAGTAACCAGTGAATAAGGACCTGTCGAGCGGGCATGGATTTTGTCATCAACCAAGTGAGCAAGCTTGAGCATGTGCATATAACCAACCGTAACACGATTGTCAAATGCCTCACCTGTACGGCCGTCATAAAGTATGGTCTTGCCGTCTCGTTCATAGCCTGCCTGTTCCAAAGCGTCCATAATATCATCTTCGTTTGCACCGTCAAATACCGGTGTTGCAACCTTCCAGCCAAGGGCCTTTGCAGCATAGCCAAGATGCACCTCAAGCACCTGACCGATGTTCATACGTGAAGGAACGCCCAATGGGTTAAGAACTATCTGAAGCGGAGTACCATCCGGAAGGAACGGCATATCCTCTTCGGGAAGAATTCTTGAAATAACACCCTTGTTACCATGACGGCCCGCCATCTTATCGCCGACAGAAATCTTTCTCTTTTGAGCGATATAGCAACGGACAATCTGGCTTACACCCGGGGGCAGCTCGTCGCTGTTTTCGCGAGTGAAGACTTTGACATCCACTATGATACCATATTCACCATGAGGAACGCGGAGTGATGTGTCGCGGACCTCGCGCGCTTTTTCGCCAAAGATTGCACGAAGAAGTCTTTCTTCTGCCGAAAGCTCGGTTTCGCCCTTGGGTGTAACCTTGCCGACAAGAATGTCGCCACTTTCAACCTCGGCGCCGATGCGGATGATACCGCGTTCGTCAAGGTCTTTGAGTGCATCTTCGCCCACATTGGGGATGTCGCGTGTGATTTCTTCGGGGCCGAGTTTTGTGTCACGTGCCTCGATTTCGTATTCTTCAATATGAATAGATGTGAGTATATCTTCTTTTACAAGACGCTCATTGATGAGCATAGCGTCCTCGTAGTTGTAGCCTTCCCAGGTCATAAAACCAATAAGGATGTTGCGGCCAAGACCGATTTCGCCGTTTTTGGTTGAAGGTCCGTCAGCGATGATGTCGCCAGCTTCAACTCTTTCGCCCTCTACCACTATGGGTCTTTGGTTTATGCACATACCCTGGTTCGAACGGGTGAACTTGATAAGCTTGTAGGTATCGGTTTCGCCTTCGTCGGTCTTAACCTCTATCTGGCATGCCGAAACCTTTGAAACAACACCGCCACGCTTTGCAAGGATACAAACGCCTGAGTCTTTTGCCGCCTTGTGTTCCATGCCGGTACCGATAATCGGTGACTCGGGAAGAAGAAGCGGAACAGCCTGACGCTGCATGTTCGAGCCCATGAGTGCACGGTTAGCATCGTCGTTTTCAAGGAAGGGTATCATTGCTGTCGCAATTGAAGTAACCTGTCTGGGCGACACGTCCATATAGTCAACACGACACTTGCCCGGCTCTGCCGAAACCTCAAGAAATTCATCTCTGTATCTTGTAACAACCTTCTTTGAAACGAACTTTCCGTCTTCACCGATAGGTTCGTTTGCCTGAGCGATATAAAATCCGTCCTCGGTATCAGCTGTCATATATTCAACTTCGTCGGTAACACAGCCTGTCTCCTTGTCAACCTTGCGGTAAGGAGCCTCAATAAAGCCATATTCATTTACCTTTGCAAAGCCCGAAAGCGAGTTGATAAGACCGATGTTGGGACCTTCAGGGGTCTCGATAGGACACATACGGCCATAGTGCGAATGATGAACGTCACGCACTTCAAAGCCGGCTCTTTCTCTTGAAAGACCGCCGGGACCAAGCGCCGAAAGTCTTCTCTTGTGAGTAAGCTCGCCAAGGGGATTGATCTGGTCCATAAACTGTGAAAGCTGCGATGAACCAAAGAATTCTTTGACAGCAGAAGTCACAGGTCTGATGTTTATAAGCGTCTGCGGGGTTATCGCGTCAAGGTCCTGAGTTGACATTCTTTCGCGAACAACTCTTTCCATTCTTGAAAGACCGATGCGGAACTGGTTCTGAAGCAGCTCGCCAACACTTCTTAAGCGACGGTTTCCAAGATGGTCAATGTCGTCAACCGAGCCAACGCCTGCAGCCAGATTGCCGATATACGAAATCGATGCAATGATATCGTCAACAACGATATGACGGGGGATAAGCTCGTCACGACGCTCGGTAAGAGCTTTTTTGAACTCGTCAGAATTCATATCCGGGTACTCTTCCATAATTTCTTTAAGGATTGAGTAACGGACTTTTTCGTTTATTTCGTAATCTCTGGGATTGTAATCAACCAAATCAGCAAGCTCAACCATTCCGTTTGAAAGAACCTTTGTGGTCTTGCCTTCGTCAAGCTGAAGTGTAACCGAGCTGATGCCTGCCTTTTCCAAAGCTTTTGCCATCTCTTTGGTAATCTTTTCGCCTGCCGAAACGATAAGCTCGCCTGTTTCCTGATCAACCAGATTTTCGGCAGCTGTAAAGCCGACAATTCTGCCCTCAAGAGCAAGCTTTTTGTTGAACTTGTATCTGCCGACCCTTGCCAGATCATAGCGTTTGGGGTCAAAGAACAAATTGGTAATGAGCGAACGTGCGCTCTCGATTGTGGGAGGCTCGCCCGGACGGAGTTTTCTGTATATCTCTAAGAGACCCTCTTCATAGGTCTTGGTTGTATCCTTTTCCATTGTGCGAAGGATACGCTCGTCCTCACCAAAGAGGTCGATGATTTCGGCATCTGTGCCAAAGCCAAGAGCACGGATAAGAACCGTGATGGGGGTCTTTCTCATTTTGTCGATTTTTACATGGAACAAATCGTTGCTGTCGGTCTCGTATTCAAGCCATGCACCACGGTTGGGGATAACCTGAGACGAAAACAGCTTTTTGCCGATTTTGTCAAACTTGTCGTCAAAGTACACCGAAGGTGCACGGACAAGCTGGCTGACGATAACACGCTCTGCTCCGTTTATGATAAAGGTGCCCGACGGTGTCATGATCGGGAAATCGCCCATAAAGATTTCCTGTTCTTTAACCTCGCCGGTTTCTTTGTTGATAAGTCTTACCTTTACACGCAAGGGGGCTGCGTATGTGGCATCCCTTTCCTTACATTCTTCGATGTCGTATTTCGGATTCATATCTATTCTGTAGTCAATAAACTCCAAAATAAGATTTCCTGCATAATCCGTAATAGGTGACACATCGTGGAAGACTTCTTTAAGTCCTTCGCTGAGAAACCAATCATACGAGTTTTTCTGGATTTCGATAAGATTGGGCATGTCAATAACTTCTCTTATCTTGCCATAGCTCATACGCGTGTTTCTGCCAAGTTTCACCGGATGTACCATAAAACAAATCACCTCTTCGTAATATTTGTGGTCATACCGAAAGACGACCAAAATTAGTATATAATTTAATTAGAACAGCACAATATATAGTGGTTTCTTTTGCTTTTTTTGAAAAAGTTTCACAAAAATTTTTAAATCAGCTATTGCATTTTAGTAAAGCTTGTGCTATACTGAAAATACATCAAAATAACAGTAAAAATATGGGTGAAATTGAAAAATTCGCAAAAAGACGCACTATAATAGATAGCCATTATATCACAGCTTGTGTGCTTTGTCAATGAATTTTTGCGAAATTTGGTAAATTTTTTTGATTTTAAAAAAGCACCGGATTTTCTGGTGCTATTGTTTTATATTTTACAAACTCAAAAACGGACAACTTTCATATATTTGCCCGACAAAAAGGAGGGGACTTTTGTGACGCTTTCAAACCCTAAAGAACTTAAAGCCGTTATCGAACGGCATGGTTTTTCTTTTTCGAAGTCTCTGGGCCAGAACTTTTTGATTGACCAAAGCATACTTGACAAAATAGTTGAAGGCTCGGGTATTGACAAAAACTGGGGTGTCCTTGAAATAGGGCCAGGTGCAGGAACACTTACTCGTGAGCTTGCAAATGCAGCTGGCAAGGTTGTTGCCGTTGAAATCGACAAAAGCCTTGAAAACCTTCTTGCCGAGACTCTTGCCGATTTTGAAAACACCGAGGTTGTTTTTGCTGACATAATGAAGATTGATATACGTGCACTTCTTGCCGAAAAATTCGGGGATATGCCGGTCGCGGTTGTTGCAAATCTTCCTTATTATATTACGACTCCGATAATTATGACTTTTTTAGAAAACGAAATTCCCGTAAAATCTCTTACCGTTATGGTACAAAAAGAGGTTGCCGAGCGTATGGCAGCGTCTCCCGGTGGCAAGGATTACGGCGCGCTTTCGGCAGCGGTCAGCTTTTATACCGAGCCAAAAATTGTCTGCAGTGCCGAGCCGCATTGCTTTTTGCCTCAGCCAAAGGTGGCATCAACCGTAATCAGCCTTTCGGTTTTGGAAAAACCCCGGGTTGATGTATCCGACAGAGAATTTATGTTCAAAATAATAAAATCTGCATTCGGGCAGCGACGAAAGACGCTTGTTAACGCACTTTCAAAAAGTCCATATGTTTCACTCGAAAAATCATCCGTCTCTGCCGCGCTTGAGACACTTAACCTTGACCCCTCCATCCGTGGAGAAAAGCTTTCGCTCGAGGAATTTGGGCGGCTTTCAGACATACTAATGAATAGAAAGGATTGAATTTTTATGACCAGCAAGGAAAGGGCATACCTCAGAGGTCTTGCCAACCGTGTTCCCTCTCTTTATCAGGTGGGAAAAGACGGCATTACCGAAAATGTAATAAAGCAAATCGATGACGCGCTTGAAGCGCGCGAGCTTATAAAAGGAAACGTCCTCGAAAATGCGATGATGTCTGCGCGCGAGGTTGCAGAAGAACTTGCTGCAGCAACCTGCTCGCAGGTTGTTCAGGTAATCGGCAATCGTTTCATTCTTTATCGCCGCACAGACAAAAACCTTTGCGAAATGTAACCAATTTGTTAAATTTTGATTTCAAAGCTCCTGTGTCTGTTGACTTTTGCCGGCACTTTGGATATACTAAATGTATCTTGATGAAAAATGAATTTTTCAGAATTTGACTATTTACGAAAGGCAAGGATGTAATTTGAACACCTTCAGCAAAAAAGAAAAAACAATAATATCCTTTATATGTGTGTTTTGCATTGTGTTTGCAACCGTGGGCGGCGTGATTTCTGCCAAATTTCTTGCAAGCTTCAGTTTTGGTGAAGAAATTGCCCTGCAGTCTTTGGACAAATCTGCAAATGCCGGCATGGTGAACATTCTGCTTCTTGGTGTTGACAAGGGCGGTATGCGCAGCGACACCATTATGCTTGCCAGCTTAAACGGTAAGACAGGCAGACTTAGTGTTTTGTCAATCCCCCGCGATACGCGTGTTCTTGTCGGAAAATACTACCAGAAAATCAACGCCGCAGTCGGCATTGGATATCAGGAAGTCAAGCGCGGCAATCTTCAGGCGCCCGAGGACCTGACTGTCCAAAAGGTAAAGCTTCTTACCGGGCTTCCCATTCATTACTTTATGAGTGTCAACTTTGACGGATTTACCGAAATTATCGATGCGCTTGGCGGAGTGGAATTTAATGTTCCGTTCCGCATGAAGTACGACGACCCTGTTCAGGGACTTCATATCGACCTTCAACCCGGGCTTCAGGTCCTTGACGGCAAAAAGGCACACGACTTTGTCAGATTCCGCAAAGGAAACCCGGGCTTCCCCGGATATGCGATGGGCGACCTTGGCAGGATCGAGGCGCAGCAGGCATTTATCAAAGCTTTGATTTCGCAAAAAGTCAATGCAAAATATCTGCTTAAAGCAAACGAGATTTTTGAGGTTGTGACCAAAAACGTGCGGACAAACTACACCGGCAAGGATTTGATCAAGCATCTTGGCGCAATTCGCAAAATAACACCGGATAAAATGAAAATGTATCAGTTGCCCGGCGCATCACAGACAATAAACGGCGCATCGTACTTTATTTGCGACAACGCAAAAACAGCCGAGCTTGTCGAGACTGTTTTCAGTCCGTCGGCAGAATTTGATGACGAAACCGCTGAGGCTGAGAATTAAGTATTTTAAAGGTACGCGGCAACAGCTTGCGTACCTTTGGTATATTAAAAATTTTGTCAGATTCCCTGACAGAACGGAGTTTTGTTATGAAAGTTTTGATGGCTACCATGCAACTTGATATAGGGGGCGCCGAAACTCATATAGTAGAGCTTTCGAAGGCACTTGCGCGCAAAGGCGTGGAGGTTTTTGTCGCATCAAACGGCGGCGCCTATGTAAAAGAGCTTGAAGATGCCGGAATAAAGCACTTCACCGTTCCACTCAACAGGAAAAACCCCCGTTCGCTTAAAAATGCGTACAAGCTTCTTGAAAAAATCATTCTTGACTTAAGGATTGACATTGTTCACGCTCATGCACGCATCCCCGGCTTTTTGTGCGGTCTTTTGCACAAAAAGCTCAAGTTCCGCTTTGTATCGACTGCTCATTGGGTTTTTACAACCCGCTTTCCACTTAATCTTTTGACAAACTGGGGTCAGCGCAGTCTTGCCGTGAGCGACGATATCAAAAAATATCTTATTGACAACTACGGCTGCAAAGCCGAAAATATCGGGGTAACCATAAACGGTGTTGATACAGACAAATTCTCGGAGAACATTGATTATTCCGATATTTCTGCCGAATTTGATTTTGGCGAAGAAAAAATGCGAATAGTTTATGTCAGCCGTATGGATATTGACCGAAGTCTTGCAGCGCACAAGCTGATTGAGGCTGTGCCCAAGCTTTTAGCTCACATACCAAACCTTGAGGTTGTGGTGGTCGGCGGCGGCAATGATTTTGACCAGATAAAAAAAGAAGCCGACCAGACAAACGAGCAGCTTGGAAAACGAGTTGTAATAACAACCGGCGCGAGAACCGACATCAACAAGTTTGCGGCATCCTGCGATGTGTTTGTTGGCGTAAGCCGTGCAGCGCTTGAGGCAATGGCATGCAAAAAGCCTGCAATAATCGCCGGAAACGAAGGGTATATCGGAATTTTTGACGAAGACAAGCTTGCGGCCTCGATTGACACCAACTTCTGCTGCCGTGGCTGCGAGGAAACAACCACCGAGCGTCTTTGCGAAGATTTACTCAAAACTCTCGGCAATGACAAGGCTGACCTTCGTGCAAAACTTGGCGAATATTCGCTTGAAACCGTAAAAAAACATTATTCGGTAGACACAATGGCAAATGATGCCCTGCGTATGTATTTCTCGGTGGCAAAAGACTCCCCGTTTGATGCTGCCCTTGTGCCCGAAATCAAAGATATCGAAAACCATCTGATTTGCGGTGGCAAAAGACCTGTTGATGTGGTTATCTCGGGTTATTACGGATTTCATAACAGCGGCGACGACTCGATACTGTCAGCCATAATCTCGGAGCTTAGGGATATGTGCCCCAATATATCAATAACAGTTCTTTCAAAGAATCCTGCCGAAACAAGCCGGCTCTACTGTGTAAATTCGATTGACAGACTTGACTTTTTGAAGTTGTGGCGACTTTTTGGCAAAACCAAGCTTTTGATAAGCGGTGGTGGAAGTCTTATTCAGGATGTCACAAGTTCAAAATCCCTCTACTACTATCTTGCCGTTATGCGCCTTGCAAAGCTGAGAGGTGCAAAGGTTATGCTTTATGCCAACGGCATTGGCCCTGTGACACGCGCCAAAAATTTTAAACATATCCAAAAAACGCTGAAGAGTGCAAGCTACATCACTCTTCGCGACCTTCCTTCGAAGGACGAGCTTTCGCAAATCCTTTTGCCCGAGGTCCCCTGCGAAGTTACGGCAGACCCGGTCTTTTCGCTTCCGGTTGCAGAAAAAGAAGCTGTTGATAAGGCACTTTTGTCTTGCGGCGTTTCGCCTGACGAAAGGATCTTTCTTGTCAGTGTAAGGGACTGGAAGGCTCTTGACAAGGACTTCGAAAGCAAAATTTGCGAATTTTGCGAGTTCGTCTACAATACTTACTCTGTCAAACCACTGATTGTTCCCATGCAAAAAACCTTTGACAAGGAAATCTCGGAAAGAATCTTTAAAGGGCTTAAGGTGCCCGCAGCAATAAGCCAAAACGGTTTTTCGCCCGAGCTTATGCTTGGAGTTGCCAATCGGTGTGAATTTGTTCTTGGGATGAGACTTCATTCGCTTATATACGCAGTCAAAGCGGGCGTTCCGTCAATCGCTCTTGACTATGACCCCAAGGTTGTTGCGGTTATGAAGTCCATCGGCCTTGAATTTGTCGAGTCAGTTGAAAAAATAGATTGCAAACGCCTTTGCGGTTTTGCGCAAAAGATAATTGAAAACCGCACCGAGATTTGTGCGGCTATGCAGGAAAAAAGCAACGAATTTGTTTTGCTTTCGAAGAAGAATACCGAAATTGCAGTAAATCTTTTGAAAAATCTTTAACGGCATAAATAAATATCCCCCCGTCAAAAACGGGGGGATATTTACCTTTCAGAGCTTTTATATTTTTATTCCTCTGTTTCTTCGTTAAGAGATTCCTCGTAGCTTGCAAGAATCATATTCTGGAGAAGTTCTCTTGTGTCGGCGTTGATAGGATGTGCGATATCCTTGAATTCACCGTCCGGAGTTTTGCGGCTGGGCATTGCAATGAACAATTTTTCCTGGCCTTCGATGACCTTGATGTCGTGAACGACAAAACAATCATCAAAAGTAACAGAAACGACTGCTTTCATTCTGCCTTCCGCATTGATTTTTCTGACTTTGATGTCAGTAATTTGCATATAAAATGCACCGCCTTTCGCCAAACATAGTGTTTGCCTTTTTGTTATAATGTATATAATGGTTAATAATTTTGCATAAAAAAGTTTCAAAATAATATAATAACCTATATTGCTAAATTTTATGAAATGTAGTATACTTGAAATGCGGAAATAAAAATGCAAGGTTAAACAGATGCTTAAAAGCCAAGGAGATGAGATTAAAATGAAAGCAATAGATTTTTCGTGCCCGATGGAATCACTCCATATACATATGGTCGGCATAGGCGGGATAAGCATGAGCGCTCTTGCCCATATGCTGAAGTTCTTCGGTGCACGGGTAAGTGGTTCGGACAGATGCGAAACCGAAACAACCAAAAGACTTTTGGCTGCAGGTATCGATGTGAAGATAGGTCACAGTCCCAACAACATCCAGGAACCAAGCCTGGTTTGCTATACCGCTGCAATCCCAAAAGACAATCCCGAACTCGTCAAGGCAAAATCCCTTGGTATACCCATGCTTGAAAGAGCCGAGCTTTTGGGACAACTGATGAAGCTTTACAAATGCCCCATCGCCGTTGCTGGAACGCACGGAAAAACCACAACAACCTCAATGCTTTCGCTTGTATTGCTTGAAGCCTCGCTTGACCCCACAATTCTGGTGGGAGGCGAACTCCAACAAATAGGCGGTAACTTTAAAATCGGCTCAAACGATTACCTTGTCCTTGAAGCATGTGAGTATGTGGAAAGTTTTCTTCACTTTAATCCGTTTATGTCAATAATCACTAATGTCGAAGAAGACCACTTAGATTATTTTGCCGATATATCTCATATTATATCAGCTTTTGAGAGTTTTGCAAGACTAAATTCCCCTCTTGGATGCATTATTGTTTGTTCTGACGATAAAAACACCCAAACTGTTGTGCAAAATATCAAAAACAAAATCATAAAATATGGTATATTTGGTGGAAATAACGATTTTTATGCCGAAAATATCCGTTTGGATTCCTCGGGCAAAACCTGCCTGAGCGTTTATGCATACGGCAATCACGCAGTCGATTTGGAGCTTTCGGTGCACGGAAACCACAACATCCAAAATGCTCTTGCCGCATTTGCTGCCGCGTGGGAACTTGGGATTTCGCCCGAAGTGATAAAACGCGGTCTTGAAAAATTTGGCGGTACAAAGCGTCGTTTTGAGACATTGGGAAGCTTTGACGACATAACGGTAGTTGACGATTATGCTCATCACCCGACCGAAATCCGCAGCACTCTTGAAACCGCAAAAACTCTGACAAAAGGTAATGTGTGGTGCATTTTTCAGCCACACACATATTCGCGTACAAAAGCATTCCTGAGCGAATTTGCCGACGCACTTTCGCTTGCTGACCGCGTTATTCTTGCCGATATATTTGCCGCCCGCGAAGCATACGACGGCACAATCCACTCGTGCGACCTTGCCGAAAAGTGCAGCAACGCTTTGTATATAAACGACTTTTCGGCAATCGAAAGATATATCAGAGCAAACGCAAAACCCGGTGATTTGGTTATAACAATGGGAGCCGGTGATATATATAAAGTAGGAGAAAATCTGGTTAAGTAATGAGTCTTTTCGCCTATCCCCACGCAAGCAGAAAGAAAGCAACGGCAAGGAAAACTCGATGTTTTCCTTGCCGTTTAATTGTTTTTTTGCCGTTTTCGAATCCAGCAAATGCTGTCTACGCTTTGCCGATTGAGCCAAAAAGCTCCATTTTTTCTTTAACTGTAGCTTTGATTGCCTCAACGCCGGGCGCAAGAAGCTTTCTTGGGTCAAAGCCCTTGCCAACCAGGTCTTTGCCCTCTTCGATATATTTGCGCACTGCCGCGCTGAAGGTAATCTGACACTCGGTGTTTACATTGATTTTGCAAACGCCCAAAGAGATTGCCTTCTTTATCATATCCTCGGGGATGCCTGTGCCGCCATGGAGAACAAGCGGCATCGGGTCTGTTGCCTGACTGATTTTTTCCAAAGCTTCAAAGTTGAGGCCCTGCCAGTTTTCGGGGTACTTGCCGTGGATGTTGCCGATGCCCGCAGCCAAAAGGTCAACGCCCAAATCCGCAATCATTTTACATTCATTCGGGTCTGCAACCTCGCCGCCGCCGATAACACCGTCTTCTTCGCCGCCGATTGCGCCGACCTCGGCTTCAATTGAAATGCCTTTTGAATGAGCAAGATTTACAAGCTCGGTAGTTTTCTTGATATTCTCGTCAATGGGATAGTGCGAGCCGTCAAACATAATTGAAGAAAATCCTGCATTCATTGCATTCATCGCACCGTCATAAGTGCCGTGGTCAAGATGAACAGCAACCGGAACGGTAATTCCCAAGCCCTCGAGCATACCTTCGACCATATTTACAACGGTTTTAAATCCGCACATATATTTGCCCGCACCCTCGGACACACCAAGGATAACAGGTGACTTGCATTCTTCTGCAGTAAGAAGTATTGCCTTTGTCCATTCAAGATTGTTTATGTTGAACTGTCCGACAGCATACTTGCCTGCCTTTGCCTTTTTAAGCATTTCAGTAACCGAAACTAACATTTGTTATTCCTCCCCATTTATTTCATTGTTGATATAGTTATAATACCATATTTTTACTCTTTGTGTCAATACAAAATACCTTCGTCTTGCTTTTTTATAATATTTGTGATAAAATTACCAAATAATATTGATAATCACAACATTTTAAAAACAGAAGGTGATTTTTTGAAAACTAAGCTTAAAGCTTTAATGAGATTTTTCAAACACAATATTTTTATATTGTTTGCGTTCGTTTCGTTTGTTTTGCCTGACCTTCAGCTTCGCTGGCTTGTTTTGCCCAAGGTGTTTCAGGAGGCGTTTGTCTTTCCTGCAAGCTGGTGTTTTACTGCTGCATGGATTTGTCTTTTGCTGCTTGTTTGCCTTTTGCTTCCAAAAAAATCAGGACGCGTTACATATATAATAACCGCATCCGTGTTTATTATTCTTTCGTTATGTCAATATGTATATTTTAAAATATTTGACCAATTTTTCCGCATAAAAAGCATTGCTTTGGTTGGCGAGGGGGCAGAGTATCTTTCGTTTGCAATCAAATATATTGACGAATGGCTTCTTTCGTGTACCATTACCGCAATTTTGTGTCTTGTTGCCGCGGCTTTAAGTTGGAGGAGCTTTTCGTCCAAAAACCGCAAATGGTGGTTTTTGACCCTGGTCCCTGTTGTTATGCTTTCGGCTTTGCATATCTTTATGCAGCCCGAGCTCCACGGCGACTCAAGCGATGACTGGGATTCGTGGCGAAAACCAAGGGTTGTTTACAAAAACTTCAATGATGTAAACAAATGCCTTGATTTATGCGGACTTTACCACCTTACATTCCGCGACGCCTTTGACACCTTTGTTGCACCCGATGCCTATGGCAAAAAACAGATGGAAAAGGTGGACCAATATTTTGCCGAAAAACCCGCTCAAGGCAAAAATGAATATACAGGGCTTTTAAAGGGCAAAAATGTGATTGCCGTTATGCTTGAAGGCATTGACACCTGGATGATTGACCAAAAACACACTCCTACCATCACAAAAATGATGCGCGAGGGAATAAATTTTGAAAACTACCACTCACCGTTTTTTGGCACAGGGCACACCTTTAATGCAGAATTCGCATTCAACACGGGTCTTTTCACACCAATTACCGCCGTAAGTGCGGTCAACTTCAGTGCAAACAGCTATCCCTATGCTCTGCCAAAGCTTTTCAGCGAGTCGGGCTATTCGGTAAATTCGTTCCACTACAACGACTCCGAATTTTACAACCGCGGAATAATGCACAAAAGCTTTGGGTATGAAAAATATCATTCCTTTACCGAATTCGGCATGCCCGAGACCGTATCGCAGGCAGACAGCAATATCTTTAAAAACGACGATATTTACAACAAAGTTGTTGACGGCAAGCCGTTTTTCAGTTTTGTAATCACATATTCGGGGCATGTCCCCTATACCTTTGACGACGCCAAGCTTGCGGTTGCAAAGGAAAATCATCCCGAGCTTGTAAATCCGGGACTGGACAAAGAGAAGAACAACTGTCAGATTCTTGCCGCCGACACCGACGACTTTTTCAGGCTTCTTCTTGACAGGCTGGAAAATAACGGACTGCTTGATGACACCGTAATTATCGCTTACACCGACCACTATGCCTATGGCTTTTCGGACCAGCAAAAGCTTGCAAGCTTTAAAGAGGGCGAAATAATTTATCGTGTGCCTGCATTTATCTATGCAAAGGACCTGCCGGCAAAAAAAGTTTCAAAGCCAATGATGACAATTGACTGGCTGCCGACCCTTGTCAACCTTTTTGATCTTAAGACAGACGGCAAATATATTGGCAGCGACGCACTTGACCAAAAAACGCCCGGTTTTGTTTATTTCGGCAACAGCGCGTGGCTTGACGAAAAGATGTATTATGTGCCGTCAGATACCGCTCCCGCAGAAAAGGATGCCGAGCATATAAAGGCCCAAAGCGCCCGCGTGAAAGAAAGCTTTGAAATAAACGACATAATTGTCTCGGGGGATTATTACGGCAAACGATAATAATTTTGTTACAAAAATTTAACTTGTAAAATTTGATTTAATATGATACACTTTAAATAGATTATTTGGCAGAAGGAGATTTTTTATGGAAAACAACAAAAATTTCTCGAAAACTGTAAAATTCAGCGTCGAAAAAGAAAAACAGATGTCACCTCGTGAGGTAATTCTGACCGTTTATTCGGCACTTAAAGAAAAGGGCTACAACCCCATAAGCCAGATTGTTGGCTACATTATGTCGGGCGACCCCTCTTATATCACTGCGCACAACGGCGCAAGAACACTTATCCAGCGTCTTGAAACCGACGAAATTTTGGAAGAGCTGGTTGAGTTTTATGTTTCGAACTAACACTTTAAAGTATAAAATCAAAAAAGGGATGCAAAATTGCATCCCTTTTTTGCTTAAAATCGATTGTAGCATAATTTTTTTGCCAAATAAAAGGATTTTTCAAATTTTTGTCGAAATAAAAAAGGTAAGGATATTTTTTAAACACGCCTTAAAACGCAAATTTTTTATTATAAACGAGGTGACGAAATGGCAGATGAAAGAAACGAAGCGTTGTTTGACGCCTCAAAACTCAACATCATCCCTGTCGAAATCGAAAAGGAAATGCGAAAGTCATATCTTGACTATGCAATGTCGGTTATTGTAGGTCGTGCGCTCCCCGATGTGCGTGATGGTCTCAAACCGGTACACCGCCGCATCCTTTATGCAATGCACGAGGACAACCTGACCCCCGACCGCGAGTACCGCAAGAGTGCTACCACCGTCGGTAACGTGCTGGGTAGATACCATCCACACGGCGACGCATCGGTTTATGACGCAATGGTTCGTATGGCTCAGGACTTCTCGATGAGATACCCGACAGTTGACGGGCACGGAAACTTCGGCTCGGTCGATGGCGACCCGCCTGCAGCTTATCGTTATACCGAAGCGCGTATGTCGCGTATGGCTATGCGGATGCTGACCGATATCGAAAAAGAAACCGTTGACTTTATGCCAAACTTTGACGAAAGCCGCAAAGAACCTGTTGTTTTGCCGTCAAGATTCCCACATCTTCTGGTAAACGGTTCAAACGGTATTGCCGTAGGTATGGCAACCAATATTCCGCCCCACAACCTGACCGAGGTTATCAACGGAATTATTGCTGTTATTGACAATCCCGAAATCACCATAGACGAGCTTATGGAGCACATTCCGGGTCCTGACTTCCCGACCGGCGCTCAGATAATGGGAACATCAGGAATCCGCGCCGCATACCACACCGGCAGAGGCAAAATCCGTCTCCGCGCAAAGGCAGAAATCGAGGAAGTTAAAGAAAGGCAGCGCATTGTTATTACCGAGATACCATACATGGTAAACAAGGCCCGCCTTATTGAAAAAATCGCTGATTTGGTGCGCGAAAAGCGTGTTGAGGGGATTTCGGACCTGCGTGACGAGTCCGACCGCGATGGTATGCGCATTGTTGTTGAAATCAAACGCGATGCAAATGCGACAATCGTTTTGAATCAGCTTTACAAGTACACTCAGCTTGAAGACAGCTTTGGCGTTATTATGCTGGCTTTGGTAAATCAGGTCGAGCCAAAGGTGCTTAACCTGCGCGAAATTCTGGACAATTACATCGACTTCCAGAAGGATGTCATCATCCGCCGTTCGCGTTTTGACAAAAAGAAAGCCGAGGCAAGAGCTCACATACTAGAGGGCCTCAGGATTGCACTTGACAATATCGACGAAATCATCAGCATTATCCGCAGCAGCTACAGCGATGCAAAACCCAAGCTGATGGAAAGATTTGACTTTTCGGATGTTCAGGCGCAGGCTATCCTTGATATGCGCCTTGCAAGACTTCAGGGCCTCGAGCGCGAGAAGATTGACAACGAATACAAAGAAATTATGGCTCTTATTGCCGAGCTTGAGTCAATCCTTGCATCAGACGCCAAAGTTCTGGAAGTGCTGAAGACCGAAATCAGCGAAATCCGCGACAAATTTGGCGACGCAAGACGCACCTCTATCGAGCCTGTTGTTGACGACATAGATATTGAGGACCTTATTGAAGAGGAAGACAATGTAATCACCATGACCCGTCAGGGCTACATCAAGCGCTTGGCAGCAGATACCTATCGCAGCCAAAAACGCGGCGGCAAGGGCATTATCGGCATGCAAACCAAGGAGGAAGACTTTGTTGACACAATGTTTGTATCCTCGACACATGCATACATTTTGTTCTTCACCAATGCAGGCAAGATGTACCGCATAAAGGCATACGAAATCCCCGAAGCCGGCAGACAGGCAAAGGGTACTGCGATTGTAAATCTTCTGCCGCTTGACCCGGGCGAAAAGGTTTCGGCAATTCTGCCAATCCGCGAATACAGTGATGACGAGTATCTTATCATGGCAACCCGTCAGGGTGTAATCAAAAAGACCGCTCTTGCTGAGTATCAGAATGCTCCCAAGGCAGGAAAAATTGCAATCAATCTTGACGAGGGTGACGAGCTTATCAACGTTGTCCGCACCAAGGGCGAAGGCGATATCTTTATGGGCACCCACCTTGGCAAGATGATAAGATTTTCGGAGTCCGATGTCAGAACCCTGGGCAGAGTTTCGCGCGGTGTTCGTGGCATTATGCTTAAGGACGGCGACTATGTTGTTGGAATGAGCACCACCCGCGAGAATGCAAAAATTCTGGTTATCAGCGAAAACGGCTACGGCAAAAAGACCGAGCTTTCGGAATACAAGGTTCAGTCGCGAGGCGGTCAGGGAACAAGCACCTACAAAATCAGCGACGAAACAGGCAATGTTTCGGGCTTTGGTCTTGTTACCGACGAGGACGACATTATGATTATGACCTCCGAAGGTATAATCATAAGAGTCCATACTGAAGAAATCAGCACCCTGAAGCGTGTTACAAAAGGTGTTCGCCTCATGCGACTTGCCGATGGCGTGAAGATTGTTTCGGCTGCACCTGTTGCGCGCGAAGAAGATGCGTCTGATGCCGAAATCGAAGAAGCGCCTGCAACTGACGGAATAGCTGCCGAATAGTGCAAATTTCGACAATATGTGCAAAATAATGATTTTTTTGAAAAAATCAGCTGTTATTTTTAGTAATTAGGCACAATAGAAAAATTTTAAACTACGAAACGCGTCAAACCCGCTCTGCGCAAGGGTTTGACGCGTTTGCCATTTTGTTCCTATGCAAAATCACCAAACTACTGTTTCAATCTTTGGTTAATTAGTCTCTAACATTTTTTTGAAATTTGTGCTAAAATGTAGCAGTAATATTACTGCGAACTAATTTAGGAGGTTATATAAAATGGCAGGTTTAAGTTTAAGACAGATTGGTAAAATATATCAGGGAGGAGTTATCGGTGCAAAGGACATCAACCTTGAAATCGAAGATAAAGAATTTATAATTCTTGTTGGACCTTCAGGCTGTGGTAAATCCACAACACTCCGTATGATTGCCGGCCTTGAAGAAATTTCAGAAGGTGAACTTTACATCGACGGCAAGCTCGTTAATGATGTTCCCCCGAAGGACAGAGATATCGCAATGGTTTTCCAGAGCTACGCTCTTTATCCCCATATGACAGTTTTTGATAATATGGCATTTGGTCTCAAGCTCAGAAAGCTCCCCAAAGACGTTATCAACGAAAAGGTACACGAAGCTGCAAAAATTCTTGACATTGAGCATCTTCTTGACCGTAAGCCCAAGGCTCTTTCGGGTGGTCAAAGACAGCGTGTTGCTCTTGGTCGTGCAATCGTTCGTGAACCCAAAGTATTCCTTATGGACGAACCTCTCTCAAACCTTGATGCAAAGCTCAGAGTTCAGATGCGTTCAGAAATCGGTAAGCTCCACAAAAAGCTTGGTACAACTGTTGTTTATGTTACACATGACCAGACCGAAGCTATGACAATGGGTACAAGAATCGCTGTTATGAAAGACGGATATCTTCAGCAGTGTGCTTCGCCGACCGAGCTTTACGATAATCCCGTTAACATATTCGTTGCAGGCTTTATCGGCAGCCCCCAGATGAACTTTATAAACGCTACTTTGGTTAAGGAAGGCGAAGACGTTCTTCTTAACGGCAATGGTTTCAGCGTTAAGCTTCCCGAAGGCAAAATCAAGCCCGAGCTCGATGCTTACTATGGCAAAGAAGTTGTTGTTGGCGTAAGACCCGAAGCAATCTATGATGACGAAGCTCACCTTTCGGCAATGCCCGATGCAGTTGTTGATGTAACAGTTGACATCACCGAAATGATGGGTGCTGAGACATACCTCTACCTCTTGCTTGGCGAAACTCCTATCATCGCAAAGGTAAATCGTCGTACAACAGCTAAGGCTGACGACAAAATCAAGGTTGTTCTTGACACAAACAAGATTCACCTGTTTGACAAAGAAACAGAACTTGCTATTATCCACTAATATACTTATTAAAAAAACAAGGGAAATTCGCCCGAGCGAATTTCCCTTATTTTTTGTGATTTTTAATCTTATTTATTTTTCAGTTCTTTTACAAGCTCTCTGATACATTTTTCACAAACCGGTTTCCCCTTAAAACGAGCTACATTATCTGCCTCATTGCAAAAAACGCAGGCGGGCTCATACTTTCCTAAAACAAGCTTGTCCTCATCAACGAAAATTTCCAGCGCATCTTTAGGAGCAATATTAAGCTTGTTGCAAACCTCTTTTGGAATAACAATGCGGTCAAGGTCATCAACGCGCCTTACAATCCCCAAGCCGCCTTTGCTTATGCCCGGAAGCTTGCCCTCGTTATGCTTTTTAAGGACAATTCTTGTTCCGTCAAGAAAAATCTCTATGGGTGTTTTTGCCTCAATCTCCAATATCCTACAAAGCTCTTTGGGTATAACAATGCGATCAAGCTTGTCAACACGCCTTACAATCCCCGTCGACTTCATATGCACATCTCCTTTTTTAAACTTATATTCCCTCTAACCTTGTAATAATATTACCATAGTTGTAAAAATTTGTCAATAGCGTAAATAAAAAATTTTTTCTTCACCCAAAAAGTCGAAAAAGGGTGAAGAGATAAATTATATTGTTCTGAGGGGTTGCGCAATCCTCCCGTAGCACTTCGTGCGCCACCCTCCTTTACACAAGGAGGGCTTTTTCAGGACGCCGAAAAATCCCTCCACCACCTACGGTGGTCCCCCTCCCTTTAGGCAAGGGAGGCAGTCGTCCCCTACAAAACGGTCGACACGTTTTTTCAAAGCTCGGGAGCGAAGAAAAATTGATGCAGAACTGTCAAACCGCACCCGACGGCGTACTTGTATACGGCAAGAGGTAAGGTTTGGCAGTAGCATAAAGCAATTTTATTTAAAAATTCGCCTTAGCGAATTTTCACCTTGCTTTTCCCCGTGTTTAACCGTTTGCCTTTTTCAAAAATCATTTCGCTATATTGCCCTGCTTTATGCGGTCTGCGCAATTTTTCAAAGCTCCCCCAGGGCTTTTTCAAAAATTACTCCATATTCTATTTGCATTTCGGGATACTTCATGGTCTCGGCAATCGCCGACTTTATAAACTCGACCGCTTTTCGTGCCGCCTCTTCCGCTTTCATTCCTTTGGTCAATGCGCCCGTCAGCACTGCTGCGAAAATATCACCGGTTCCATGAAACGGCCTGTCAATATATCCGCAGTCAAGCAAATCAAAAAGATCCACCTTTTTGTCATAAATCGCAACGCACATATGCTTTTTGTCGGTCATCACGCTTGTTATGGCAACTATGTCGGGGCCCATATTCGAAAGCTCCTTTGCCATAGCCTTTACCTCTTCGGGCAAAAGATACTTCTTTGGATACGGTCTTTCAAGCAGCAGGCACGCCTCGGTCAAATTTGGTGTGATTGCATCGGCAAGCCTTACAAATCTTTTCATTCCCGAAAGCAAATCATTCATTCGGTCATAATACACAGTCTCGGCATCCGACAAATCGTTGTCGCCAAGAACAGGATCAATCACTATCAGACTGCCCTCCCTTTTTTTGCTTTTGACAAAGTTCGTCACAAGCTCTATCTGCCTTGCACTTGCCATATATCCGGTACAAACTGCATCAAAATGCACATCTATTTTTTGCCAATGAGCAAGAATCTTTTCCATTTCGTCGGTCAGGTCGCAAAATGTATAGTCCTCGAACTTGTATGTATGGGTAGAAAGCACCGCCGTCGGAAGTGGACACGCCTCTATCCCCATTGCCGAAAGAATCGGGCATGCCTCGGTCAGCGACACTCTGCCAAACCCCGACAAATCATTTATAACAGCAACCCTTGGTATAAAGCTTTTTATCATTTTTAATTCTCCTTTAAATCGCTAAGCTCCGCTTCAGTCAGTTCCCTTACCTCGCCGGGTTTGAGATTGTCATCAAGGCTAAGGTTCTTCATTTTAAGTCGCTTGAGATATACCACCTTGTTGCCAACCTTTTCAAACATTCGCTTTACCTGATGGAACTTTCCTTCGCATATTGTGACCTGGGCAAAATATGGCTCGGAATCCGTCAAGGGCACAAGGTTTGCCGGAAGTGTGACAAAGTCACCCAAATCCATGCCGTTTTCAAACAACTTTATATCGTCAGCACTAATTGGATTTTCGATTTGGGCAGTATAGGTTTTTGTCACATGTTTCTTGGGCGAAAGCAGCTTGTGGCTGAGCGCGCCATCGTTGGTAAGAAGCAAAAGCCCCTCGGTGTCAATGTCAAGTCTGCCAACCGGAAATGGCTCGAAGTGCAAATACTCTTCGGGCAAAAGGTCGATTACTGTTGGCAATTTTTTGTCCCATGTAGCCGAAACATACCCCGCCGGCTTGTTCATCATCAGATACACAAACTCGCGGTAATTTGCCCGCTTGCCGTCAACCATAACCTCGCAAGCTTCGGGGTCAACCTGGCTTTCGGGTCTTGACGCTGTCTCGCCAAAAACCGTAACACGCCCTGATTTTATTAACTTTTTCACATCATTTCGTGTGCCAAACCCACATTCGGCGAGAAATCTGTCCAGTCGCATTTTTGTCTCCTGAGTATTTTTATTTGTTTTTCTTCATATATTATTAGCATTGAAATAATTTTCAAGGGGGATGTCCGCTATGTCAGGTGCACGCCGCTATGTTTTTGCAACGCTTTTATTTTCTGTTGTTTTGTTTGCCGTAATTTTTGGGGTTTTTCACATCGATAATTCAACCAATCGCATGATAGTTGAATACGCCCAAAACCTAGGCTGGGAAATAAACCCCTCCCCTGCACAAATATCTCATTTTGTAATTCCAACCGAATTTGATGCGGTTTTCGAAACCTACAACGCACTTCAAAAAAGCTCGGGGTTTGACCTTTCGGAATTCAAAGGAAAGCGGGTAAGCCGATATACCTATGAGGTAAAAAACCACGTACAATCCGCTGATTCCCAAGTTTTTCTTGGCATAATTGTCTTCGAAAGCCGCATAATCGCGGGCGAAATTTCGTCCACCGATTCGGACGGTTTTATGCACGGAATCGCCGAAATTTCCAACATCCGGGAGTAGATGCTTTTTTCTTCTTTGACCACTGTCTTCATTTTACCACAAAAAAATCAATTGCGCCATACTTTTCCTTGACTTTTTTTTAGAGAGATAGTAAAATTGTAATTAACAACCTCGTTTTGAGGCTATAATATGCACGAATTTTAACACCAAGGAGGTTTTACCAATGAGAATAGAAACAAAATGTATTCAATCAGGCTACAGTCCAAAAAACGGCGAGCCTCGTGTTTTGCCGATTTATCAAAGCACCACCTGGAAGTACGGTTCGACTGAACAGATGGGCAAGCTTTTTGACCTTGAAGAAAGCGGTTATTTTTATACCCGCCTTGCAAACCCCACAAACGACGCTGTTGCGGCAAAAATCGCTGACCTTGAGGGCGGTGTTGCGGCAATGCTTACATCATCGGGGCAAGCAGCATGCTTTTACTCGATTTTCAATATCTGCGAGGCTGGCGGACACTTTGTTTGCTCGTCATCGGTTTACGGCGGAACATTCAATATGTTTGGTGTAACCCTTAAAAAGCTCGGCATTGATGTAACATTTGTTGACCCCGATGCTGACGACGAAACCCTGAACGCTGCATTCCGCGAAAACACAAAGGCGGTCTTTGGCGAAACAATCGCAAATCCCGCACTGGTTGTTCTGGACATCGAAAGATGGGCAAAAGCGGCTCATGCACACGGCGTTCCGCTGATTATCGACAACACCTTTGCAACACCCATCAATTGCAGACCCTTTGAATGGGGAGCAGACATTGTTGTTCATTCCACAACCAAATATATGGATGGTCATGCAACCTCGGTTGGCGGCGTGGTTGTTGACAGCGGAAACTTCGACTGGGAAGCAAGCGGAAAGTTCCCCGGACTTACCACTCCTGACGAATCGTATCACGGAATTACCTACACCAAGAAATTCGGCAAGGCAGCATACATAACAAAGCTTACCGCACAGGTTATGCGTGACCTTGGCTCTATCCCCTCGCCACACAACGCATTTTTGCTTAACCTTGGTCTTGAGACCTTGCCGCTTCGTATGGAACGTCACTGCAGCAACGCTCAGGCAGTTGCAGAGTTTTTGGAAAAGGATGACCGCATCTCGTGGGTTAAGTACTGCGGACTTCCCTCTGACAAATATCACGCGCTTGCCCAAAAATACCTCCCCAATGGTTCTTGCGGAGTTATCTCGTTTGGTGTCAAGGGTGGAAGAGAAGCAGCTGTCAAATTTATGGACAGCCTTCAGCTTGCCGCAATTGTTACACACGTGGCAGATGCAAGAACATCTGTTTTGCACCCTGCAAGCCACACACACCGCCAGCTTAATGACGAGGAACTTAAGGCAGCGGGCGTTACCCCTGACCTTATCAGATTTTCGGTCGGAATTGAAAACGTCGACGATATTATTGATGACATCAAACAGGCACTCGAAAAAGCAAACTAAAAATACAAAAGGATGCGAAGCTCGGCTTCGCATCCTTTTGTATTGCAACGGCGAACAATGCCCCCTGCAACCCTCACGCTTTATTGTTTAATAAGTTTTTCTATAAGGGGGCTTCTACAGCAAAGCCCCCTTAACCCCCTGCCGCGCCGATTCACTTCTCAGGTGGTTGTAATACTCAAAGTGTCTGCGCCATCGACCATTCGAAAGCTTAAACTCTTTAAGTCCCTCACTTCGTCACAACCACCCTTTGTGTTCGCCTTTATTTTTTAAAGGCTCACTTGTTCGGGTGGCTGTTCCTCTTCCCACAAAAGTAACCTTTTGTGGGAGCCCTATTATTCGCA
>JAZNKA010000013.1:0-10007 GCA_045578305.1 Clostridia bacterium | reverse complement strand
TCCCCTATTAATAATCAAAAACCATCGGTTGCAATTGTTTTCCGTCAAGCGCCATTTCAATGGTCGGGATTATAAGTTTCATGTCTGCAACCAGCGAATTTTCTTTCTCTTTAAAATCATCCTGCCCAAACGGAACAAAATATATATTTTTCATATTTGCCAAAGTTCCTATGTTTTTTGCATTATTCCCAAGTCCGTCATTTGTCGATACCGCAATCACAACAGGCCGTTTGTTGCGAAGGTGTGATTTTACTGCCAATGTAACACTTGAATCTGCAATCCCATTTGCAAGCTTTGATATTGTGTTGCCGGTACAAGGTGCAACGACAAGCAAATCAAGAAGCTTTTGGGGACCGATTGGCTCGGCGTCTTTGATTTTGCCGATAACCCTTTCGCCCGTAACATTTTCGAGAAAATCTATATGCTCCTCAGCCTTACCAAATCTGGTATCAGTAGTATAACTGATTTCTGACATTATGGGTATAATCCTCGCCCCACAGTCTCTAAGTTCCTCAATTTGAGGAAAAACGCGTTTGAAAGTGCAAAAAGAGCCTGTTATAGCAAAGCCTATGGTCTTTCCATTTACGGTCATCTACTTCGCCTCCAATTCATCAATAATAGTCAGTATCGTCTTTCCTATTATGTCCCCTGCGGTATCCGGTGCCACCTTGCCCGGAAGCGAAAGCGCCCAAATTACTTTTGTTCCAAGTTTTCTTGCGCTTTCAAAATCAACTCCACCAGGTTTTGATGCCAAATCAATCACAAGGGCATTTCTTCTTGTTTTTATAAGCAAATCTGCGTCCAGAATCAAACTTGGAACAGTATTGAAAATAATGTCAAACTCGCCTATTCTCTCGTACAAGCCGCATATCGAAGTGCTTTTAAACCCATTTGCAAACGCCTGAACATAGTCCCTGTTTTTGCGGGCGGCAATGGTGACCTCTGCACCAATACCATCAAGCATCTTTGCAAGAATTTTGCCAATGCGTCCATTCCCTATAATCAGACATTTTGAGGAATGAATTGTATGCTTTGTCTCCTGCATCGCAATCTGTATTGCTCCCTCTGCCGTCGGGATGGCGTTCAGTATCTGCAAATCCTCCCTTTCAAGATAGTCAACAAGTTGAATCCCTGCCTCCTCTGCCTCTTTGGCAATTTTTCTGTCGCACTTTCCTGCCAGAACAACCAGTGGTTTGGGAAGTTTTTTGAAAACATCCCAGATTTTTATTTTTTCGCAGCCCTCTGCGGTGTTTATATTCTCGCCGTCGGTCGTATAAGGAAGTGGCAGAACCACCGCATCAAATTTCTCGATTTCTTCAAGGCTTTCAAGCCGTCCTATCCCTTCCGAAAATTTTTTGCTGTCTGTTATATTAAATCCAAATATATAAACTTTGTTCCCACATTCTGCAATTCGGTTGGCGGCGCGTATCTGGCGCATATCTCCGCCTATAAAAAGCAAACTTTTAGGAGCCTTTTTTATTCCCATTTTCCTTTCCTCCAAAATCAAATTACATACTATGTTACATATTATGCCAAACTGATTTTTTGGTGTTATGATAACAAAAAACGCCTAAGCGGTAGTTTTACCGCTTAGGCGTTTTTGTTTATAGTCTTATTTAACTTCAATCTGGCACGAGCGCATGGTTTCAAGTGCCGCTTTGTGTTTCTCGGGTGTGACTCCGGCACAACAGCTTGAATCAACCGAAATATCCATTTCGGGAAATTCAGCTTTTAAAAGCATTGCATTCGACACAACACAGATATCTGTGCAAAGTCCCACAAGCTCGATGCTTAAGTTTTTGGTGTTGTATTTCTCTTTTATCAGTTTTGGAAGTTCAACCGAGCCAAAGGTCGGCTTTTCAATCATTCTGAAGCCTTTTTGCTTGAGTGCCGACTTGACTTTGGTATTTATTTTCCAGCCATCTGTGTCTTTTATGCAATGTTCTACAGGCAAAAATTTGCCCTCGCGTGTGTCAAGATAATCGTCACGGTGAGTGTCAAGCGTTGCAATAATCGAGCCGTCAAAACCCTCTATCTTTTTTATCACATTTTCGACGATTGACTGTGCTTCTTTTGTTCCAAGCGCTCCGTCAATAAAGTCGTTTTGCATATCTACAACTATCAAAAGTTTTTCCATTTTTATTTCCTCTTTTCCCATAGAAAAGCCGTCCTTGCAGACGGCTCATTTTACTATTTTTCGATTGCAGGTATTGACGAAAATCTTCGGTTTATTCCGCCCTCTGTCACAGCCTGTGTGTCAAACACAATATCCTCGATATATGCCGACTTTTCGCTTTCAAAAGTATAATTTTTGAGTGAGAGTCCCGCACCCATCGAAACTGTAACCAGAATCTTGGGGACTGCTCCGTCTTTTAAGTAATAATCCGCTACATCAAAGTACACGCTTCCTGCCTGGACAAACTTATCAAACAAGACATAAACATTCTGTGCTCCGTCCTCGACATAAAGAGCCCATTTTTGACCATCGTTCCACAAAAATTCGCCCTTTTCGTCGCGCTCGGCAGAGGTTGCAAGAACTATCCTTTCGTCTGTTCCATCGGCGTCTGTATCACCTGTATACGAAGTTATCTCATGAAGAACAGCAATATGGTCAGGAAGGCTTTGAGCCTTCACTTCTGTCACATCGGTCGGAGTTTTAGTCCCCTCGCCCGATAAACCCTTGTCGATGATTGCATCATCTTTGCCACAACCCGAAAAGTTGAAAGCAAGAATCAAAATCAACAAACTCAAGATAATTTTCTTCATAACTCAAAGCACTCCTTTCGCCGCAGTTATGCGGTTTTATCATCTTCTGCCGACTTTGGTCTGGCGGTCTTTTTTACAGTCTTTTTCTCGTGATAAAAAAGTTCCGGTTTTGCCTTGTTATCGACACAATCCTTTGTAACAACTACTGTTTTTATGGTCTGGTCGGAGGGGATTTCAAACATAATATCTTGCATAATTTCTTCAAGAATTGTCCTGAGTCCGCGCGCACCGGTGTTTCGTTTGATTGCCTTTTCGGCGATTGCATCTATCGCCTCGTCGTCAAACTTAAGCTCGGCGCCGTCCATCTCGATAAGCTTTGCATATTGCTTTGTAAGTGCATTTTTCGGCTCGGTAAGTATTTTTTTGAGAGCCTCTTTGTCAAGCGAATCAAGCGTCGTAACAACCGGCACACGACCGATAAATTCGGGGATAAGACCGAATTTGAGTAAATCATCAGGTATCAGATTTTTAAGAACATCGCCGCGGTTTTTGTCCCTTTTGCTTTCGACAACCGCGCCAAAACCCAGAGATTTGCTGTTTACACGACTTTCAATAATTTTGTCTATCCCTTCAAATGCGCCGCCGCAGATAAACAGAATATTGGTTGTATCAATCTGTATGAATTCCTGATGCGGATGCTTTCTTCCACCGGTCGGTGGTACAGATGCAACAGTTCCTTCAAGAATTTTAAGGAGTGTCTGCTGAACACCCTCACCACTTACATCACGGGTAATTGACGGGTTTTCGGATTTTCGCGAAATCTTGTCAATCTCGTCGATATAAATAATGCCCTTTTCAGCCTTTTCGATATTGTAATCTGCCGCCTGAATAAGCTTGAGAAGTATGTTTTCAACATCCTCGCCCACATAGCCAGCTTCGGTCAGTGAGGTTGCATCGGCAATGACAAACGGTACCTGCATAACCTTTGCAAGTGTTTGTGCCAAAAAGGTCTTTCCGACACCAGTTGGACCAAGCAGCAAAATATTGCTTTTTTGAAGTTCTATATCGTCTTTTTCGCCATTATAGCCAATTCGCTTGTAATGATTGTAGATTGCAACCGAGAGTGCTTTTTTTGCTGCCTCCTGGCCTATTATATAATCATCCAGAAATGCCTTTATTTCCTTTGGTTTTGGCAGGCTTGTCATTTCCGAGGTTTCGTTTTGAGGTTCTTCATCATAAAACTCGTCCTCAAAAATTTCAAAGCACAAATCTACACACTCGTTGCAGATGTATACCCCGGGGCCTTCTATAAGTTTTTTAACCTGGTCCTCTGTCTTGCCGCAAAACGAACAACGCAACGGCCTTACATCATTGTTGTTTGACATTTTAAAAAACTCCTTTAATCAACTCTGAATTCAATTCTGTTATCTTTTTTCGACAATTTTGTCAATAAGTCCATATTTGAGGGCTTCTTCAGCTGACATAAAGTTGTCGCGTTCGGTATCCTTCTGGATTACTTCAAGCGGCTGACCTGTATGTTCGGCAAGCATATGATTGAGCTTGTCTTTCATTTTGATTATGCGCTCGGCATGAATCTGAATATCTGTCGCCTGGCCTTGAGTTCCGCCAAGTGGCTGATGAATCATAATTTCACTGTTTGGAAGAGCAAATCTTTTGCCCTTTGCACCTGCCGAAAGCAAAAATGCACCCATTGAAGCTGCCATACCTACACAAATTGTAGATACATCCGCTTTGGTATAACGCATGGTGTCATAAATAGCCATACCTGCAGTAATAGAGCCACCCGGGCTGTTGATGTAGAGGTTTATATCTTTGTCCGGGTCCTCGCTGTCAAGGAACAAAAGCTGTGCAACAACAAGGCTTGCTGTCGCATCATTTACTTCATCAGACAAAAAGATAATTCTGTCCTTTAAGAGTCGCGAAAAGATATCATAAGATCTTTCTCCGCGGCTTGTTTGTTCGATTACATATGGTACCAATGCATTGTTCATATTATCACCCTCCGTTTTTTTATTTCCTGTAGAATGAAAGCAAGGTTAATCGAAATTGATTAACCTTAGTTTCTATATTTGTTATCAGCAATTATTATTTCAAAGAAGCATTCTTTACAACAAAATCAATTGTCTTTTCAATCTTTTTGCTTTCTTTGATATCTTCGGCATTGATGTATTTCTTAACATCTTCAACCTTCATTTTGCTCTGCTCTGCCATTTTTTCGATTTCGGCATCAACTTCTTTGTCACTAACCTCTATGCCTTCAACCTTAGCAATCTTTTCAAGCACGAGCGAAGTCTTAACCTTCTTCTCTGCATCAGGTCTTATCTGAGCCTTCATAGCATCAAGTGTCACACCTGTGTACTGTGCGTACTGTTCGATTGTAAGGCCCTGATATCTGAGCTGCATTGCAAATTCGCGAATCTGGTTGTCAACAGCTGTTTCAAACATAGCTTCCGGAATATCAATTTCGGTATTATTAGAGATTATTTCCAAAATCTGGTCTTCTAATTCTTTTTTAGCTTTTTCTTTTTTCTGTTCCTTTAATTTCTTGGTCATGTCAGCCTTGAATTCTTCAAACGTGTCAAATTCGCTGACATCTTTTGCAAATTCGTCATCAAGTTCGGGAAGTTCCTGAGTCTTGATTTCATTGATTTTTACTTTGAACATAGCATCCTTGCCCTTGAGGTCAGCAGCATGATATTCTGTCGGGAAAGTAACATTTACTTCGGTTTCTTCGCCTGCATTTTTGCCCACAAGCTGGTCTTCAAAACCGGGGATGAACTGACCCGAGCCAAGCTTCAAATCAAAGTTTTCGCCCTTTCCGCCTTCAAAAGCAACACCATCGCAAAAACCTTCGAAGTCGATTGTCACAGTGTCATTAAGAGCTGCTGCTCTGTCTTCTACTGCAACGAGTCTGCCATTTCTTTCGCGAATTTTTTCGATTTCGGCATTAACTTCTTTTTCGGTTGTTCTGTATGTGATTTTTTTAGCCTCTACGCCTTTATATTCGCCAAGTTCAAATTCGGGCTTTACCGCAACCTTTGCAGTAAAAACAACACCCTCTTCTTTTGAAATGCTTTTAACATCTATCTCGGGCTGAGCAACTGCCTGGATATTCTGCTCTTCTATAGCCTTATCATATGCATCGGGAAGAACAATGTTTACTGCATCTTCATAAAAAACTTCGCTTCCGTAGAATTTTTCAATAATCTGACGGGGAGCTTTGCCCTTTCTGAATCCCGGTATGCTGATCTGGCCTACATTTTTTTTGTATGCCTTTTCGATTCCTGCTTTAAACTCGTCAGCAGAAACTGAAAATTCGAACTCTACAACATTTTTTTCTGTTTTTTCAACTTTACTCATTTGAACATCCCTCTCTAACTTCTGTTACAATCCTTAGAAAAGTAAAATCTTTTCCAGCCATAATGAGGATATTATATCACAAGTATTTCCTCTTGGCAAGTGGCATTTTAATATTTTTTTTGCTTGTTTTCGCCCTTTTTTTAGTTGTTTATACTAAAATCGGCTCAAATTTTACAAAATCGCCGGATACAAGCTTAAGTTTGGTCCCCTCAACCTCGCCGACAATTGCGTTTTTGTGTGCAAAAGAATGAAGATGTCCATAAACACAAGTGTCAACATTGTATGCCTTGAGTATATCAAAAAAGTCCCTGTTTTCGCTTTCTTTGTCAAGCGGCGGATAGTGTAATCCAACAATAATTCTCTCTTTTTTAAGCTTGGATGCAGCCTCGAGTGCAAGGACCAGACGCTTTTTTTCTCTGTCAAGAATTTTTTCATCTTCTTCTTTTTGCCCCTCTTTATACCACCAGCCCCGTGTCCCGCAAATTGCGGCGTCCTCAAATTCGGCTGCAGTATTGTTGAGGATTTTTATACTGGTCAGACCATTTTCAGTTAAGAAACTTTCCATCTTACTCAAGGTGGTCCACCAATAATCGTGGTTGCCTTTGATAATAAACTTTTTTCCGGGGAGGCTGTGTATAAACTTAAAATCCTCAAGCGCATCCTCGATATAAGTTGCCCAGGATACATCCCCCGGGATAATAACTGCATCATCCACAGTCACAATTCTTTCCCAATTGGTTTTTATTTTGTTTGTATAATCACCCCACGCATCGCCAAACACATCCATTGGCTTGTCTGTCCCAAACGACAGATGCAGGTCTGCCAGCGCATAAATTGCCACGAAGCCTCACCCCCTTGCTTTCCTAATCAAAAACTCGGCTCACCAAAAAAGCGAGCCGAATTTTTTAAATTTTACTTACTTAAAAAGTCTTTTACCGTTTCAAGAAGCTCGTCTTTTCCACATATACCGCAGAAACGCTTTTCGGCATTTTTGAGTTCTTTAAGAGACTTTGGAATTTCCATCTTTGCTTCTTTTGACAGCAAATCAAGAAGCTCAAAATCATCAAGCTGTTCAATTTCGCTACCCTTGCCCAAAGCCGAAAGAACACTTTGATTAAACTTGAACGGGCTTGCAGTAGAAACAATTACTGCAGGAGTCAGGTCGCCGGTTTCTTCTTTGTATTGGTTGTATACATTAACAGCAACTGCAGTATGAGTATCAATTGTATAATCGTACTCTTCTTTTATCTTACCGATTGTTTCCTTTGTCATCAAATCGTCGCAGCATCCTGCCCAGAAAATATCTTTGATTTTCTGTTTTATATCTTCTTCAACCTGATACCCACCATTCTTTGCCAAGTCATTCATCCAAGCCGAAACCTTTTTGTCATCATTTTCAGAGAGGTCAAACAAAAGTCTTTCGAGGTTGCTTGAAATAAGTATATCCATTGACGGCGAAATAGTGGTATGGAACTCGCGGTTCTTGTCGTATCTGCCTGTGTTTATAAAATCTGTCAGGACATTGTTCGCATTTGACGCACAGACAAGCTTGTTTATCGGAACACCCATCTTTTTGGCATAATAAGCCGCAAGGATATTACCAAAATTTCCTGTGGGAACACAAATATTTATACTCTCACCAAGCTTTGTTTCGCCGTTTGCAACCATATCACAATAAGCTGAAACATAATAAACAATTTGCGGCACAAGTCTTCCCCAGTTGATAGAGTTTGCAGAAGACATAACGCAGTTATTTTCCAGAAATGCTTTGTTTGCCTCTTCGTCTGTGAAAATCTTTTTAACTCCGGACTGAGCATCATCAAAATTGCCCCTTATGCCCGAGACAAACACATTGTCGCCCTTTTGGGTAATCATCTGAAGCTTTTGAATATCACTTACACCATCACTGGGATAAAAAACAATAATTTTTGTACCATCAACATCGCTGAAGCCCTCAAGGGCAGCTTTGCCTGTATCCCCCGATGTTGCAACCAGAATAACAACTGTTTTATCCTCTCCGGTCTTCTTCATTGACTTTGTCAAAAAATACGGAAGGATCTGAAGTGCCATATCCTTGAAAGCACATGTCGGACCATGCCAAAGTTCAAGAACTCCAAATCCCTTTTCAAGAATAGCAAGCGGAGCAGGACTTTGTGCCGAAAATTTCTCGCCGCCGTATGCGCCTTCGGCACATTCTTTAAGTTCTTCTTCCGAAAAATCCGTCAAATATTTTTTAAGAACATAAACTGCTCTTTCTATGTACGACATGGAAACCATATCATTTATTTCTTCCAAAGAAAGTGTCGGTATTTGATTTGGAACAAAAAGTCCTCCCTCTGCCGACAATCCTTTTTTTATGGCAGCCGCAGACAATACGCCGAGGCTTTTGTTTCGTGTGCTTATGTACTGCATCTTTTTCAATCCCTTTCCGTATTTAAACACAGAAAGGAGCGAAGTCGATTTTAAACCGACCGAGCCCCTTTTTGTAGCATTTTTTGCAATAGACTATCCGTTAAGCAATGTATTTTTTAACAAGCTCGGTTGCGTCAGAAGCATCAGCGCTTACCATAACAGTAAACGAAACGCCAAATTCTTCTTCAAGCTTTTCAAGAGCAGCCACAAGCTCGTCTATGTTTGTCATATTGCCCGACGGAACGCTCTTAAATATACTGTCAATAAAGATATGTGTAACATCAAAGTCCTGAGCTATAATTCCGCAAAGAAGTCCGGTGAACATATCAAAATTCTTTATATCAAAAGGTTTGGTATCAACCATTCTGGCACTTCTGTCAATGTCATGCATAAGACGATTGCCTTCTGTAATGCAAACCACGTTTCCTTTCTCCAACGAAATAGCGTTGTTTACATCATCAATTATTCTTTTTGTTTTTCCGCTGCCCTTAAGACCAATGTGAATTTTAATCATAATAGCATACCGCCTTTCTTTATTTAATACATAAAATGTATTTTATCTTTGATAAACATATCTTTTGAAAACCAAGATTTCAAAGACTGTTTTTCTTTGTATTCATTATAACATAGATTTTGGAAATAGACAATAGTTTTTTTTATTATTTGAGTCTTTTTTCCAAAATTTCCTTTTCGGCTTCATATCCCGGCTTTCCAAGCAACGCAAACATATTCTTTTTGTAGCTTTCCACACCCGGTTGGTTAAAAGGATTTACCCCAAGAACATATCCACTTATACCGCACGCTTTTTCGAAGAAATAAACAAGCTGTCCAATAGTATATTCATCAAGAGCTTTTATCTTGACCAGAAGGTTGGGAACACCTCCGTCTGTATGCGCAAGAAGCGTACCCTCAAATGCCTTTTTGTTTACAAAATCCACAGTTTTTCCAGCAAGAAAGTTAAGCCCGTCAATATTGTCAGGTGTCTCTGTCAAAGTGATGTCATCCTTTGAATCTTCCACATACAAAACTGTCTCAAAAAGGTTTCTGAGCCCATCCTGGATATACTGACCCATGGAATGAAGATCGGTCGAAAAGCTTGCACCCGAAGGGAATATGCCTTTGCCGTCTTTGCCCTCACTTTCGCCAAAAAGCTGTTTCCACCATTCAATAAAATACTGAAGCTCAGGCTCATAATTTACCAGCATTTCCACAGTTTTACCCTTGCGATAAAGTATATTGCGAACGGCTGCATACTGATAGCACTCATTTTCTTCAAGGTTGTCATTTGCGTATAACTCAGATGCTCTTTTAGCGCCTTCCATTATTTTGTCGATATCGGCTCCGCAAACAGCAATCGGCAAAAGGCCTACAGCCGTAAGAACAGAAAATCTTCCGCCTACATCGTCAGGTACAACAAATGTTTCATACCCTTCGGCGTCAGCAAGGTTTGTTAGGGCGCCTTGCTCTTTATCGGTTGATGCAAAAATTCACTCTTTTGCTCCAGCTTT
>JAZNKA010000012.1:0-16559 GCA_045578305.1 Clostridia bacterium | reverse complement strand
TGAGAATATGGGTAACGGTATTCTAGTCGACTGTTTCATTCCCCAGGGCGGGCCTAAAAATTCGCCGAAGGGCATATCGATGAAGTTCCTTGTGCGTGCTTGCGACGCCCAGTCGTGGGTATGTGCTGGGAGTTAAGGTTTAGGGGCGATCCGCAATGGCATGTGGGCGTTGACCCCTTTTCCGCGGAGGCCTATGGTCGTATAAAAAAGAACAGTTCTTCTTTATACGCCTTAGGTTAAAACCTGCTTTGCGGTCCCGTTTGGGTGCTGTGGGCAGCGTAGCCTGCCTTGAGTGAATATGGCGGATAATTGTTCAAGTCTTGCGTTCTTTGGCCAAAGACGCATGGGCTATTGCCTTTTGAAACCATACTTGCAAAAGAGGCTAAGGATTGATTTCAGTTGTCGGGGAAAACCCCTAGGCCGATGTATGTGTAGGATTGCAGTGTGTACTAAGTGGCAATCAGGTAATGCTGGCGCAGGTCAAAGCCCTTCGCTTTCGGTAACGACGCATAAAGAATTTTAAAAGGGAACTTCCATTTTGGCAACAATTTGGTAATTCTTTGGGAAATCCAACCTGACCTAAGGCACAAGATTTACTGCACATACTACCCGCTTTTTTCTCATTATTAAATTTTTTATCTGGAGTTGAATTCTTAAATTGAAAGAAGATGTTCCCCGAAAACAAAAAATCAAGTTTAAACCTTCAACCAACAAAAGCTCAGACAAATCCTGGATTTTAAAAACAATTATCATAACCTTTACAATGTCGGCACTTTTTAATGTGCTTTCGAGCGGTGTTATGGAGATGGTCGACATCTGGATTGCGGTTTTGATTCTTGGTGTGATCATACTTATCGGTATTGTTTTTGACATTATCGGCGTGGCGGTTACCACCGCTTCCGAAGCCCCTTTTCATTCGATGTCGGCAAAAAAAGTCCGACACGCTGACCGCGCAATCCAACTTGTCAAAGAAAAAGAAAAGGTCTCAAACTTCTGTAACGATGTTGTCGGCGATATCTGTGGCATTGTCAGCGGTTCTGCCTCAGCGGCAGTTGTTGCATATATTCTTAAAATCACATCAGGCATTAACGGATTTTTCCTGAGTCTTATAATCACTGCAATCGTTGCGTCCATTACTGTCGGGGGCAAGGCTCTTGGAAAAAGCATTGCAATCCGATACAGCAATATGATTGTTTATATGTCGGCAAAGGCGTTATCGTTTTTGACCTTTTGGAGAAAGTAAATTACGGTGTATTTATGAAAAAACTATTGGACGATATCAATTCGTCAAATGATGTAAAAAAACTGAATATTTCCCAGCTTGAATTATTGTCTGCCGAAATTCGCGAATTTCTTATCAGCAATGTTTCCAAGTGTGGTGGTCATTTGTCTTCAAACCTTGGCACGGTCGAGCTTACGCTTGCCTTACACAAGGTTTTTGACTTTTCAAATGACAAAATCGTGTGGGATGTCGGGCATCAGTCCTACACCCACAAAATCATCACCGGCAGGCGAACACAGTTTGATACACTTCGCCAAAAGGACGGCATCAGCGGCTTTCCCAAAACCGAAGAGTCTGAAACCGACGCCTTCAACACAGGTCACAGCTCGACCTCTGTTTCGGCAGCGCTTGGCTTTGCAAAAGCTTTTGAGATTGAAAAGATTTCCGCATCAGCCGTTGCAGTTATCGGTGACGGTGCTCTTACCGGAGGCATGGCATACGAAGCCCTTAACCACGCCGGAAGCGGCAAAACTCCGCTTATTGTTGTCCTTAACGATAACGGAATGTCCATTTCGCAAAATGTCGGCGGGATTTCGGACTATCTCGAAAAGCTTCGGGGTGACGCGCGATACATCTCTCTTAAGGTCAGAGTCAAAAATATACTCAATGACCTGCCCGTTTTCGGAAAGCCCTTTATCCGCCTTATGCATAGCTTAAAGCGAATCCTTAAAAAAATTCTCCTTCCGAAAAAACTGTTTGAAAACATGGGTCTTGCATATCTGGGTCCAATTGACGGTCACGACCTTAAGGACCTGATAACCTCTCTGGAATATGCAAAATCCCTCAAAAAGCCGGTTATTGTTCATGCGATAACCCAAAAAGGCAAAGGGTATATACCTTCCGAAACAGACCCCTCCTCTTTTCACGGAATTTCGGCTTTTGACCCCGAGACAGGGCTTGTCCGGGCTTCTCAAAAAGCATCATTTTCGGATGTTTTTGGTGACGAAATTGTGGATTTGGCAAAAAAAGACAGCTCGGTTGTTGCAATAACTGCCGCTATGCCACAGGGCACCTGTCTTGAAAAATTTGCAAAAATTTTCCCCGACAGATTTTTTGATGTCGGCATTGCCGAACAACACGCTGTAACTTTTGCGGCAGGTCTTTCAAAGTCAGGTTTAAAACCCATTTTTGCAGTATATTCGACCTTTTTGCAAAGAGCATACGATCAGCTTCTTCACGATATAGCTCTTCAAAACCTGCACGCAGTGTTTGCAATTGACCGCGCAGGTGCGGTCGGCAACGACGGCGAAACGCATCAGGGAATATACGATCTTTCATATCTTTCGCATATACCTAATATGACCATTATGGCACCTTTATCCGGAGAAGAGCTTCGCAAAATGCTGTCTTTTGCACTTTTTGACTGCAAAGGTCCTGTTGCAATAAGATATCCCAAGGATAATGCGGAATTTTGCATTGACGACAACACCCCCCTTGAGCTTGGCAAAGGGGCTGTCCTCCGCCAAGGCAGCGATGTCTTGATAGTTTCTTTGGGCACAATGACAAAAGAAGCGCTTAAGGCTGCCGAAATTCTTGAACAGGACGGCATTTCTGCTTCTGTGATGAACGCCCGATTCCTAAAGCCGTTTGACAAAAATCTGTTTACCAAACTTTCGGCAAATTGTAAAGTTGTTGCAACGATAGAGGACAACTGCGAAATTGGCGGGCTTGGTTCAATTGTGAGCGATATATACGACGGCAAGATTCTTAAATTTGCCTATCCGGATAGGCCCCTTGAAATGGGCAGCATCGCTCAACAAAAGAGCGACGCAGGTCTTGACAGTGTGTCAATCGCGGAAAAAATTAAAAAAGCAATAGGTGATAAACTTGGCTAAAATCAGACTTGACATTTACCTTGCCGAAAATGGTCTCGCCCCGTCACGCAGCGCAGCGCAGGCGATGATTATGGCAGGCGATGTCTTTATTGACAATCAAAAGGCTCTGAAATCAGGCGAAACCGTAACAGGTACCGAAAATATAGAGGTCCGCACAAAAGGGCCCAAATATGTAAGCCGTGGCGGGCTGAAGCTTGAAAAAGCAATGTCTGTGTTCCCCGTCAATCTTTCAGATTCCGTCTGCATGGACATAGGGGCATCAACCGGAGGGTTTACCGACTGTATGCTTCAAAACGGCGCAACAAAAGTATATTCGGTGGATGTGGGCTATGGTCAGCTTGCGTGGTCGCTTCGCAATGACCCGCGCGTTGTCAATATGGAACGCACAAACATCCGTTATTTGACCGATAAAGATATCGATGATGCACTCGACTTTTTTTCGGTGGATGTATCGTTTATATCATTAAAACTTGTCCTTCCTGTCGCATACTCACTTTTAAAAAGCGGCGGCAGCGGCGTTTGCCTTATCAAACCACAGTTCGAGGCAGGGCGTGAAAAGGTGGGCAAAAAAGGTGTTGTGCGCGAAAAGTCCACACATATCGAGGTTATAGAAAATGTCCTTGAATTCACAAAGGAAATGGGATTTTCAATTCAGGGGCTTGACTTTTCACCTGTACGCGGTCCCGAAGGAAACATCGAGTATCTTATGTATATCAAAAAATCTGATGAGGAAAGTGAGTGCTTTGACATACCATCACTTGTTGAGCTTTCCCATACAATATAAATCAACCAAGCAAAAAGGTGTGATTATTTATGACTAAAATCGGAATTTATGTAAACCGCGAGCGTGACCCGCAGCTTGAATCAGCTAAGTCTGCGGCAAAGGCTTTGATTTCGCGCGGGAAATCGGTTTTTTTTGACAAGGCTTTTGAAGACGAGCTTAAAGATTTGGGTGCAGAATTTGTTTCTCACCACGATATGCTCGCTTTGTCTGACCTTATTGTTGCACTTGGCGGCGACGGAACAATCCTCAAAATAATTGGTGATGCCGCCGAACACCAGACCCCCGTTGTGGGCATAAACCTTGGTCATCTTGGATTTCTTGCCCAGGCAGAGCGCGACGACACCGATGTGTTTGACAAAATTTCAAATGGTGATTTTTCGGTCATCCCTGTTATGCTTCTTGAGGCGCGTATTATAAAGAAAGATAAACCGTCGGACCCCGTCATTGCCCTCAATGATATTATCCTGCGCGGCAAGGATGCAAAAATTATCTCGCTCGAGGCAGAGGTGGACGGCACGGTTGCACACCGCTATCTTGCTGACGGAATTATCGTCTCGACCTCGACCGGCTCGACCGCATATTCGCTGTCGTGTGGAGGGCCCATTGTTCATCAGGCACTTGACTGTATGATTCTTACCCCGGTCTGTCCACACTCTTTAAAATCAAGATGTATTATAGCACCATCCGAGTCACGCATAATTTTGAAGTTTGATGCAACCTATCGCAGCGAGGTAGAGCTTAAAGCCGACGGGAACGCCTTTGGCGAAGTAGAGGCGGGCGACTGCATAGAAATCACAAAGAGCGACAAACGCGCGCTTTTAGTGCACTTCAACGACCACAGTTATTTTGATGTAATACGCAAAAAACTTTCTGATTGAGAAAGGTGATGCAATCACTATGCTAAAAGAATTACATATAAAAAATGTTGCCGTTATTGACGAAATCCGCATAGAATTTCAGCACGGATTTAATGTCCTGACCGGCGAAACCGGTGCCGGCAAGTCCATCCTTATTGACTCTATAAATATGGCTTTGGGCGGAAGGTGCAGCCGCGATATCATTCGATTTGGCTGTGATTTTGCCGTTGTCGATTTGTGCTTTGAGACCGACAATCCCCACATAGCCGAGCTTTTTTCTGACCTGGGGATTGACCTTGAAGATGGTCTTGTCACCATCAGCCGAAAGCTCAGTGCTGACGGAAAAAGTGTGTTTCGTTTAAACGGCGGAATTGTCCCCTCTGCCACCGTGCGTGAAGTATCGGCTTTGCTTATTGATATTCACGGACAAAACGACAATCAGTCACTTCTTTCGCAAAAAAATCATCTTCGCCTTCTTGACGAATATGCATGTCTTAGCGAAGAAGTCAAAAAATATGCCGCCGAATACAGCAAAATGAAACAAATCCTTTCGGAAATAGATACCCTCAGCCTTGACGAAGACGAAAAGGCTCGTTGTTTTGATATGCTTAAATTTCAGGCAGAAGAAATCAAAATGTCCAATCTTCAGTCAAAAGAAGACGAACAACTGCTCGAAAAACGCGAACGACTTAGCAATATGGAGAGTATTATCTCGGGTGCAAGTACCGCATATGAATCACTTTATGGCAGCGATACGGGCGCCGCATTTGACCTTTTGAAGACAGCCGAGCGCGCGCTTTCGGATATCTGCCGTTTTGACAACGGTCTTTCTGATGCCTACAGTCGTCTGTCGGGCGTGGTTGCCGAGGTTGAGGACATTTCGGGCGAAATCAATTCGTGCCTTTCAAAATCGGACTTTAGTGCAGCCGAGCTTGACTTGATTGAAGAACGGCTTGACCTTATAAATAACCTGAAAAGAAAATATGGAAACACCATCGAAGAAATAATCGAGTTTGGCAAAAATGCGGCTTTAGAAGCCGAAAAAATTGAAAAAAGCGACGAACAGCTTGAAAAACTTAAAAAAGAACTCTCCGCACAGTCTGCAAAGGTTGCGGCGGTCGCAGAAGCACTTTCAAAAATGCGCCAGACCGCAGCTTTGGATTTGGAACAAAAAATTTGTGCCGAGCTTTCAGCTTTGGATATGCCAAAGGTAAGATTCAGTATCTCCGTTTCGGAAAATTTATCAAACGAAGAAGTGCATTATGGCGAAACCGGTAAGGATATCGCCGAATTCTTGATTTCCACTAATCCGGGCGAGGCACTAAAACCAATGGCAAAAATCGCCTCAGGCGGCGAGCTTTCGCGTATTATGCTTGCTGTAAAATCAGTACTTTCGGCATCCGACGATGCTGACACAATGATTTTTGACGAAATAGACACAGGTGTAAGCGGCAGAGCGGCACAAAAAATCGCCGAAAAAATCAGCCGTCTTGCAAAGAATAAGCAAGTCTTTTCGATTACTCATCTTGCACAAATCGCAGGTATGGCAGACAACCACTATCTTATCGAAAAAGATATTGACGGCGAACACGCCAGAACCTCGGTCAAACTTCTTGACACTGACGCACGAATAGATGAGCTTTCGCGCATTATCGGTGGTGTGGAAGTCACCGAAACCACAAGAAAAAGTGCCGAAGAAATGCTTGCTTTGGCAAAAACAAAAAAGGAACTGTAATCATAATGGAAAAAATCGGAAAAGTCTTGAAAATCAGCGGAAATATTGCCGAGATAATCATCACGCGTGACTCTGCCTGCGGTGAAAACTGTGCCGCTTGCGGACTTTGCCAAAACCGCGAGCTTACTGTCACGCTTGCAGTTTCGGATGATATACAAAAGGGCGATACCGTTCGCCTTTTAGCCGAAGACAAAGGCGTACTCCGCCTTTCGGCCATCGGCTATCTTTCGCTTACGGTTTTGCTTTTTCTTGGTGCAATTCTGGGAACGCTCTGGGGCAGCGAATGGCTTGCATTTTTACTGGCAATACTTTTTGTAGCACTTGGAGTTGCTGTTCTTAGGCTTCTTCCACCCAAAACCCCTCAAATACGAGTAGAAAAGCTGTGAGGTAATTATGCTTATCAACATAGAAAACATCAGCAAAAGCTTTGGTGACAAGCCTGTCCTCAAAGATATAAAAATGACCATAAATGAAAAGGGGCGCTATGGACTTATCGGGGTCAATGGCTCGGGCAAGTCCACGCTCCTTAAAATCATTATGGGCGAACTTTCTTTTGAACAAGGCGAGCTTTCAAAAAAGCCCGGCCTTTCTTTAGGTTATCTTGCTCAAAACAACGGACTCGAGCGCGAGTCAAGCATAATCGCAGAAATGCGCAAGGTTTTTGATGATGTGTTCCACGCCGAAGAAGATATGCGCAGGCTGGAAGTCGAAATGTCCCGCATTACCGACCACGACTCAATCGAGTACCGCAAAATCGCTGCACAGTACGCAAATTGTCAGGCTTATTTTGACAGTCGCGACGGATACAATGTTGATGTAAAAATAAAGACCATCCTGAATGGTATGGGTTTTGGCGACAGGGATATGGATACAGTAATTTCAACACTCAGCGGCGGCGAAAAGACAAGGCTTGCCATGGCAAAGCTTCTGCTTGAAGAGCCTGAACTGCTTATCCTTGACGAGCCTACAAACCACCTTGACTTTAAAACTCTTATGTGGCTTGAGGACTATCTTTCCTCCTACAGTGGGGCAATTCTTGCTGTATCGCATGACCGCTACTTCCTTGACAAAATTGTGACTCATATATACGAGGTCGAGCGCGGACATTTGTATTCTTATCCAGGAAATTACTCAAAATATCTTCCGCAAAAAGCCGAGCGCCGCGAGCGTCAGCAAAAGGAATACGAAATCCAGCAGGCAGAAATTGCACATATGCAAGAATATATCGACAAAAATATGGCACGCGCATCCACCTCGGCAAGTGCAAAGTCAAGGCAAAAGGCTCTTGACGCTATGGAAATTCTGGAGCGCCCTGACGGAGACCTCAAGACTATGCGCCTTCGATTTGAGCACACCAAAGACCCGTATAAAGATGTTTTGACCGTAAAGGACCTTGAAATCGCGGTTGGAGACGAGCTTCGCACCATCTGCAAAAATATAAACTTTGAGCTTAAACGAGGCGAAAAGATTGCGATTATTGGCTCCAACGGAATCGGCAAGTCCTCGTTTCTTAAAATAATTCAGGGGCTTATTCCTTTAAAAAACGGAATCGTCGAATGGGGAAAAAATGTTTCGCTCAGCTACTACGAGCAGGAAAATTTAAATCTTTCATCGGACAAAATCGCACTTGACGAGCTTTGGGATCGCTTTCCGCAAATCCCCGAATCCGAAATCCGTCGCGTACTTGGAAATGTTCTTTTGACCAAAGATGATGTATTTAAGCCTGTCAGGGTTATCAGCGGTGGCGAGCGTGCAAAGCTTGCTTTTTGTATCATTATGCTCGAGAAATCAAATGTCCTTATCCTTGACGAGCCGACCAACCACCTTGACCTTTCGTCAAAGGAAATACTTGAGACTGCAATGTCAGACTTTGGAGGAAGTATTTTGTTTGTCTCGCACGACCGATATCTTCTTAACAAGGTTCCCGACAAGATTGTGGAGATAACCGAAGACGGTGCAAAGGTTTATAACGGAAACTACGATAGTTATTGCGAGGCTCTTGCGCGCGAGGCACACCTTTGCGCCGAAAACGCCGCAAAAGAGGCGCTTGCCGCCGCTGCAAATGCGCCAAAAAAGGCAGACAACTCGTTCAGGTCAAAAGAGCAACGCAAGATAGATGCGATGCGAAAGAACCGAATCCGCGAGCTTGAAAAACTGATTGAGGATGCCGAAACACGACTTGCAGTTTTGGAAGAAGAAATGACACACGAAGAAGTCTTTTCGGACTACAAACTGATGAACGAAAAATGCAGCGAGGCAGACTCTCTTCGCAAAAACCTTGAAGATTATTTTGAAGAATGGTCAACCCTTGCAGATGAGTAAAAAAGCACAAAGCAAAAATTTTGCTTTGTGCTTTTTAGTTTGCATTTTATCACAGCTCCTTGAGCGAAGAGAAAATAGTGCAAAACGTACAAACCAAACCTGAAAGGGTACCCGACGGCGTACAAAGGTACGCCGAGCGGTGCAGATTTGTTTGTTTGATGCATTTTATCACAGTTCAACTATTCGGGTCGTTCTTCGTTCAACTTAACCGCCACCTTTGCGGTAAGTCCGGTTTCGTATTTATAGACCTCGAGGTTCATTATTTCACCTGGTTTGTGTGAATCTTTTATTTCATTCAGGTCGTCAAAGTTTTTGACTTCTTTGCCGTCAGCTTTTGTGATTATGTCACCTTGCTGAAGTCCTGCAATTTCGGCACCGCTTCCTACCTGTGCCGCCATTACCTGAACGCCGATGGGCCATCCCTGGCGAACTGCCATATCCTTGGTCACATCTCTTGCCGAAATTCCAAGTACTGGTCTGCCTTTTACATAGCCGAATTTTATCAAATCTTCAAGCACCGGCTTTGCCTCGGAAATCGGGATTGCAAAACCCATACCCTCGACCGACGATGACGAAATCTTGACCGCGTTTATGCCTATAACCTGACCATATGCATTAACCAATGCACCACCCGAGTTGCCCTCGTTTATTGCGGCGTCGGTCTGGATAACGCTCATTGTACGGTCGCCAACTGTAATTTTGCGGTTTATTGCACTGATAATACCTTGTGTTGTGCTGCCAAAGAACTCAAGGCCAAGCGGATTGCCTATTGCAACGGCACGCTCGCCCACCTGAATCTGCGACGAATCACCAAGCTCTGCAACGGTCAGGGTCTCGTTGGGCTTTATCTTAAGCACGGCAAGGTCGGTTTTTGAGTCGCTTCCTATCACCTTTGCCTCGTACTCGCTTCCTGTGTTAAGCGTAACCTTAACCGCAGATGCTCCATCAATAACGTGGTTGTTTGTGACAATATAGCCATCGCTACTTATTATTATTCCCGAGCCTGTACCCTCGGATGTGGCTGATGTGTTGAATATGCTGTAGATATTGTTGACGGTACTTGTTATCCCCACAACAGCAGGCCCGACTTTTTTCGATATATCAACTGTCGAAAGTTCGCTGCCTAAATTTACCAACGGTTTTGCATCGGGGGTGCTTTGGGTTTGATTGAGCTGGGCAATCACATTTGCTTTGTTGCCACTTCCAAGTCTGCCCGCGCCATAACCATAACCAACCGCAAAAATCCCGCCAAGCACAGCAAGATTAAGTACGCATATGGCGCAAGCAACAGCAACAAAACGCTTGAATTTTATGCTTCTTTTAGGTTTTGCCTCAAACACTTCCATTGCCATACACGGCTTGGATGCACTTTCATACTCATCTTTGTTCCATATATAAGAAGGCTCGCAAGCGTTTTGAGTTTCTTCTTCGTATGGTTTTTTAACTTCCTCATCTTCGAAAAAATTCTTTTCAAATTCGCTCATCGTTTTTTCACTCCTTAAAATTTAATTTTTATCTTCCTATTATTAATATATCACCTATTTGTGAAAAAAATATGAATAAATAATAAAAATAAATTTAACTATAATGCCTTTGTCCTGTCAAGTGTAAAGCTGAACTCGGCAAATTCGCCCTCGCGGCTTGTGATCGAAATATCTTTGCCGTGCCGCTTAAGAATATCTTTTACTATATAAAGCCCTATTCCTGTCCCCTCGCGATTTAACGAACGGGATTTGTCTGCCTTGTAAAATCTTTCAAAAATCAGTTTTTTATCCTCATCTGCTATTCCGCATCCGGTATTATAAACGGATATCTTTGCCTCGTCTCGCTCTGCAGTAACCGAAATCTTCAAAAGACCTCCCACATCCGCAAATTTGATGGCGTTTTCTATCAGATTGGTAAGAACCTGCCGGATGGAATTCATATCCGCTGATACCATACACGAGCTTTCCTTAAGACAAGCCTCGACCCTGATTTTCTTTTCTTCGATTTTTGCCTCAAGCCCGACAAGCGTACGCCTGAGTGTCTCGCAGATGTCAAAGCTTGTTATTTCAAGTTCGCGGTCGCCTGTTTCAAACCGGGTAAGGCTTAAAAACGAATTTACGAGTCCCGAAAGTCTGCCCACCTCGTCACGGACAATGGTAAGATAGTCGTTTTGCCTTTCGGGTGGAATTGTACCGTCCAGGATTCCGTCAACAAACCCCGAAATCGTGGTCATCGGTGTCCTCAGCTCGTGTGCAACATCCGACAAAAAATTGTTCCTTATATCGTCGGATTTTTCAATACTGTACGCCATATCATTGAAGTTTTGTGTCAGTTCGCTGATTTCGATTATGTCGTCAGCTCCACTTTCAAGCTCGACTCTTGACGAAAAGTCACCCTGCCCAAACATTCTTGCAGTCTGACCTATTTTTTTGATTGGCTTGGAAATGCGCCGCGAAAGTGCAAACGAAAGACCCACTGCAAGCAGCAGAACAATGCAAAACGGAAGTCCCAACACGCGATAAAGCTGCAATTGGGTTTTAGCCATTTCGGGCACAGGTGCACTGATAAAAATTGCACCTATGACTTTGTCACTTTTTTGAATGGATATCGGCATTTGAAGTGTAAACATATCGCCCCTGAAAGTATTGCCAAGTGTCCCTTTGACTATCTTTTGTTTGTTTTTTAAAACATCCTCAAGATATTTGGAGTCAATCCTTAAAACATCCTTGTTGTAAGCATCGTCAGGGGTCGAGGCAAGCAAAACATCACCGTCTGCATCAACAATCAGGATGTTGTTTCGTGTGCTGTGCGAAAATCCGTAAAGAAAATTTTTAAGTTGCTCGGACGATGTTCCGTTTTGAATAAATGTCGCAATTTTTTTTGCATTTTCGTCAAGCATCATTATCCTCTCGCGTCTGACAAACTGCGAAATCATTACCGATTGCATAACCGCAAGAACAAGAACGCTTACCAATATTATGACAAGATTTATTGAAAAAATTTTTGAAAATATACTTTTCTTTCGTTTTTTCATATTTACTTGGTCCTTTCCAAAATCAGTCTCAGGCAAAGACTTCAAACTTATAACCAACGCCCCAGACCGTCTTTATCTGCCAGTTGTGTGGCGAATCTTCTTTTTCAAGCTTTTCGCGGATACGCTTTATGTGAACATCAACCGTACGCGAATCCCCAAAAAATTCATATCCCCAAATCTCATTCAAAAGCTGGTCGCGGGTAAACACCTTGCCCGCATTTTGTGCCAGAAAATACAAAAGTTCAAATTCTTTTGGCGGAAGCTCAAGGCGCACTCCATCAAGATAAACCTCATAGGTTGCACGGCTTATGCTAAGCCTGTCAAAATTCAGTTCTTCGGAACTTTCGGCACTTTCTTTCGGTACCTCGCATCTTCTGAGCACTGCCTTGATACGAGCAACAAGCTCTTTTGGCTCGAAAGGCTTTACAATATAATCATCCGCCCCAAGCTCAAGACCCAGGACCTTGTCAAAAAGTTCGCCCTTGGCAGTCAGCATAATAATCGGTGCGTTGGAAATCGCTCGTATTTCGCGGCAGACCTGCCATCCGTCTTTTTTGGGCAACATAATGTCAAGAACACAAATATCAGGCGCATTTGTCCTGAATTTTTCGACTGCCTCGGCTCCGTCATAGGCAACAATTGTCTCGAAGCCTTCTTTTTCGACATAAAGTCGTATAAGCTCGCAGATATTTTTTTCGTCGTCAACAATCAGAATTCTGGTTTTTTTCTCCATAATTCTCTCACCCTTCTAAAGATTATCCTTTATTTCAATATATATATCATAGACCTCTCGTTTGGGAAGGCCAAGGCTTTCTGCCACAAAATTTGTAAGTTCCTTGCCGCGCATCCCCTCTGCCGCATATTTTTTGAGAAGCTCCTCAGGGGTTTCAGCGGGACGGTTTTCTTTTTCAATTTCTTCTTTATCTTTTCCTTTTATAATAAGTACAAATTCACCTTTTGGCGGAGTCAGGGTGTAGTGCTCTATTGCCGCCGAAATGGTGGTGCGCAAAAATTCCTCGAACTTTTTTGTAAGTTCACGCGCAAGCACAATTTCGCGGTCACCAAATACCTCCAGCATATCCTCAAGAGTATAAAGCAGCTTGTGCGGTGCCTCGTAAAAAATCAGTGTTCGGGTGTCGTTTTTTACCTCTTCAAGATGAATTTTGCGGTTTCGCTTGTTTGTGGTCAAAAACCCCTCAAACGAAAATCTTCCCGTTGGCATACCCGATGCCACAAGTGCCGTCGCAAAAGCCGTCGCGCCAGGCAGGGGCACAATCTCAATTCCCTGGTCTATGCAAATCCTGACAAGATCCTCGCCCGGGTCCGAAATCGCAGGCATCCCTGCATCCGACACAAGTGCAATATTTTGACCCGATTTCAGTTTTTCAATCAAAACTCCGCCTTTTTGGACTTTGTTGTGCTCATAATACGATGTCAGCGGAACATTTATGTCAAAATAATTAAGAAGCTTCATTGTGTTTCGAGTATCCTCGGCCGCAATCAAATCAACCGATTTAAGCGTTTCAATCGCCCTTGTTGTCATATCACCAAGGTTCCCTATGGGTGTTGGGCAAAGATACAGTTTTCCGTATTCACTCATCGCTTTTCCTCCCGTATATCCGTTCAATCTCCTCTGTATAATTTCCATCAGCATCATGGACATAAAGCGGTGGCTCCAAAAACAGCTTGGGCCTGCCATGCTTTGCGCCCTCGACAAGTACCATTGTCGCAGTTTTCTCGGGCGCAGGATGCACCATCCTCAGCCGTTTTGGCTCGATTTTATGCTCGCGCATAATACAAAATATATCCGCAAGTCGCTCAGGGCGATGGATTAAATAAAGCTTCCCCGACGGTTTAAGCACACTTTCGGCGCTTTTTATTATCCCCTCAAGGTTACACAAAATCTCGTGTCTTGCGATTGTCACTTCATCATTCAGATTTTTTAGTCCGCCGTGATTTTCCTTATACGGCGGATTGCAGCAAACCGCATCAAACACGGCTTTTCCAAAAATTCCGTCAGCATCGTTAAGGTCGCCCGAAACCACCGAAACTCTTGCATCAAGACCATTCAGCAAAACGCTTCGCTGCGCCATTTCAGCAACCTTTTGCTGTATCTCTATGCCGGTGATTTTTTCGGCTTTTGTTTTTTCGCACAAAAGTATCGGGATAATGCCGTTGCCCGTGCACATATCAAGAATATGACTGTTTGGTTTTATGGTGTGTGCGGCAAAATCTGCCAGCAAAACCGCATCAACCCCAAAGCAAAACCAGCTGGGGTTTTGAATAAGTCTGTACCCGCTTGGCGTTTGCAAATCATCTATTCTTTCGCATGAATTCAGTTTAATCTCAGGCATAAATTTTACCCTTCCTTAATATATTAACACAGTAATATTAAATTTTTATTAACAAACTTTAAACTAATTTACACATCTGCATTATACCAAATTCTGCCGGCGAATTCAAGTGTCATTACGTGTAAAAATATGTAAATTTTTGGCTTTATCCCAAGGAAACGAGAGTAAATAAGAGAAAATAAAAGAAAAACGGACTTTATCTTCCGGTCAAAGTCACTTTTTCAAAATTTAGAAGATTTAAATCGGTTTAATTCGGGATAATCAAACTTGACTTTTGGGCAAAATTTCGGGTATACTAGACAGGTCTTGCGGCAAAATTGGTCCGCAAAATAAAAATTTTCAGAGGTGATTCGATGATAAATGGTCTGAAGGATAGACTGCTTAACATATCCTCATCAGCCAAAAAAATCATCCTTACATCTGCGGCTTCGGCACTTCTTCTTATTGTTGCCATATGCACAGTATGCGTACTTGCAAAGCAGGTAGTCATTGTTGACGGGGATGATAATGTTAAAGAAGTTATTACATTTAAACGATATGTTGAAGAGGTCCTTGACGAGGAAAAGATTTTTGTTGGCTCGCGCGACAAGCTGAGCTTTGACAAAAATGCCAAGCTTAAGGACGGTATGAAAATTGAAATATACAGAGCTTTTGTGGTTACCGTTACCGAAAAAGGCGAAAGCCAGACACTTATTGCAACACGCCACACAGCAGGCGAAGCGCTTAAAGAACTTGGCTACAACCCCAAAAAGACCGACAAAATCACACCTGGTTATGACGAAAAGGTTTCGGACTTTGACGAAATCACCATCGTCCGCGTAGACGAAAAAACCATAGAGGTTGAGGAAGAAATTCCTTTTGAATCAAAAGAACGCGAAAACAAGACTTTGGCAAGCGGTGCCCGCAAGATTGTGCAAAAGGGCGTGCCCGGTGAAAAGAGAGTATCGTACAAAATACTCTACGAAGACGGAGTCGAGGTCTCGCGTGAAAAGCTTGATGAAACTGTAACAAGTCAGCCGGTTGCTCAAATCCGCGAGGTTGGTCCCAAAAAGACAACAAACTACGTTCTTGCATCGGCAGGCACAGTACAGACTTCGCGTAGCGGAAGCCTTGCTTACAGCAAGGTAATGACCGCAAACGCCACCGCGTATGACGCATCAAGTTGCGGCAAAAGTCCGTCGCATCCGGCTTACGGAATTACCGCAACCGGACGAAGAGCCGGCTATGGCATAGTGGCAGTTGACCCAAGGGTTATCCCGCTGGGCAGCAAACTCTACATCGAGTCTGCTGACGGCAAATATGTATACGGCACAGCGATTGCTGCCGACACAGGCGGTGCCATCAAAGGCAACCGCATCGACCTTTGCTTTGACACAAGAGCCGAAGCAATCCGCTTTGGAAGAAGAAGTATGAAGGTTTATATTTTGAAATAAGCGCAAAAAGGGTCCGTATTAACGGATCCTTTTTACTTGTGTAATAAGATTTTTTATTCTATAGGCGAGCGCTGCCCCCTATAACCCCCATTTTAGCAATTTGTAATTTTTTCTATAAGGGAGTCTCTGTAGCAAGACCCCCTTAAACCCCTTGCCGCGCCGACTCACGCCTCAGGTGGCTGTAATACTCAAATTGTCTGCGGTATCGAACACTCGAAAGCTTAAACTCTTTAAGTCCCTCATTAAATCGGTGGTGCCCGCAGCGGAAATTGATTGCACCACCGATTTTCGATGTCCTCGACAATTTTCGAAACACCCACCAATCGCCGTTCATAAGGCGGTTTTCTCTTTTGACCGTCTCTGAGGGTTTTTAATCACCTTATTTATAACGATTGGAGATTGTTTGTGAGGATTTTGTGAAATAACAGAAAAATGCCTTGCAATCGATTTCATCTGCTGGCAAGGCATTTTAGCGAGAGACGCGATAAGTTCGCGTTTTCGAGCGTTCGTTATTTCGCAAAAGACAAGCAATTACAAGCTCCTGAGTTATAAATCGGTGCGGCAAGGGGTTGAGGGGTCGAACCGTAAAAAACAATCCGGCGAATTGTTTTTAGGTTCGAGCTAGGTGCGACAGCACCGATATAAAAGAAAAGCCGTCAGGCTTTTTTCATAAGACAACTTGCTGATGAGGTCCCCTGCAAATAAAAACTTATTGCAATAAAAGTTTAAAGGCAGGCTTTTCAAAAAGCCTGCCTTATCATCCTTATTCAATTTCGGTATAAAGCGAATAAAGCTTTGCATATTCGCCGCCTTTTTCCAAAAGTTCGGCGTGAGTTCCCTCTTCCACTATCGTCTTTCGTAAGAACAAAAATTCTGGTCGCATTTTTTATTGTGGTCAATCTGTGAGCAATAGTAAATGTGGTTCTGCCCTTTGAAAG
>JAZNKA010000011.1:0-11026 GCA_045578305.1 Clostridia bacterium | reverse complement strand
CGAAAAAAATGTCCACGCAATTGCGGATGTATGCCAAAAAGAAGGAATTAGAGAAGAAAGAACAGAGCTTCTTTGTGAGCTTTCACGGCTTTCGGGCGTGCCGTCTCAGGTAATTCCAAAGATTAAAGAACTTTCGATAAGTGACAGCTTTTCGGCGGCTGTCAGTCAGCTTGAAGAGATTTCTGAGGTGCTCAAAACAAATGGCTGCGAGGAGTGTACGAGAATTGATTTTTCAGTAGCAAACAATATGAAGTACTACAGCGGTGTGGCGTTTAAAGGTTTTGTAAACGGAATTCCCGGAGGCGTGCTTTCGGGAGGACAGTACGACAAGCTTATGAAAAAGCTTGACCGCAGCGCAGGTGCAATCGGCTTTGCGGTTTATCTTGATATGCTTAATTGGATAGAAAAAGCGTCATCTGATTTTGATGTTGATGTTTTGCTTATTTATGACCAAGGGGCAAAGGTTTTGGAAATAGGAAATGCTGTGAAAGAACTTTCAAAAAACGGCAAATCGGTGATGGCTCAGCGCGAAATTCCCCAAAAGCTCCGCTACAAGCAACTCATAAAGCTTGAGAAAGGCAAGGTGAATATTCTTGAAAACAATGCTTAACATAGCCTTGCCCAAGGGCAGACTTGGCGAAAAGGTATATACAATGTTTGAAAAAGCGGGCTTTGAGTGTCCGTCAATAAAAGAAAATAACCGAAAGCTTATATTCGAAAATACCGAGCTTGGAATTCGTTATTTCTGGGTCAAACCGTCGGATGTGTCGATTTATGTCGAACATGGCGCAGCAGACATCGGCGTTGCAGGCAAGGATATTTTGCTTGAATATGCACCTGATGTTTATGAACTTCTGGACCTTGACCTCGGCAAGTGCCGCATGGCAGTTGCGGGCAAAAAAGATTTCCGCAATCCAAGCCAAAGACCGCTGAGGGTTGCCACAAAGTTTGCAAATATCGCAAAAAATTATTACAAATCAATCGGCAGAGACATCGATATTATTCATCTCAACGGCTCGATTGAGATTGCGCCCATCCTTGGACTTTCGGATGTAATTGTCGATATTGTCGAGACAGGCACTACCCTTAAAGAAAACAATCTTGAAGTTATGGAGACAATAGTGCCGATAAGTGCAAGACTTATTGCCAACAAGGCAAGCTTCAAGTTTAAGACAGAACAGATAGAGAAAATTCTTGAAAGCATGAGAGAACAGCTTAAGGAGCAGAAAAAATGATAAAGATACTTAAATACGGAGAAGTCGAAAATTCCGAAATTTTTGCAAGAGTTGTCCCCAAGACCGATGTAGAATCGGTTGTTTCGGAGATAATTGCAAATGTAAGAAAAAACGGTGACAAAGCACTTTTTGAATACTGCGAGAGGTTTGACAAGGCGAAACTGTCGAGCCTTTTGGTTTCACCCAAAGAGCTTGATGAAGCGATGGACAAAGTGGAGCCTGCGTTTGTTGAGGTTTTGAAAAAAGCGGCAGCAAACATCCGCAAATTCCACGAAAAACAGGTGCGAAACGGATTTATTATAAATGACGAAAACGGAATTGTGATGGGGCAAAAGGTAATCCCGATTGACCGTGCAGGGCTTTATGTTCCCGGTGGAACGGCAGCGTACCCATCAACTGTTTTGATGAATGCAATCCCTGCCAAAATTGCAGGCTGCAAAGAGGTTGTGATGGTGACACCACCAAGTGCAGACGGAAGCATAAACCCGGCAATCCTGGCTGCTGCAAATATTGCAGGGGTCGATAAAATCTTTAAAGTCGGTGGTGCCCAAGCAGTTGCAGCACTTGCTTATGGGACCGAAAGCATACCCAGGGTTGATAAAATTGTGGGACCCGGCAATGCCTTTGTTGCCGAAGCAAAAAGGCAGGTTTTTGGTCAGGTTTCGATTGATATGATTGCAGGTCCAAGCGAGATTTTGGTGGTTGCTGACCAAAAAAGCAATCCAAAGTTTGTTGCTGCAGACCTTTTGTCTCAGGCAGAGCACGACAAGCTTGCAAGTGCGGTGCTTGTCACCGACAGCGAGGAGCTAGCGAATGCGGTATCGCTTGAACTTGAAAGACAGATACCCCTGCTTGAAAGATGCGAAATTGCAAGATGCTCGATTGACGACAACGGCAAGATTATTGTTGCTGATGACCTTAAAAAAGCTATTGAAATTGCAAACGAAATTGCGCCCGAGCATTTGGAGCTTTGTGTTGACAATCCATTTGACTATCTTGGCGAAATCCGCCATGCAGGCTCGGTGTTTATGGGCAGAAGTTGCCCTGAGGCATTGGGTGACTATTTTTCGGGGGCAAACCACACACTTCCGACAGGCGGAACAGCAAAATTTTCGAGCCCGCTTTCGGTCGATGATTTTGTAAAAAAGACTCAATATACATACTACACAGAAGATGCACTCAGCCGCGTGGCAAAGGACATCGACCTTTTTGCTAAAAAAGAGGGACTTACCGCTCATGCAAAAAGTGCAACAATCAGATTTGAGGATTGATTAAAGAGGAAAGAGGCAGTTAGGAGAATATTTATGAGCAGATTTTTAAGCTCGAGACTGAAAAGTCTCGAGCCATACACCCCCGGCGAACAGCCCCAGATAAAAAATTTGATAAAGCTTAACACCAACGAGTCACCTTTTCCGCCATCAGACAAGGCGATAGAAATGTCGGCTTTGGCGGCGCAGGATTTGCAGCTTTATCCTGACCCCGAATGCCGAAAGTTAACCCAGCTGCTTGCAGATAAACTGAGCGTGGATTTTGACGAGGTATTGGTGACAAACGGCTCTGACGAGATTTTAAACTTTGCATTTATGGCATTTTGTGATGAGAAGCGCGAGGCTATTTTTCCTGATATCACTTATGGCTTTTACAAGGTTTTTGCTCAGCTTAACGGCGTAGCTTACAGGGAAATACCGCTTGATGAAAATCTTGAGATAAATCTTGATGATTACAATGGGCTTAAATCAACGGTGTTTATTGCAAACCCCAATGCTCCCACTGGCATATATATCGAGACCTGCGAAATAGAAAAGCTGGTGAGCGAAAACCCAGACAGCCTTTTTGTTATAGACGAAGCATATGTTGATTTTGGAAATCAAAGCGCTGTTCCTTTGATAAAAAAATATGATAATATTCTGGTTACGCAGACTTTTTCAAAATCGCGTTCTATGGCAGGGGCAAGACTTGGGTTTGGTGTCGGCTCTAAAAAGTTGATTCAGGACCTGAATACCATAAAGTATTCGACCAACCCCTACAACATAAACAAAATGACAATGGCTGCAGGAATCGGCGCACTTTTGGACGAGGATTATACGGCCGGCAACTGCAAAAAAATCTGCGAGGTGCGGAAGTATACACTTGAAAAACTTCGTGGGATGGGATTTGAGGCGACCGACTCAAAGGCAAACTTTATTTTTGCAAAGCATCCAAAAATCAGCGGTGAAAGGATCTATTCGGGGCTTCGTGAAAGAAGTATATTGGTAAGACACTTTGGCGGCGAAAGAATTTTGGAATATAACCGCATTACAATTGGAACAAAAGAACAAATGGACAAGTTTTTGATTGCGATAAGTGAAATGCTTAAGGAGGTAGAATAATGAGAAAAGTTTTGGAAATACGCGAAACTGCCGAAACAAAGATAAAGCTGGAACTCAATCTTGACGGCAGTGGAAAAAGCGATATAAAAAGTGGCTGTGGATTTTTGGACCATATGCTGACACTTTTTGCCAAGCACGGCAGATTTGATTTGAATGTAGAGTGCCAGGGTGATACCTTTGTTGATTATCATCACACAACCGAGGACATAGGGATTGTGCTTGGCACTGCTTTTTGCAAGGCTCTTGGAGACAAAAAAGGTATACAGCGTTATGGTGATATGATTTTGCCCATGGACGAGGCGCTTATTTTAAGTGCAGTTGATTTTTCGGGCAGAAGCTATCTTGGATACGGACTCAATCTTCCAGCCGAAAAAGTCGGTGATTTTGATACCGAGTTAGTGGAGGAATTCTGGCTGGGCTTTACAAGAAGTGCCGGATGCAACCTTCATATCAAGCAGCTTTCCGGAGCAAATACCCATCATATAATAGAAGGGGCGTTCAAGTCGGTTGCGCGCAGTATAAAACAGGCTGTCTCAATTGACGAGGCGGCAAAAGACGAAATTCCGTCGACGAAAGGGGTACTTTGATGATTGCGATTCTTGACTACGGAGTGGGCAACCTTTTCTCGCTTAAGAGCTCATTTGCGGCGGTTGGCGCTGATGTAAAAGTAACAAAGGATAAGGATGAGATAAAAAATGCCGACAAGCTTATTCTGCCCGGCGTAGGCGCATTTGAAGATGCGGCAGCAAAGCTTAAAGAATCGGGACTTGACGAGGTTTTGAGAATCGAAGCAAAAAAAGGAAAGCCCGTTATGGGAATTTGCCTTGGTATGCAGCTTTTGTTTGACAAGAGCTTTGAGTATGGCGAGCACGAGGGACTGGGCCTTATAAAAGGCGAAATAAGACCAATCACGGATGTTATACCAAAGGAGCTGAAGGTCCCCCACATTGGCTGGAATGCTTTACATTTTGGCAAAAACAAGCATCCGCTTTTTAAGTATCTTAAAGAGGGCGACTTTGCTTATTTTGTTCATTCGTATTATGGTGCTGATTGCAACAAATCCGTAATTGCAACTGCCGAATACGGAGCAGAACTTACTGCCGCAGTGGCAGACAAAAATGTTTGCGGCTGTCAGTTTCATCCCGAAAAAAGCGGCGAGGTGGGACTTAAAATTCTGAAAGCTTTTTGTGAGATGGAGGCAGATTTGGCATGATAATTTTTCCGGCGATTGACTTATATGAGGGGAAGGCAGTAAGACTTCTTCGTGGCGAGTACGAAAAAATGACGGTTTACAGCGACAATCCGATTGAGATTGCCCGCGATTTTGAGGCACAGGGTGCAACGCATATACATATGGTTGATTTGGAGGGCGCAAAAAATGGCGACACTCCCAATCTGTCTATTGTCAAGCAGGTTGCACAGGAGACAGAGCTCTTTACCGAAATCGGCGGCGGCATACGCAGTATGGATACAATCGAAAAATATATACTGGCAGGGGTAGACCGCGTTATTTTGGGAACTGCTGCCGTTGAGGACAGCGAATTTCTAAAGGCTGCCGTAGCACGATTTGGTGACAAAATTGCTGTTGGTGCGGATATAAAAGACGGATTTGTCGCAATCAAGGGTTGGACCGAAAAATCAGCATATACCTGCTTTGAATTTTGCGAAATGATGCAAAAAATCGGGGTCAAAACTTTGATTTGCACCGATGTTTCAAAAGATGGGGCTATGCAAGGTACAAATCTGGAACTTTACCGCGAACTTTCACAAAAACTCGATATGCAGATTGTGGCATCGGGCGGTGTTTCGGATATCGAAAATGTAAAAGAACTGCGCAAGATGGATATCTATGGTGCAATAATAGGCAAGGCATATTATACAAATGCAATTTCTTTAAAAGAAGCAATTGAGGTGGCAAAATGATAACAAAGCGAATTATCCCCTGCCTTGATGTAAGACAAGGCAGGGTTGTAAAGGGCGTAAATTTTGAAGGGGTATCGGATGTTTCATCTCCGGTTGAGTTGGCTAAATTCTACTCCGAAAATGGTGCGGACGAGCTTGTTTTTTATGACATAACGGCATCGTTTGAAGAACGCAAGCTGTTTACTGATATACTGTGTGAGGTTGCAAGGACCATTTTTATACCGCTTACCGTTGGCGGCGGAATAAACACCGTCGAGGATTTTGACCGTGTGCTTAAATGCGGCGCCGACAAGGTCAGCGTGAATTCGGGAGCAATAAAGAACCCAAAGCTTATTTACGAGGCAGCAAAGCTTTACGGCGACCAATGCGTTGTTATTTCGGCAGATGTCAAAAGAGTAGACGGCGTTTTCAGAGTGTTTTCAAAGGGCGGCCGCGAAAATACCGGCATGGAGGCTGTCGAATGGATTAAACACTGTTGTGACATGGGTGCCGGCGAGGTTGTACTCAATTCAATAGATACAGACGGCGTAAAACAGGGTTTTGACCTTGAAATGCTTGAAGCGGTTTCGAACGCGGTTTCGGTGCCGGTGATTGCATCGGGCGGTGCTGGTGGCATAAACGATTTTGTTACTCTGTTTAAAACACTCCCCAAGGTTGATGCGGGGCTCGCGGCGTCGATTTTCCATTTTGGCGAGGTAGCGATAGGTGACCTCAAAAAAGAGCTTGCAAAAAATAATATACCCGTAAGAATTTAGGAAAGGTCAGGGACTTGAAGATGCTAAATATTGATGAACTTAAATTTGATGAAAAAGGGTTGATCCCCGCAATTGTTGTAGATTCGATTTCGAAAAAGGTGCTGACTCTTGCATATATGAACCGACAAAGTCTTGAAATATCGATGGAAAAAGGTCTTACTTGTTTCTGGAGCCGTTCAAGAAACGAACTTTGGCTGAAAGGTGAGACAAGCGGAAACTATCAGCACATAGTGTCAATCACGACAGATTGTGACAAAGATGCTCTTGTTGTTATGGTCGAAAAAGACGGCCCTGCCTGCCACTTGGGCACAGATTCCTGTTTCTCGAATACCCTTTGGGAAAGCAGCGAACTTTCGGAATTTTCTCTTGAAGGACTTATGCAGCTTTTAAAGGGCAGAAAAGAAGAAAAAAAGGAAGGCTCATACACAACATACCTCTTTGAAAAGGGCCTGGACAAAATCCTTAAGAAGATAGGCGAGGAATGTACCGAGGTAATTATTGCTGCAAAGGCAGAGGATAAGGCAGAGACGGTCTATGAGATTGCTGACCTTTGTTATCATGTGATGGTGCTTATGCTTCAAAACGGAATTTCACTTGAGGATATCCACAAGGAGCTGGCGTCAAGGCATGTGATTGACCACAAAGTAAAGCAGGAGAAAATGACAAAATGATTTTGAAGGATTTTCACACACACACGACTTATTGTGACGGCAAAAATTCGCCGGAAGAAATGGTGCTTGCCGCAATCGAAATGGGTATGGAAAAGCTCGGCCTTGCGTGCCATTCGTATACCGATTTCGATACAAGCTATTGCATAAAAAAAGAAAAAGTTGCTGATTTCCAGACAGAAGTCCGCAACCTTGCCGAAAAGTACAAGGACAAAATTCAGGTTTTGTGCGGGGTCGAGCAGGATTATTTTTCGGATTACACGACCGATGGCTTTGATTATGTAATCGCATCGGTGCATTGTGTAAAAAAAGACGGTTTGTATCTGGCGATTGATATAAGCGAAGAACTTTTTGTCGAGAATGTAAAAGACCATTACGGCGGAGACTTTATCTCGCTATGTGAGGATTATTTTGCCCTTATAGGTGATATTGCCGCAAAAACAAATGCCGACATAATCGGGCACTTTGATTTGGTCAGCAAATTCAACGAGGGCGACAAGCTTTTTGACTCGTCAGACAAAAGATATATAAATGCCGCAAAAAAAGCGGTTGACAAGATTCTTGAGTGTGACACGGTTTTTGAAATCAATACAGGGGCAATCACTCGCGGGCTTCGCAAGCACGCTTATCCTGATGCGATAATTATGGACTATATCCGCGAAAACGGTGGGAGGTTTATTCTTTCAAGCGACAGTCACAGTCCTGAAAGCCTTTGCGCATATTTTCAGGACTACGAAAAGTTTATTTGATAAAATAGTGATATTTGACTTGAAAACAAGACTCTTTTGTGATATCATTAAAAAAGTAAAATTTGTTGCGAAGTTTACGCAAAAGCAGACAAGAGAAAGGAAGATTTTTGTATGAAATTAACATTTCGTTGGTATGGTCAAGACGACCCTGTAACACTTGAAAAAATATCTCAGATACCGACAATGGATGGCATTGTTTCTGCGGTTTATGATGTTAAACCCGGCGGTGTGTGGAGCGAAGAAAGCATCGAAAAAATCAAAAAAGATGCAGAAGCTCACAACCTCAAATTTGAAGTGGTAGAAAGCGTTCCGGTGCCTGAGGATATAAAACTCGGCAAAGAAAATGCACCAGAGCTTATTGAAAACTACTGCGAGAACATCCGCAGACTTTCAAAGGCAGGGGTAAAATGTATCTGCTACAACTTTATGCCTGTTTTTGACTGGCTCCGCAGCGAGCTTGAGCATCAGCAGCCAGATGGAGCAAATGCTCTTGCTTATGACGAAGATACCGTTCTTGGAATGAACCCCCTGACAAGCGAACTTTCGCTTCCGGGTTGGGATGCAAGCTACAAAAAGGACGAGCTTAAGGCACTTCTTAATGCATATGCAGAACTTGGCGAAGAAGGCCTTTGGAAGAATGTTGAAACATTCCTGAAGGCAGTTATTCCTGTTGCCAAGGAATGTGATGTAAATATGGCTATTCATCCGGACGATCCGCCCTGGGGAATTTTTGGACTTCCAAGAATTATCACAAACAAAGAGAATTTGAAGAGATTTCTTGATATAGTTCCCGAAACCAACAATGGTATCACATTGTGCACAGGTTCTCTTGGCGCAAATCCGGCAAATGACCTTGTTGATATGGTAAATTCATTTGCTGACCGAATTCACTTTGTTCATCTTAGAAACATCAAATACACAGGCGAACGCCGTTTTGAAGAAGTTGGACATCCCACACAGTGCGGCTCGATTGATATGTTTGGCATAGCAAAAGCACTTGTGGACAGCGGCTTTGATGGTTATGTACGCCCTGATCACGGCAGAATGATATGGGGTGAAAAGGGTCGCTATGGTTACGGACTTTTTGACCGTGCTCTTGGTGCTACATATCTTGCAGGACTTTTCGAGGCTATCGAAAAAACCAAATAAATTAAAAAGACAGGGAGATTTTATAATATGAAAAACATCGTAGTAACCGGTGCCGGCGGAATATTGTGCTCGTCGTTTGCCGAACATCTTGCAAGCCTTGGCAACAAGGTAGCGGTACTTGATTTAAATGAAGAAGCAGCAATGGCTGTTGCTGACAGAATTGTAAAAAATGGTGGAGTGGCAAAGGCTTATAAGTGTAATGTGCTCGACAAAGAGAATATAAGCGAAGTTCATGATCAGATTTTGAAAGATTTTGGAAAGTGCGATATCCTTATCAACGGTGCAGGTGGCAACAACCCAAAATGCACAACTCTTCACGAGGAGTACGAAAAAGGCGACGAGTCAGTTGAGGATTTTCTTACATTCTTTAACATTGACGAAAAAGGCTTTGACTTTGTTTTTGACCTCAACTTAAAAGGTGTACTTCTTCCCAGCCAGATTTTTATGAAGGATATGGTTGGAAGAGAGGGCTGCTCGGTACTTAACATTTCGTCAATGAATGCGTATCGTCCGCTTACAAAAATCCCTGCTTACTCGGCTGCAAAATCAGCGGTTGGCAACTTCACACAATGGCTTGCTGTTCATTTTGCAAAAGAGAACATCCGAGTAAATGCCATTGCTCCGGGATTCTTTGTAACAAAGCAAAACCAAGGCATGCTGTTTAACGAAGACGGAACACCAACACCCCGTACAGACAAAATTCTTCGCTCGACACCAATGGGTCGTTTTGGAAAAGCCGAAGAACTTCTTGGTACTGTTGAATGGTTGCTTGACGAAACAAAGTCAGGATTTGTTACAGGTATAACAGTTCCGGTTGATGGCGGATTTTCGGCATATTCAGGAGTTTAATAAAAAAAGAACTTGCTCCGGCAAGTTCTTTTTTTATGTAAAAAACTAATTGTTGTATACTTTCTCAATAACAGCAATAACATCACGTCCAAATTCACCATCTGGAACAATTGAAGGCTCGTCGTTTACATATTTACAGAATTCTTCAATCTGATAAAGCATACGATCCATGGGCTGTGTTGTATCGATTTCTTCCCATTTGCCGTCTTTCATTTGATAAAGAAAACTTGTGTTGGAAACTTTGAGTGCGCCATCAGTGAAATAGTAAATTGCATCATATCCTGAACCAAAGTAACCCGAGAATGTAACTGTACCGGTTACACCGCTTGGAAACTTCATCATAAACTGGGCGTGACCTTCGATATCGGCATCGTTTTTGATGTTGGCAGTGCTTGCAAAAACCTCAACATCCTTTGTTTCGCCAAGAACATAAAAAAGTTTGTCAATTGCATGCGCGCCATAATTCATAACTATTCCGCCGCCTGCTTGTTTTTTATTCAAAAACCACTTCGGACGGTCTGGAGTGAAGTAATTGGTTGTACGGAATTCAGTAAACATACAGAGGTCACCAAGTTTTTTGGATTCAACAAATTCTTTAACAATTTTGTTTGCGTAGCAATATCTTTGAGGATGTGCAATAGCAAGCTTGACTTTGTTAGCTTTTGCTGCGGCAATCATCTTATCACATTCTTCCACGGTGTTTGCCATTGGCTTTTCCATAAATACGTGGATGCCCTTTTCCAAAAAGAACACAGCACTTTCGCAGTGCAAAAAGTGAGGAAGAGTGATAAGTGCGGCATCAAGCTCGACTCCACCCGGAATATCTTTGTAATCTAAAAAGTATGGGACACCCAAAGCTTCGGCTTGCTGCTTTGCAAGCTCCTCGTTGGAGTCGCATACGGCACAAATACGACAGTTTTTGCTGTTTGGAATAGCTTTGATATGGCTTTTACCAATGTTGCCAAGACCGATTATTGCGATATTTAACATAAGTAGATCCCCCATTTGCTATAAAAACAAATCTTTCTTAAATAGCTGATGGCTGTATTATATCAACAGATGATGAAAAAAGCAAGACTATTTGGGAATATTGAGAAAAATATTTTGTGTTTGATTTCAGAGAAATGATTTTCAGGCGTTGCCTGAAACGATGTATACGCTATGCTTGTAATGATGTTGTGTCCTTACGGGCACAAAGCCAAAAAAGAACGACCATTCTATCAGAATAGTCGTTCTTTTTTGGCTGCCGGACTAGGATTCGAACCCAGACAAACAGAGTCAGAGTCTGCTGTGCTACCTTTACACAATCCGGCAATATTAAATTCCTTG
>JAZNKA010000010.1:0-13186 GCA_045578305.1 Clostridia bacterium | reverse complement strand
GCAGAGGAAGACTGGGAAGGCTGGGATATGCTTACCAAACGACTTTGCGGCAAGGTTCAGCTTGTTGGCGACGACCTGTTTGTGACCAACACCGAAAGAATTAAAAAAGGTATACAGCTTGGTGTTGCGAATTCGGTTTTGATAAAGGTGAACCAGATAGGAACACTGACAGAGACACTTGACGCAATCGAAAAGGCAAACCGTGCAGGGTACACGGCGGTAACATCGCACCGAAGCGGTGAAACCGAGGATACCACCATTGCAGATATTGCGGTTGCGACAAACTCGGGACAAATAAAGACGGGTGCACCATCAAGGACCGACCGAACTGCAAAATACAACAGGCTTTTGCGAATTGAGGAGGAACTTGACGCATCGGCATATTATCCGGGAATAAGTGCGTGGTTTAATTTGGAATAAACTGTTATTTTGGCGGCGGGGGCGGCTTTTTGTCGTACCGTCGCTTTAACTTTTTTAAAATGTTGTTTTGGGTAGTCTTTTTCGACATTTAGCGCATATTTATCCTTGTATAATGAAGAAAATTTACAAATTTTGGTAATTTTACAAAGGAGGAGTGTGTGTGTCTGAAACTAAGGCGTATACATACAAAAATATTTCTGCGGCAAAAAAAGTGCTGGGGAAAATCAGGGGAAAACTTTCGGCAAGTGATTTGAGGACAAGCCTGATTGGAATATTTCTTGCGATGGCGATGCCCCTTCCGGGAATTGCGCCGTTTGGCATGGCATACCTTGCACAGGAGCGGCGACTTTCACTTAAAGCGGTTCTTGTTTTTGTTGCAACAAGTGTGGGGAGTATATTTGTTTGCGACCGCTTGGGTAGTGCAAGGTATATATGTGCAGGATTTTTGTATCTTGCGGCACTTTTTGTTCTTAAAAAGGGAATCAAGCTGACCGATGTGACGGCAGGGGTGATTGCAGCCGTCAGCACTTTGGTTACCGGTGTGGCTATGCTTGTGATAGAGGGCTTTTCGGTACTTGATTTTGTTTTGCTGCTTTGCGAGGCGGCGCTGGTTGTGTCGGGGACGCTTATGATGGAAAAAAGTGTTTCGGCGATTAAAGAACGGGAGCTTGCGTTTGAAACGCTTGACGGAGATTCCAAACTGAGTCTTGCTTCGGTGATTTTGGTGGCACTTCTGGGATTTAAGGAGATATACCTTGGGTCTGAGTTCTCTGTTATGAATGCGATTGCGGCGGTGATGTTGCTTGTTGTTTCGGCAAGCTGCGGGGCAGGGTATTCGACCGGGACAGGTATTGTTCTTGGCATTGTGTGCGGCATTGGAAGCGACTTCTTTATGTCAATTCTGGGCGCGTTTGGTTTTTGTGGATTTCTGGCAGGCGCATTTTCGAAGTTCGGCAAGGGAGGTGCGGTTGCAGGGATTATTCTGGCAAATGGAATAATGACCGTATATACCAACAATGCGACCGAGGCGGTGTTGTCGCTGTGGGAAATTATGGCGGCGGCGGTTGCGTTTGGATTTTTCCCTCCGTCCTGGCTTGAAGTGGTGAAAGGGGTTGTCACCTTGAAAGATGGCGAACGCGAGAGCATCGCTAAAGTTAAAGAGGACTTAAAGGCAAGACTCAGGGCTGCTGCCGCGGCATTTGAGTCGATGACAAAGACTCTGGAGCGCCTTTCGGATAAAGAGAAAATGCGAAATGACGAAGATTGTGCGTCAATTTTTGATATTGCAGCAGAAAAGGCGTGCAAGAATTGCCGCAAGTCAGGGGTTTGTTGGGGACAAAGCTTTAATTCGACATACGAAGAAATGTTTGCGCTGCTTAAAATAATGAAAGAAAAGGGAGTTGCGAAAAAAGAGGATGTGGGAAGTTCGTTTGCCGCGCGTTGCATAAACCTGAATGCTTTTGTGGACGAAATAAACCACCAATTTGACATATACCGTGTCCGTCAGGTGTGGCGAAGCAGACTGTGCGAAAGCAGGCATCTTGCAGGCAAACAGCTTGGAGGAGTGTCGGATATTTTGGAAAATCTTACAGAAGGGATAGATTCGGACACAAGAACAGCGGCAATCTCGGGATGGGAGCTGCGCTCAAGACTTGAGATAAGCGGAATAAGACCCAAAAGTGTAAATATTATGGAAGACAGGAATGGCAAAAAGCGCATCGAAGTTGTGCTTAAAGCATCCAGATTTCAGACTAAACAAAGGCGGATAATTGAAAAAGTAATGAAGTCGTATGCCGGATGTGGCTCGTTAGTGCGCGAAGAAGTGGCGGAGGACAAGCACTTGATAAAGCTTGTTTTTTCTGAGACTCAGAAATTTGAAGTTGAAACCGAACATGCAACAGCTGCCGCTTGTGAAAAAAATGGGGACAATTTTAAATTCCTTAACCTTAAAAACGGCAAGTTTATAATCGCAATCAGCGACGGAATGGGCACAGGATATCGCGCGGCAAAGGAAAGTGAGGCGATTCTTGAACTTTTGGATAGCTTTCTGGAGGCAGGGTTTGATAGTCGTATTGCAGTAAGACTAATAAATTCTCTTATGATAATGAAGTCGGATGATGAGGCGTTTGTCACCTTGGATTTATGTATAATCGACCTTTATACAGGTGAGGCACAGTTTATAAAAACCGGAGCCGAGCCAAGCTTTATTTTAGGCAGCAACGGACGGGTGCGCTCGGTCAAGGCGTCGTCGCTGCCGGTGGGACTTATTGCCGATGCCGAGGCAGAGGTTTCAAAAACCAAACTTCGTGACGGAGACCGGATTTTGATGATGACAGACGGGATTGAAAGCCGGCAGGACGGAAGTGTCTGGGTCAGTGAGTTTGTAAAAAACAACAGCGATGATGGCGAAAATATGGCTCAAAAAATATTGAACCATGCCGCAAAAAAACAAAACGGCATGGCTCGTGATGATATGACGGTGCTTTCGGTCAAGCTGAAAGCGGTCGGGTAAGTTTTAAAAAACGGATGTTGTACGGACTAAGGCTTTTCAACAAATTCCATACGGATGAAGTACCCTCTGTCGTGTCGGCATACGGGGCAGGCAGGGGGCACAGCCGTTCCCTCATAGACAAAGCCACAGTTGAGACACATCCATTTTGTCTTGATGTCAGAGACAAAAAGGCGGTCTTCTTCGAGAAGCTTTGCAAATTTTGCAAAACGCTCGCTGTGAGTATTTTCGATATCGGCGATGTTTTTAAAAAGGGTCGAAATTTCAGCAAAGCCTTCTTCCTTGGCAATTTCGGCGAAATTCTTGTAGACATCGCTATATTCCTCAAACTCGTTGTGCTGAGCCGAGCGAAGAAGCGAAATTATCGAGTCGCTTATGTCAATCGGGAAGCCTGCGTCAATGGTAATATTTTCGCCTGCGGCAGGGGCAAGATGATTATAAAACAGCTCGCCATGCTCCTTTTCCTGACCTGCGGTAAAATTAAAAAGTGCTTCGACAACATAAAGATTCTGCTTTCGTGCCTGGGATGCGGCAAATGTATAACGGTTTCGCGCCTGACTTTCGCCCGCAAATGCGCGAAGCAGGTTCTTTTTGGTTTCGCTGGCATTAAAATCCATAACAAATTATCCTCCTTGTTTTCTTTTTAGTATTGACCGCTGCGAGAAAATTATTCCGGTAAAAACATAAAAATTGGTAGTTATTGAAAAATTTTGATAATATGATATAATTGGTTATTATAGTGATTAATATATTTATTTAGCACAGGAGGAAGCTTAAATGCCAAAAGAAAGCCGACTGAAAGAATATAAGACTGCCATAAAAGAAAAAAAAGCAACATTTGTTGTGTTTGTTGCTCTTCGTCTTATGGTGGTTATAGCAGGGGTGCATTCATATATTTCGGGTGTTTATGAAAACCTGTTTTTTTGCGTACTGACTTTTGTTTTGCTTACCGCACCGTCGTTTGTTAAAAAGAATTTTGGGATTGAGCTTCCAAGTGCACTTGAAATTGTAATTCTTTTGTTCATTTTTGCGGCAGAAATCCTGGGCGAAATGGGCAACTATTATACCAAGGTGCCTTATTGGGACACTATTTTGCATACGGTAAATGGATTTTTGTGTGCTGCAATCGGCTTTGCCCTCAGTGATATACTTAACCGAAACGAGAATATAAAATTTAAAATGTCGCCAATGTTTTTGGCAATTGTAGCGTTTTGTTTTTCTATGACCATAGGGGTTTTGTGGGAGTTTTTTGAATTTTTCTGCGATATATTTTTTGACAGCGATATGCAAAAAGATTATATTGTAAAAAGCTTTACCTCGACTCTGTTGGGTGACGGGACAAAAGACCCGATGGCTGTGCAGCATATAACAACAACGGCTGTAAACGGAGCGGAACTGGAAATCGACGGCTACCTTGACATAGGTCTTTATGACACAATGAAGGATTTGTTTGTCAACTTTATAGGCGCGGTTGTGTTCAGCTTTATTGGGTTTTTTTATGTCAAAACCCGTGGAAAGGGTAAGATTGCAAGGATGTTTATTCCCAAAATAAGAAAAGAAAGCAGTAATAAGAAATAAGTATAATTTATGGGGTGCTGCCCTAAACGCGGCTTCCTTCAAAGTTTTTATTCACCTTATTTATGACGATTGGAGATTGTTTGTGAGGATTTTGTGAAATAACAGAAAAATGCCTTGCAATCGATTTCATTTGCTGGCAAGGCATTTTAGCGAGAGACGCGATAAGTTCGCGTTTTCGAGCATTCGTTATTTCATAAAAGACAAGCAATTACAAGCTCCTGAGTTATAAATCGGTGCGGCAGGGGGTTAAGGGGGCTTTGCTGAAGAAGCCCCCTTATGAAAATAAATAATACTTGTAATTTAATAAAATTAGTGATATAATAGTTTTGCGAGACAATTTAATAGTTATCCACTTAAGGGGTGTTTTGCGTTTTGGTAAAAATGCAGGCTCACTTTTTCGCATCCCTTTTTGTGGAAAGAAAATTGTCTCGCAAACAAGAGCCTTGCATTTTTCGGTGCATGGCTTGCCATGCACTTTTTTTTAAGTGTATGGATACATAGTTGTTGCGACACAGGCAAAAAGGTTCCGCGTTGGCGGAACCTTTTTGCTTTTATTTTATTTATCGCACATTAAAAAATTTCATTGCATTTTCGGTCGTAATCCGTACAACTTCATCATAAGGGATGCCTTTGATTTCGGCAACTTTTTCGGCTATGTGGCAGAGAAGGCTGCTGTCGTTTCGACTTCCCCGATGCGGCTCGGGCGCCATATATGGGCAATCGGTTTCGACAAAAAGGCGGTCAAGAGGAATGACTTTAAGTGCCTCGATTGCACGCTTTGCGTTTTTGAATGTCAAAACACCGGTGAAAGAGATGTTAAGACCCATATCAAGAATTTCCTTTGCTGTTTCGGCACTCCCCGAAAAACAATGAACAACGCCTTTTTTGATACCTTTCTGCTTGAGCATGGCAAGACACTCGCCCTTTGATTCGCGGTCATGTATTACAACAGGCATGTCAAGCTCTTTTGCCAAATCCAGTTGGATTTCAAACCACTTCTTTTGCGTTTCGGGGTCGGTATCGTCATAGTGATAGTCAAGTCCTATTTCGCCTATTGCAACCACTTTGGGGTGTTTTGCCATTTGCCTGAGTTCGTCAATATCTGACATGGTCAGATTCTTTGTTTCGCTTGGATGCACGCCGACGGTGGCACGGATAAAGTCGTATTTTTCTGAAAGCTCTATGCTTGCGCGAGACGATTCCATACACGAGCCTATGTTGTTTACAAGCCCAACTCCTGATGCTTTGATTTTTTCTATTACCGCTTCGCGGTCAGCATCAAACATCTCGTCGTCAAGGTGGGCGTGGGTATCGTACAGAAATTGCATAGCCTGGTCCTTTCGTATTAAGTTGCCGAAGCTGCTCCGACAAGTATTATTCGTTTTGTAAGTATAACATTATATCAAATTGATGTCAAGACTTGAAAAGTCAAAACAAACGACTAAAAACCCTTGATTTTTTAGAAGAAATGTTGTAAAATGATTGTGTATGTAACAAAATTGTAACAATTAATTTATATTGAGTTAAATATTTTTTGATAGGATAGTAAAAAAGATTTTGGAAAGGGTGGTTTTTTGAGCGGCAGAGCTGACAATAAAGAAAAAATCAAAAGTCAGTCTTTTGCAAAAAAGGCATTTGATTTGCAAAAGAAAAGGGCATCTTTTATATACAAAAAAACCATGTCAAAAGTTGCGGAGATTTTAAAAACCTCATATATGAACTCGGTTGTTTCGCTTTGGAACGAGTTTAAAATAAAAATTGCAAGCGGGGTTGCGACCCTTGCGGCGGTTGCATTGATTTGTGCGGTGTCAAATCTTCTTAACTGGAGTTTTGGATACGAGGTTATTGTAGACGGCGAAAATATCGGTCTTGTGACCGACAAAAGCATAGTATATACAGCAATCGATGATGTCAAAGCAGACTTAAGCGAATATTTTGGCAAGGATTATGTTTACGAAAAAGAGCCTGTTTTTGTAAGGCGAATAGTCTCGGAGAAAGACCTTGCAACAGGAAAAGACCTTGAAAAGCAGCTTCTTTCTAACATTGACACAATGGTAGAGGCGTGCACCGTGGCAGTTGACGGCGAAGTCTTGTTTGGTGTATCTGATGAGAGCGCAGCAGAGTGGGTTTTGTCAAAGTACAAGCAAAAGTATACAAACGAAAACATAACCGATGATATGATTGTTGATTTTTGCGAGGAAGTGGAGACCGACACCGCATTTGTGCATATTGCTCTTCTTAAAACGCCCGAAGCGGCACTTGAAATTCTTTCGGGCAATACAAGCGAGCTTGCAACGCATACAGTGAAGAACGATGACACACTTTGGGATATTGCAAAGCAATACGGCACAACTGTTGAACATCTTCTGGCAATCAATGATTCTGTTACCGACAACATAAAAGAAGGCATGAAAATCAAAGTGGAAAAAGCTGTGCCAAAGCTTTCGGTGCGCAGCGTGCAGACGGTTTCGCTGACCGAGCCGGTGCCTTATGAGGTAGAACAAATCAAGGACGACAGTCTTTATGAAGGAAGAACTGTGGTATCGCGCGAGGGCAAAACCGGAAGCGCCAGAGTGCTTGCAAGGATAACAAAAGTAAACGGCATCGAAACGGAAAAAGATGTTCTGGAAAGCGAGACAATATCCGAGCCGGTTGCCAAAATTGAAAAAATCGGCACAAAAAAGCGTCCGCCGACCACAGGCTCGGGCAAATTCATCAATCCTTCGTACGGAACACTTTCGTCGCGTTATGGCAGGCGTTGGGGCCGAAACCACAATGGCATTGATGTAGCAGGGTCTTACAACTCAAACATCAAGGCGGCTGACGGTGGACTGGTGACATATTCGGGATGGATGTCGGGTTATGGCAATTATATTGTGATAAACCACGAAAACGGCTATCAGACAGCGTACGGACATTGTGCCTCGCTTCTGGTGGATGTTGGTGACCGTGTTGCCAAAGGCGACATAATTGCAAAAATGGGAAGTACCGGCAGAAGTACCGGCACTCATCTTCATTTTGAGGTGAGAAAAAACGGGCAGTATGTTGACCCGCTTAAGTATATAAGCTATTAAATGGGGGGAGGGACCCGGGACAAATGGAAAAAAAGGTTTTGGTTGTAGATGACGAGCGACCGATTGTAGAGATACTTAAAATAAACTTACAAAAAGAGGGCTACAGCGTTTTTGAGGCATATGACGGCGAAGAGGCAGTAAACAAAGCTTTGACTGTCCAGCCCGACCTTATACTTCTGGACGTTATGCTGCCCAAGCTTGATGGATTTTCGGTATGTAAAAAAATCCGCGAAAAGTCGTCGGTGCCGATTTTGATGCTTACTGCAAGAGAGGAAGAGCTTGACAAGGTTCTGGGACTTGAACTTGGCGCGGATGACTATATCACAAAGCCATTCAGCATAAGAGAGCTTATGGCCAGGGTAAAGGCAAACATGCGAAGAAGCGAAACAACTGTCGAAGAAAATCAGAAAAAAGCCGAAGAAGAACTTCGTATCGGTGAATTTGTTCTTGACTTCAACAGGTACGAGCTTTACAAAAACGGCGAGCTTATTGACCTTACAATAAGAGAATTTGACCTCATAAAGTTTTTGGCAAGCAGACCCGGCAAGGTTTTTTCGAGGCAGAATTTGCTTGAAAGCGTGTGGGATTATGAATATTATGGCGATGTCAGGACTGTGGATGTTACGGTGCGCAGACTTCGCGAAAAAGTGGAGGACGACCCGTCAGAGCCAAAGGTTATTATGACCAAGCGCGGGGTTGGATATTATTTTCAGGTATAATGATTAGTGTTACAGTTATTGCCGTTGGCAAGATAAAAGAGGAATTTTATAAAGCGGCCGTCTTGGAGTATGCAAAGCGTTTGTCGGCGTACTGCCGTTTTGAAGTAATTGAGGTCAAAGACGAAAAAACTCCCGACAATTCCACGGATGCCGAAAAAAATCTTGTCCTTGGCCGCGAGGGCGAAAGAATTCGTGCTAAAATTCCAAAGGGAGCAAAGGTGATTGCACTTTGTGTCGAGGGAAAGCAGATGTCGTCCGAGGAATTGGCGGACTTGATTTCGGAGACAGCAACAGGCGGGACCAGCCATATTGTTTTTATAATTGGCGGCTCAATGGGCCTTTCGGACGAGATAAAGGCGCTTGCATCGCTTAAACTCAGCTTCTCGAAAATGACCTTTCCTCATATGTTGATGAGGGTAATCCTTGCCGAGCAGATTTATCGTGGGTTTACCATTATTGACGGAAAGACATACCATAAATAAGATAGTGGCTGCACTTAATACTGCAGCCATTTTTGGAGTCAAAATATAATAATTGGTGATTTTTATGATTGGTGTATGGTTTAAAAAGCTTAAAAACAAAATAACAGAGAACGAAAACGGCACTAAGGTGATTTTGTATTCCCTTCTTCATTCAGCACTTGTTTATTATTGTCTTGAGCTTGGCAACAAAAATCCGTTTTTAAATGGTGTTTTTTATACTATCCTGAACATACTGACGGTTTTTGTTCTTCAGTCTGTGGTTTATCTGATTGTCAGACGCAGATGGATTGCATCACTTTTGACAGGGATACCTCTTACGGTGCTTGGAATTGCAAATTACTACACGCTTGTTTTCCGCAACTCGCCGATTTCGACGCAGGATATACACAATCTGGGAACAACTCTTTCGGTAATCGACAGTTACAGCTTTCCGTTTAATGCTTTTGTGCTTGGGATACTTGTGTTTTTTGCTCTACAGATTGCGGTGACAATCGAGCTTTTCAAACGTGAAAAGAAGATAAAACGAAACCTCAAAAATACGGCACTTAAAAATGCTTGTATGGTCCTTTTTTGCATTTTATTTATGAACATAGTTTACTTTGCCGAAAATCCCATAAAACCGCGAAACACATTTGTTTGGTCGTGGGAGGATTCGTATTACAAATACGGATATGCCGCAAGCTCGATAGAGGTTTTTCAGAATTCGGTAAATATGATTGATAGACCCGAGGGATATTCCGAAGAAAAGCTGTCCCAATTGGCGGAAAATGCGCCTGCGAGCGAGACAAGCGAAAAGACACCTGATGTAATCCTGATTTTAAACGAAACTTTTTATGATATGCGGGATTTGATTGACATAAAAACCGATATCGAGGTTATGCCGTTTATTGACAGCCAGAAATTAAAGGGCAGGGCGGTTGTTGCAGGTACGGGCGGCGGCACAAACAAAAGCGAGTACGAGCTCCTTACTTCAAATTCGCTCCAGCTTATGCCCGCGATTACACCGTTTAACTATCTTAATTTTGACAATGCCAACAGTATCGTAAACTATGCAAAAAAGTTGGGATATTCGACTTGGGGTGCACATTGCGCCGAGGCGCTTAATTACGAGCGTGGGATAGTTTATCCAAAGCTTGGTTTTGACAGCGTGCTTTTTCGCGAAGAATTCGGGACTGCACTGCATTATGGCGAAAGGCCATATGCAACCGATGAGTTTTGCTTTGAAAAGATGCTCGAGGACTACGAAAAAATGGGCGACGGGCCAAGATTTCAGTATATGCTGACCATACAAAATCACGGCGGTTGGGATATAAATGACGAAAGTTTGGATACGGTACATTCACTTACCGATTTTGGCGAGCATACCCCGCTCTTGAACGAATTTATGTCTTGCGTCAAGAAGTCTGACGAGGCATTTAAAAAACTGACCGAATATTTTGAAAAAAGCGACCGCGATGTGATAATCTGTATGGTTGGCGACCACGCTCCGTCTTTTGCGACCGAAATGGTGGACAGCTCAAGTCTTGATGTTACTTTTGCGCTGCGGTCTACACCTTATGTCATTTGGAGCAATTTTGATATGGGCGAAAAGACAGTCCCGCAGACGCTTTCAATGCCGTTTTTGGTGCCGTCGGTGCTTGACCTCGCGGATATGCCGCTTTCGGTGTATTATGAGCATCTTCTTTCTTTGCGGGACAAGGCACCGGTTTTGACGGCGTTCAGCCTTTTCAAAACGGCGGATGGCGAGGTGCACAATTATAAGGACCAGACTGCTGAAAGTGAAGATATTAATATTTATTTTGATATGGTATATAATAATGTCGCAGATAATGCCAATCGAATTGAAAAAATATTTGAGCCCCAAAGGAGTATAAAATAAGATGAATAAAAAATACGATGCAGTTATAGATGAGTGGATAAAGGAAAACAAGGAAGAAATAATCAGCGAATGGATAAGACTTTGCAAAATCCCTGCCATAAAAGGCGAGGCGAAAGAAAACACACCATATGGCGAGGCTTGCGCAAAAGAGCTTGAAGAATGTACCAAAATGTTTGAAAAGCGCGGCTATGATGCAGAAATTTATTGGGATGACGGATATTCGCTTGTCGAATGGGGAAAAGGCGAAAAAACAATCGGTCTTTTTGCACACAGCGATGTTGTGCCGGCAGGCGAGGGCTGGATTTTTACTCAGCCTTTTGACCCGATTGTAAAAGACGGAGTGCTTATTGGCAGAGGTGTTCAGGACAACAAGTCGGGGATTATGGCAAGCCTTTGTGCGATGGAAATTGTCAAAAAGTATAATATCCCCATCAAAAGTCGCCTGCAGCTTTTTATTGGCTCGAATGAAGAGTCGGGAATGAAGGACATTGAAGCTTTTGCAAAAAATCAGTCGATGCCGGACATTTCACTTATTCCTGACGCAAACTTTCCGTGTGGAATCGGCGAAAAGGGCATATGCCAGATGTACGCAAAAAGCAATGCAAAGCTCTTGGATATAGTTGATTTTTGCGGCGGCGAGGCGTTTAATGTTGTTCTTGACAAAGCAGAGGTAAAGATTAAAAAAACAGACAAGCTGAGTGTAGAAATTGATGAGAAACTGAATAATGAAGAAAATATCGCAAAAAGGGAAGAAGATGAGTTTATTGTCCTCGTGGGCAAGGGAGTTGCAAAGCACGCAAGTATGCCCGAAAATTCGCTCAATGCGGCGTATGTGCTGGCAAACTTTTTGTCAAGTGTCGAGGAACTTACCGAAAATGACCGAAAAGTGATGAAGAATGCAGCGCATATCCTTTCGTGTCCGTTCGGGACTTCGCTTGGCATTGATTTTTGCGATGATTTGTTTGGAAGGCTTACATTTGCAAACGGAATGGTAAAGATGCAGGGCGGCAAGCTTTGGTTGTCATTTGATATGAGATACAGCAGTGCGCTGGATTCGGGAGATTTGCTTAAACGTACCGAAAATGCCCTGAAAGAGCTTGACTGGGGTATGGAAATTAAAGAAAACAAGCCCGGATTTTCGATTGACGAAAGCAGCAAAATCCCCGCACTTTTTGAAGAAGCTTTTTTTGCAGTAACAGGCTTTGACAGAAAGGGCTTCAGAATGGGCGGAGGAACTTATGCTCGATATCTTAAAAACGCCTTTTCAATAGGCACATATGCAAAAACAACAGACAGCGCTCCTCTTGCTTTTGAAATGCCCGCTGGTCACGGCGGACCACACCAATGCGACGAAATGATTGTCCTTGACGAATTCTTTACGGCGGTAAAGATTATAATATACTATTTGATTGCAGCTGATGAAGATATCAACAGGCTTTGATAAAATGCGCAGATCGTTAAAGTTTTAAAATTCTAATAATGCAGAAAACCGCAAATTTTTGCGGTTTTCTTTATTATGAAGAAAGTTCGCTGATAGCTTTCGCAAGATTTGCTGCGGTAGCTTTGTCGGGCAGAATAAAGTTTAAGCAAGGGATATCGAAAACTGTCAGTTCGATACTGTAATGCGAAAGCTTATCATCAAAAAGAGCCGAAAAACGCTGTATGTTTCGGTATGGCAAAAATTCGATTTCGAAGTGCGAAGGACTCAGAGCGCTGTTGGGGCAGTATGTAAAAATTATTCGCTTGTTGGTAAAGTGAGCAAAATGGCTGAAGTTTTTAAAGCTTTTAAAAACCTTTTCGTCTTCCAAAAAATAGGGGGACAAATTAGACAAATACTTGTTGTCAAGGGCTTCGGTTGATTCGTAAAACGACGAGTTTGATAAGCCTATCATAAGAATTCTCCTTTATAATAAAAAATGCGTGGCAGAAGCCACGCATGAAAAACGCATGACTCAATTGCCGCGACGCAATTCAATAACTCCAGACGAGAAATAAAGAGTCTGCGTTTTTACCAAAAGGTATAAACACATTCTCGCCTGAAAATGGTGTCTTTTATTCAATTGCGTCGCAAAATTATTATATCACTTATTTAATAAAAATACAACTATTATTTTTATTTGCAGGGGACCTCATCAGCAAGGTCCCCTGCACCCCTTGCCGCACCGATTTATAACTCAGGAGCTTGTAATTGCTCGCCTTTCCCAAAATAACGAACGCTCGAATACACGCACTTAGCGTGTGCTCTCGCTAAAATGCCTTGCCTGCAGAAGAAATTGATCGCAAGGCATTTTTCGCTATTTTAGAAAATTCTCACAAACAATCTCCAATCGTTATAAATAAGGTGATAAAAAACCCTCAAAGACGGACAACAGGAAAACCCGCCATAGAAAAGGCTTGAAAGCAGATGTTTGCAAAAATTTTTGAATTAGCAAAAAAACGGCGGATTTAAGTTCCCTTTTCCATCCGCCGTTTTTAGTGAGGCACTCAATATATATTGAGTATCCGAAACGATTGCGTAATGAAAA
>JAZNKA010000009.1:0-15904 GCA_045578305.1 Clostridia bacterium | reverse complement strand
CTTCGCGTGCCGTGTTGTAATGCTCTTCCCCAAGTATATCAGCCGAAAGTATACGGCTTGATGACTCAAGCGGGTCCACTGCCGGATATATACCCTGTGAGGCAATATCACGCGACAAAACTGTTGTTGCGTCAAGATGTGCAAAAGTGGTCGCAGGCGCCGGGTCTGTAAGGTCATCCGCAGGAACATAAACCGCCTGAATAGATGTTATTGAACCTTTTTTTGTTGATGTAATTCGCTCCTGAAGCATACCCATTTCGTTTGCCAGGGTGGGCTGATAACCAACCGCAGACGGCATTCTGCCAAGAAGTGCCGAAACCTCGGACCCTGCCTGTGTAAATCTGAATATATTGTCTATGAAAAGAAGTACATCCTGTCCCTCTTCTTCACGGAAGTATTCTGCCATAGTAAGTCCCGAAAGTCCTACCCTCATTCTGGCACCGGGTGGCTCGTTCATCTGACCATAAACCAACGCGGTGTTCTTAAGAACTCCCGACTCCTGCATTTCGGTATAAAGGTCGTTACCCTCGCGGGTACGCTCGCCTACACCGGTAAACACCGAAAGTCCCCCATGTTCTTTGGCAACATTGTTTATAAGTTCCATAATAAGAACTGTTTTACCTACTCCGGCACCACCGAACAAACCGATTTTACCACCCTTTGAATACGGACACAGCAAGTCAATCACCTTGATTCCCGTTTCAAGAATTTCTGTAGAGGTCGAAAGTTCTGAATATTCCGGAGCTGGACGATGAATCTCCCACTGGGGAGAACCTTCGGGCTCGGGCTTGTTGTCTACCGGTTTTCCAAGTACATTAAAAATTCTTCCCAGAGTTTCTCTTCCGACAGGCACGCTTATGGGTCTGCCTGTGTTTTCAACCTCCGTGCCTCTGGCAAGTCCGTCAGTTGATTCCATAGCTATACATCTGACAATATTGTCGCCAATATGCTGCGCAACTTCTACTGTCAGGGTCTTATCTTTATTCTTCATCGTTAATGCGCTGTGAATCTGAGGCAGTTTGCTGTCCTTAAATCTGACATCAACTACCGGACCCATAACTTGCGCAACAACGCCCTTAGATATATCTGACATATCTTTTACCTCCTCTAAATGCCACTGCCGGCTATTATCTCTGTTATTTCCTGAGTAATTGCACCCTGTCTTGCTCGGTTGTATTCAAGCGTTAACGCTTCTATCATCTCAGACGCATTTTTGCTTGCTGAATCCATTGCAAGTCTGCGAGCAACCAGTTCGCAGACAAAGCTTTCCCGAGCAGCCACAAGCAATTTTGCAGCAACATACTTTTCAACCAAAGCGTCAAGAACTGTGATTTCATCCGGCTCATAAATAATACTGACATTTTTCTTATCTTCTGATATTTCTACAGGCAAAATCTGCTGTACTTCGGGGTTTTGTGTCATCATAGAAACATACTTCGTCGAAACAATCTGGATTTTCTCATATTTTCCTGATTTAAACCCATCACAAATTTCTTTTGCCAACTTATATGCCTCTTTATAATCAAAGTCTTCGACTTTCAGAATATCCCTTTGATACTTTTCGCAAGCTCTTTTGCCGATAGGAAACAGTTCTTCTGACATAGTTGAATCCACAAGCCTAAATACATTCATATTATAACCGCCTGCAAGACCTCTGTCCCCGGCAATTACAACAGAGCACACTTTGCCACCATTATTCGTTTGCATATAAACACTTTTTTTGCACTCGGGAACACCTGCAAGACCTTTAATCATATCTTCAAGAGTCAATGTGTATTGACGGTTTTTGTTCATAAGCTCGGATGCTCCGCGAATTTTTGTCGAGGCAACAAGTTCCATAGCCTTTGCAAGATGCAGGGTAGAATCTATACTTCGGATTCTGCTTTTAAGCCTTTTTGTATCTGTAGCCACAAAATCACTCCTTCATCTCATCAAGAGCCGCTTTGAGAGTCTCTATATCCTCGTCTTCACAGAAGTTTGCTTCAAAGCGTTCAAGCAAAGAGCTGTATTTGTTTTCAAGCAGTTCAAACAGGCGTGCTTCATATTCCTTTACGCCTTTAATTGGAACATCATTCAAATATCCTTTTGTTACCGCATACACTATCGCCACCTGACAGCCTGCACGGACAGGAGAATTGCGGTCCTGTTTGAGAACCTCCACAATTCTTTCTCCAAGCGCAAGACGAGCTTTTGTATCTTTGTCAAGGTCACTTCCAAACTGAGCAAAAGACTGAAGCTCACGATACTGAGCATAAAGCAGCTTAAGCTCGCCAGAAACCTTTTTCATAGCCTTAATCTGCGCAGCGCCACCAACACGACTGACCGATATGCCAGGGTTGATAGCAGGCATAATTCCTGCATGGAAAAGGTCAGTTTCCAAAAATATCTGTCCGTCTGTAATCGAAATTACATTTGTTGGAATATACGCCGACACATCGCCGCCCTGAGTTTCTATAATAGGCAGTGCTGTAATGGAGCCACCACCATATTCAGGTGCAACACACGCCGCACGCTCCAAAAGTCTTGAATGAAGATAAAAAACATCACCGGGATATGCTTCTCTGCCCGGTGGGCGTCTGATAAGAAGCGACAACGCACGATAAGCAATCGCATGCTTTGACAAATCATCATAGATAATCAAAACATCCTTGCCTTGTTCGCGGAAGTATTCCGCCATAGCACACCCCGAATACGGTGCTACATACTGAAGCGGAGCCGACTCGGATGCAGATGCCGAAACTATAACGGTGTAAGACATAGCGCCTGCTCTTTTAAGTTCATTTGCAAGTCTTACAACAGTAGTATTCTTCTGTCCTATTGCAACATAGATACAAATAACATTTGAATTCTTTTGATTTATGATTGTATCAAGTGCAATTTCGGTTTTACCGGTTTGTCTGTCGCCTATAATAAGCTCGCGCTGACCTCTGCCGATAGGTATCATACTGTCAATTGCCTTTATTCCTGTCTGAAGCGGAACTGAAACACTTTTTCTTTCAATTATACCAGGAGCCTCTGACTCAATCGGTCGGGTCTCGGTTGCAGCAATGGGTCCTTTGTCGTCAATCGGATTTCCCAAAGCGTCCACAACTCTGCCAAGCATAGCCTCGCCGACAGGTACAGACACAACTCTGCCTGTACGGTTTACTGTTGTACCCTCTTTGATATTGTTTGTGTCCGAAAGCAACGCAACCGATACTGTCTCGTCTTCCAGGTTTTGCGCCATGCCAAAGCTGCCGTCTTCAAACTCCAAAAGTTCCCCTGCCATACACGAACGCAGGCCATATACCCTTGCAATTCCGTCACCAACAAGAATTACATTTCCGGTTTCTTTCATTTCGATACGCGAGTTATAGTTCTTCAGTTGTTCTTTAATTATATTGCTTATTTCCTCGGCTCTTGTACTCATTTATTTATCACTTCCTTTATTTCCTTAAGGCGTCGGCTGATTGTCCAGTTTATCAAAGATCCATCCAGTTCAACAGAAATTCCTCCCACAACCGACTTGTCAATAATACATTCAAGAATTATCTTGCTTTTGCTGATTTGCTCCAGCTTTTCTTTAAGTGCCGTTTTTTCATTTTCAGAAAGTTCAAATGCACTCACGACTCTAGCAGTTTTGATTCTGTTTACAGTATCAAATATAGCTTTGTAGTCAAGTATACATTCATGCAGAAAGCCAATATGTCTTTTTTCGCAAAGAAGCTTAAAAAACGAAACAATTTCCTCAGAAAATCCCTTTGAAAACGCCTTATCCAGACTTTCAAGCCTTTCTTCCAACGGAATGCCAAGCGAAGACAAAAATGTTATATAGTCAGGATTTTTTGACAAAACCTCACCTGCAAGTTCAAGTTCCTTAAGGTACTTTTCGCTGCAGTTTTTTTCTGTCCCCAAATCAAACAAAGCCTTTGCATAACTTTTACTCATTTGCATCATTATCACCAAGCTTTTCAATAAAAGAATTTATCAAGTTGTGATGGTCGTCCGAGTTTACCTCGCGCTCCAAAATCTTGTCAGCCAAGGCAATCGAATTTTCAACTATCTTTTCTTTGATTACATCCTCCGCCTTTTCAAGTTCAAGCTGAGCCTGCTCTTTTGCCTGACTTATGATGTTTTCCGCTTTTTCTTCAGCATCCGAAAGGATTTTACTGCTGCGATTGTTGGCTGTGTCAACAGCTTTTTTAAGTATATTGTCACTGTCCTCTTTAACCGAAAGCATTTTTTTGTTCCACTCATCGCGCGTTTCGGCAGCCATACGATTTGCCTCGTCTGCTGCACTATATCTTTCGTCAAGCTCGGACTGCCTTTTTGCAAGCATATTATTGACAGGCCCAAATAAAAATTTCTTTACAAGCAGAAAAAGGATTATAAGATTTAAAAAAGAAATTAAAATCTGCCACATATTTACAGATATAACTTCCAAAGACTGCATTTTGTTCACTCCCTTATATTGTCGAAATAAGTATGTCTACAAAAAGTCCCGGAGCAACAAAAATCAAAAGGATTGCTATTACAAGAGCATAAAGACCTGTTGTTTCGGCAATAGCACAACCCATAAGCATAGTAGTAGTAACATCACCCTTGCTTTCAGGCTGACGGCCTATTGCTTCACAAGCTTTAGCAACAGCGTTTCCTTCACCGATACCGGGTCCGATACCTGCTATCATAGCAGCACCTGCTCCAAGTGCACAGCACCCCAAAATAATTCCGATTGCGATTTCCAACATAATTAGTTTCCTCCTTGTATTTTTTTCTCATATAATTCAGCAGGGAATCCCCCTGAAATATAAAGCATTGTAAGCATTGCAAAGATGTATGCCTGAAGACAACCGCTGAATACATCAAAATATATTGACAGCACAGCAGGAATACCAATTTGCAAAAAGGGAAAATCCCCAAAAAATCCCGGCAAAAATCCAAAAATAATTTTGGACAAACTTTGAAGACCAAATGCAACCAAGACCGAAATAACCGAACCTGACAATACATTGCCATAATGACGAAACGCCATCGATATAGGAGTTGCAATTTCACTGATAATGTTCAGCGGAGCCATAAGCGGCGGATTGGCAAAACTTTTTATATATTGGACAGGTCCACACTTAAATTTGTAGTAGGTTATAAGAATAAAAACCAGAACTGCCCACCCGGCAACTACATTTAAATCAGATGTAGGTGCATAAAGTCCAAAAAGAGTAATCAGGCTTGAAAAAGCTGAAAGCAATAAAATTGCCGCCACAAACGGAGCAAACCCCGAAAAATATTCACCCATATTTGCCGTAACCATTGTCTGTAGCTTTTCGACGATAATTTCGGCAAAATGATGGCGTTTTAAAACAGCTCCCATCTTTATTCCATGAGTCATATAAAGGCACAGGAAAAAGACTGATAACATAACTGCCCATGAGTTTAGCTGAGACTCTGTGATGAGAAGCTTTTGAAACGGCAGATTTATTTCAAAAAAAATCATAGCACCTCTTATCGAAATCCCTTCAGTGCTTGGTGCTGTAAAAATTTTTAATAAAATAACCGCCAAAACAGGAATTATCATAAAAACGATATAAAAAGCATCTAATGCTTTAAATTTTCGGTTTGCTGCCATATCTATTCACCCGATTTCTTTAATTTGCTTTGTATCAAAGGTTTAAAAAATATTGCAATCCTGGGAAAGAACACAGGAATAATCACAGAGACGGTATTAAACACCGGAAAAGCTACACCAATAACGACTACCGCAAATATCATAAGTGTTCGAAGTGAATGTGACACTTTCATAATATTTTTAACATTTTCTTCGCCTTTCTGAAGTGCTTTTTGTATTCCAAGACCCATAAGAAAAAAATTAGCAAGCATTACTGCATCTGTCAAAAGATTTCCAAGCAAAACAGTATAATTCCATCTTCCCAAAATCAAAAATACCGATTGCATAATAACGCTCATTAAAACAAGCGAATATGCTATATATTTTGTTTCGTTAATGACAGTTTTATCCGCTTTTATCATAAAACACATTCTCCTTAATACTTTTGTTGTTTTGGGGCTAGTTCGCCTAAAAAAATATCAAAAAATCACAAGCATAATATACCATAAAATCCAGTTAATGTCAATGAATAAACCCCTTATTCCTCCTTAAAAACTATGTCTATTTTTTAACATATTTTTTCAAAAAACCTATTGACTTTTTAACGTAAAAGATGTACAATTAAAAGAATTTAATAGAAGGGGAGCTCGCACGCTCGGGCTGAGAGGAAGATTGGCTTCGACCCTGAAAACCTGATTTGGATAATGCCAACGGAGGGAACTGTCTTTTGACATGATTTTTTAGCATATCCATACGGATATGCTTTTCTTGTTAAAACAGACTTTTTAGGCTCTTTATTCAATCAAACAAAAGAAAGGATTGTTTAAAATGAGTAAAACAAAAAAAATGACAGAAATTGCAGTAAGTGTAGCAATGGCAGTGGTCTGCAGCTTTATCAAGGTGCTGGAAATGCCTCAGGGAGGCTCGGTCGCACTGACAATGATACCACTCCTTTTCATCGCTCAAAAACGGGGGCCCATTGTCGGAATCATCGCCGGCATTATTTATGGTGTTTTGTCAGCGCTTATTTCAGGGGTGCTGTATCATCCTGCATCACTCTTGCTTGACTACATACTTGCATTCGGTCTTTTGGGAATTGCAGGATTTTTCAAAAACTCAACCCTTAACATAGCAATCGGCACTTTTTTGGGCGTTGGCTGCAGATTTATAAGTTCTTTGATAAGCGGAGCAGTGCTGTTTGCTGAATACGCGCCTGATGGTCAAAATCCCTGGCTGTACTCGCTGATATATCAATCCACCTATATGGTGCCCGAATTTCTAATTTCAATTTGTGTTCTTCTTTTTCTGTATACCAAAGCTCACAGATTGTACGAAAACTAAAGCAAAATGGCGGTGATAATCACCGCCATTTTTTAGTTCATCTTATCTCTACACCTGTTAAGAGCTTTTTCTACCTCTTTGTTATCGATTTTCTCCAGTATTTCTTCATAGTATTCAAGCGCCTCGCTATATCTGTCAAGCTTTTCAAGCACTGTTGCATACATCATAAGTACAGGATTGCTTGCCGGCTCTTTTTTAATAATTTCTTCCAAAATGGGTAACGCTTCATCAAACTTTGACAGCTTTATCAGGCAATCTGCAATATACTGCATCAAAAATACGGTATTATACTTTTCACCAAGTTTGAGGAAAAGCTTTAGGGCGCTTTCATACTCGCCCTCATCATAATATCCGAATGCCCTGAGAGTCATTTTGTCAACATCAAACATCCCCTCAACTTTGCAGACAGCATCGTGATATGTACCCTCGAGGACTTCTGCCTGTGCAGAGTCTTTCATCAATTCACAAAGTGCGGTTGCGCTTATTGTGCCGGTCCGTATGGTTTCCCTGTTGTTTGCAATATAACCGATTTTTCCTTCGGGCAAAAACACCGCGATCGCAGACGAATCATACTCGTTTTGAGGCTCTTTTCTCAAAATAATCTTTTCGCCTTCAAGAAGTCTCCTGGCATTTGGATAATGCCAAAAACCTGTAACGGTAACCAAAACATCAAATTCGCTTGAGTCCATCGTTATTCCCCTAAAACCTCTGCACGGTTTATTGCTTCGTCGATATTCGAGCAGATATTTTCAGCACCTACAATATCAAAAAGTCCCGACTTCTTCATTGCACGCATAGGTTGCTCGTTTAGATGTGAAAATACAACTGTTATTCCCATATTGCTGAATTTTTCTACCATTTCGCGCAAAACCTTGATTGCATCAGCATCAATCGAGGGTACGCTGCGCATTCTGAAGATAATGCACTTGGTATACTCTTTGGGTTCAACCTTTGCAAATTCTCCTGTTGCGGCAAAAAACATCGGACCGCAAATTTCATATACTCGTATATGCTTCGAAATTTCCTTAAGTTCCAAAGTGTCGGGGTCTGTTTCGTCTTTTATATACTTCCAGCCTTTTATTTCAGATTCGTCGCTCATTCGTTTCATAAACAAAATGCAGGCAAGAATAATTCCAACCTCAATTGCAACAACAAGATCAAATACAACGGTAAGCACAAATGTCGTTACAAGCACCAGAATATCGCTTTTGGGCGAGGTCTTGCTAAGATGAACAAACTGCCTCCACTGACACATATTATGTGCAACGCTAATAAGAATTGCGGCAATCGCAGGCATCGGTATATATGATGCATACGGCATCAAAATTGCAAGCACCAGCAAAAGTACAAGCGAATGAACAATTGCCGAAACCGGTGTTCTTCCACCATTTTTGATGTTTGCAGCAGTTCTTGCAATCGCACCCGTTGCAGGAATACCGCCAAACAGCGCCGATGCAATATTGCCAAGTCCCTGTGCGCTAAGTTCGGTATTTGAACGATGCTTTTTTCCCACCATTCCATCGGCAACCACACATGAAAGAAGCGATTCAATACCGGCAAGGATTGCAATTGTAATTGCATCCGGAAATACCTCTATAATTGACGAAAGGCTGAAAACCGGCAGTTTAAGAGTCGGCAACGAACGTCCCACCGAATACAAATCACCTATTGTATTCACTTTCATATCAAAGCCCTGTACCATCGCAATGCCAACCGCAACAGCAATAAGCGATGCAGGGATTTTGTCATAGATTTTGGGCCATACAGTAAGAACAGCAAGGCACACCAAGCCGACAATTATTGCCTGAATATTTACAGTCGAAAAATTTTCTGCAAAAGTCAACAGCTTTTCGATGGTTTCAATAGGCGCTTCACCATTTGCATAGGTCACACCAAAAAAATCCTTAAGCTGACCCACCACCAAAGTTACTGCGATACCCGCTGTAAAGCCGGTTGTTATGGTAAACGGAATAAATCTTATAAGATTGCCTAGCTTAAACGCACCCATAACAATAAGGATTATACCTGCCATAACTGTTGCAAGCGCCATACCCTCAAACCCGTATTTTGCCACAATTCCTGCAACAATGGTTGCAAATGCCGCCGTAGGTCCCGAAATCTGGACACTGCTTCCACCGAATATTGCTGTAACAAGACCAGCAATAACAGCTGTATAAATACCCATCTCGGGGGTAACACCCGACGCAATTGCAAGTGCAATCGAAAGCGGAAGTGCAATGATGGCAACAATTATTCCGGCGATTATATCCTTGAGAAATTGTTGTCCGCTGTAGCTTTTAAGGTCTGTAAAAAGCATTGGATTAAAATTTTTCATATGTAAAATTCCTCTCTTAAAAAAATCATAAATCAAGGCACTGTTATACAGTGCCCTTTTATTTAAAACAAACCGGGAATATTAAGACCGCCGGTAAGTCTGCTCATTTCGTCAGCAGAACTTTCGTCAGCCTTGCGCATAGCTTCGTTTACTGCGGCTATTATCAAATCCTGAAGCATTTCAACATCCTCAGGGTCCACAACCTCGGGAGTTATGTTTATCTCACGAAGCTCTTTTTTGCCGCTTACTTTAACAGACACCGCTCCGCCGCCTGCAGTGGCTTCGTAAACCTTTTCTTCCATCTCTTCCTGCATCTTCATCATCTGCTCCTGCATTTTTTTTGCCTGCTTAAGCATCTGATTCATATTTCCGGCACCCATGCCGCCCATATTTCCCATACCTCTTGGAAATCCGCCTTTTGCCATAACTATCAAATCCTTTCGTTTTAATCCTCGACAATTGTCATTTTGTCGCCAAGTAAGTCTTTTTTTGCCGCTATATCAAGTATTGATGCATTTTGGTCATTTCTTTGCCTTGGGCCCTCTTTTCCCGAGACAGTTACACGAAGCTCGCTTCCCTGAATTTTGGAGAAAAGACCTCCAAGATAATCTCTGCCCTCGGGAGTATTGATTTTTTCAAATGCCAAATCGCTCGCAATAACAAGTTCTATCTCGTCACCGTAAAAAAGTGCTTTTGCGTTAAAAAGATACATATAAAGGCTCTTGCTTTCTTCTTTTACTGCGCTCAGTGCATCACGCCATTTTGTCCACAACTTACCCTCGTCTATATGGACTTCGGCAGGTTTAACTTGTGAATTTTCTGACGTCTTTGCAGTGTTTGGCTTAGAGGCAGTCTTTTTTACCGCCACTCCACTTTCCTTGATTGCCGCAAGTTCCTTTTCAAGACTTTCGACCCTAAGCAAAAGCTCGTCAATATCCTTTGAATTACCCTTCGAGCAGACACTCACAACTGCCATTTCTACTGCAACCTTGGGGGTTGAAAGTCTTTTCGCCTGAAACAGATACTCGCCCAAAGTTTCGATTATATATATAATTCTATCCAAACCGAATTTTGCCGATTGCTGCTTGTATTTTTCAATCAACTCGGCACTTTTTTCAAGCAATTCGCCGGGATTTTCCATTGATTTGCAAAGCATCAATGCCCTGAAGTGAAAAACCAATTCCTCAATAAAATTGGCAGCTTCCTTGCCTTTTTTCAAAAAATCATCAACTGCCGAAAGTGCACCGCCTGCATTGTACTCCGCAATAAAATCCACAATCGGAAATAATATGCGCTTGTCTGCAATGCCGACTATGTCAACTATATCGTCATATCTCAGTTCTTCCTTTGCATATGCAACACACTGGTCAAGTATGCTCAGCCCGTCACGCATAGACCCATCCGCAAGCTCTGCCACAAGTTCCAATGCATCGGGGGTAATTTTTATATCTTCCGCCCTGACAATCTTCGAAAGTCTGCGTTCGATATCATCAATCCCAATCCGTTTGAAGTCAAAGCGCTGACATCTTGAAAGGATTGTTGCCGGAATTTTGTGTGCTTCGGTCGTCGCAAGAATAAATATAACATGTGCGGGAGGCTCCTCCAAGGTCTTTAAAAGAGCATTAAAAGCCTCGGTTGTAAGCATATGTGCCTCGTCGATTATATAAACCTTAAAGCGACTGTTTGTGGGGGTATAGACCACTTCTTCGCGAATTTCACGAATGTTGTCAATTCCGCTGTTGCTGGCAGCATCCATCTCATAAACATCAAGAATACTGCCGTCCATAATCCCTTTGCATGTATCACATTCGTTGCAGGGGTTTCCGTCATTTGTATGCTCGCAATTTACTGCACGCGAAAAAATCTTGGCAGTCGATGTTTTGCCTGTACCGCGCGTTCCGCAAAAAAGATACGCGTGTGCAATCCTGCCCGAAGCTATGCTGTTTCGAAGAGTTTCCGAAACATGCCCCTGACCTGCCACATCCTCAAAGGTAAGCGGCCGCCATTTGCGATAAAGCGCCTGATACTTTTCGGACATACAAATCGCCCCTTTCTTTTGTATATATAAAAGCCATTATTATCAAAAAAAGCTATGTGCTTGAGTTCGAAACAAGACCGCCTCCGCTGCTCAACCGACTGGCTCGGACCCGGCGACCCTGCGGCACATCAAAATAACTGCTTAGTGCTGCTGCATTCCTGCCCTGACACGGTTCACAGGTTCTGATTGCGCAGGACCGAATCGTCACCGCCCGTCAAAATTGAGACCGACAAGACCAATCCCGCCCCTCAACACAAGTTTTCATTCCCACTATAGCGGATTGTGGGTTACAGAGTACCGCTAACACCCCAATTTAACATAGCCCAATTAGTATACCACAAATCAAAAAAAACTTCAAGGCTTTTTTTACCTTAATAACAAAAAAGAGCATCTTATAAAAGACACTCTTTTTATATCAATCTGTCATCTTATGATATGCCGTCGTATTCACCCTTGTCGCAAAAATCTTTCATTGCTTTTGTAACAGTCTCGTGGTCTTCTCGGTATGTCATTCCGTACCAGCGGTCCGAGCTTCTGAGAACTTCAACCGTCGCCTCGCCGCTTTTTATCAAAGTATCAACAACTGAAGGGATAAGAAATTCATCTTTCATTACGTTTGCATTCTTTTTAAATTCCTCAAACTCGTGGTCAAGGTGGTCAAAGATTTCGGGAGTGAAGCCCCAAAGATTCATCGAAACAACGGTATCTTCAGGAAGCTTGTGCACAGTTTCACCGTCTTCGCAGTATTCAAATCCCTTGATGCCTCCTGTCTCGCGGATACCTTTCAAAAATCCGTCTTCCACCTGGCAAACGCCTCGGGTTACTGTTCCATTTTCGGTAGTTGTCTTGTCAAGGTCATAAGCAACCATTGCAAACTTGCCTTTTTGGGCGGTCTTAAGGAAGTTGTTTATCTCGACATACGCACTCTTGCCATAATAGTCGTCGGCATTTATAATTGCAAACGGAGTTTTTACCTTGTCACGGCAGCAAAGAATTGCATGGCCTGTGCCAAACGGCTTTACTCTGCCTTCGGGCAAAATATCGGTTGCCTGAAAAACGTAGTCAATATCTATGTATTTTGCAACACGCTTGCCCACGATATTATTAAAATCCTCTTCCATTTCCTTTTTTATTACAAAAACAACCTTAGAAAATCCCGCTTTCTTTGCATCATACGCAGAAAAATCCATCAAAAATTCTCCGTTTGGTCCAACCGGGGTCATCTGTTTAAGTCCCCCAAATCTGCTCCCCATGCCTGCCGCCATTACGACTAAAGTAGTTTCCATTTTTGTTCCGCCTTTCATATTTAAATTTTATTATTTACTTTTTTGTCTAGTGACAGTATCGCCTCAGTATCTTATATAATCAGCGTTACAGCCTCTTTTTCTACAGAGATTTCAGCATCAGACACCGAACCGCCGAATTCGCCGTCCAATGTCCATCTTACCTTTTCCTGTGATTCAAACTTTATATTTGATGTTTTGAAAATTTTAATCAAATCACAATTTAAATCCTGTGTAAGAAGTCTTGTCCCCAAATCACTAAGTTCCATCAGATTTTTAGGTTTTTTTACAAGCATAACCTCAAAAAGTCCGTCATTAAGCTGTGCTTTAAATGCCTTTTCGGTTTTAAATCCGGCAATACGATTGCTGTTTGACACCATACCAAGCAAAAATTCGTCCTCAATTATATCTCCATCACAGTATATCCGCATCTTGCTAAATGGCAAATTGTGAAGTTTTTTTATACCCTCAAGAAAATATGCAAGCTGTCCCAAAGTATTTTTGTTTTGTTGCGGAGTTTCGTACGAGATATCAGTAAACGCCCCAAACGCCGCCACATAAACAAAGCTTTTTTCATTGAATTTTCCTATATCACACTTAAACGGTTCGCCGGTTATTGCATTTTCTGCCGCTTTTGTTATATTTTTTGGAATTCTCATATTTGAAGCAAAATCGTTTACAGTACCCGATGGTATATAACCAATTTGGGGCCGCTTATTCTCTGGAAGCTCCATAATCCCACGAATAACTTCATTAAGAGTTCCGTCACCGCCCGAAACAACCACTCTGTTAAACCCCGAACCCATACTCTTAACCGTCTCGCTTGCGTCCTGCGCCTTTTGGGTTATATGCAATGTGACTTTCCATCCACCTTTGACAAACATATCAACAACTTCCAAAAGTTTATTTTTTATGCGTCCTTTGCCCGAAATCGGGTTTATTACAAACAACATTTTTTTACTCATACCGGACACCTCGCTGCTAAATATCAAATATCTTTTTTAGTGCAGTCGAAACCCCTGCATCATCTGCGTTATCGGTTATTATATCTGCAATTTCCTTGATTTCCTCTGTTGCATTTCCCATTGCAACACTTATACCCGCTGCTTTCAGCATATCAAAATCGTTCAGGCTGTCGCCGATTGCTACGCTCCTTTGCACAGGTATCCCCAAAATATCTATTGTACCAAGAAGAGCCTTGCCCTTTCCACAAGATTTTTGAATTATCTCGCCATAATGGGCAAACCTCAAAACTGTGCAAGAATCACCCATAATTGCATCAAGTTCAATTGGGATATCCCCAAGTACAGTAAATTTTTCTATTGGGATTTCGCTTGCCAGAACCTTCTCTAGATTTTCTTCGTTTATTTCGGGCCAGTCTTTTTCGGCACGATCAGAAAACCCAAAATGATACATATCTTTTTCGCCTTCCAGAAAACCTTGAAGATTGTTTTTGAGTACAAACCTGCTGAATTTTTCCACTAAATTAAGCGGCATAAGATTTCGGAAAAGCTCATTTTTGCCCAATTTAATAATTGCTCCCCCGCCGGTAATCGTTCCATCAAAGTTTGTTTCATGACAAAGTTCTTTTGGAAGATATGCCATAGACCGTCCCGTACTGATAAAAACTTTGTGTCCCAGACTCCGCACCTTTTGTATTGTTGCAATGTTTTCAAAAAGAGCGTCGTAGTTTTTCCCGATAAGAGTTCCGTCAATATCAATGAAAATTGCATATTCAGTATTATTTTTAACCATTTTTGTCCTCCACTCCGACGGAAAATCCTTGAATTTAATATATCATACACAAAAAATTTTGTCAATCCAATAGCAGACTTTGTGCGGATTTTAATAAAAACTTTACAATTCCCCGCTGTTTGAAATAAAAAACATAAACCTGTCTTGCTTTGCATATTATTTACCAAAATGACTGATTTCTAAACAAAACAGGGAGGAAACAAAAATGATTGAATATAATATCTATCAGGATATTGCCGAACGCACCAATGGTGATTTGTATCTTGGTGTTGTTGGTCCGGTCAGAACGGGAAAATCTACCTTTATAAAAAACTTTATGAACACAATGGTAATCCCAAATATTGAAAACAACCACAAACGCGAGCGCGCAATGGACGAACTTCCGCAAAGTGCCGGCGGCAGAATGATTATGACAACCGAGCCAAAATTCATTCCAAACGAAGCTGCCGAAATACACATCGATGACAATCTGACTCTCAAAACAAGACTCATTGATTGCGTAGGCTATATCGTGGACAGTGCACTGGGTTATATCGAAGACGAAAATCCACGGATGGTTATGACGCCCTGGTCCGACGAACCCATGCCTTTTTGCGACGCTGCCGAAATTGGTACTCAAAAGGTTATTTGCGACCATTCTACCGTTGGAATTGTTGTTACCTGCGATGGCTCTATCACAGATATCGAGCGAAATGATTATATACCTGCCGAAGAACGAGTAATATCCGAACTTAAAGAAATTGGCAAACCTTTTATAATAGTCCTCAACAGCATAAACCCTTACTCTGAATACTGCTCAAATTATCGTGACGAAATGGAAAAAAAGTATGGTGTTCCGGTTTTGGCACTAAACTGTATGGAGCTTTCGTCTGATGACATAAACGCCATAATTAAAAGCCTGCTTCTTGCCTTTCCCATAACCGAGATTTCGTTAAATCTTCCCGAGTGGGCGGACGCAATTGACGAAAATCATCCACTTAAGTGTGAAGTCCGCAAGTTTGTTATGGAAAAAATAAATTCGCCATTAAGACTTTCAGACACAGAAAGCATTGCGGAAATTCTTAAAGATTGTCCCTGTGCTGAAAGTATAGAAATTTGCGATATAAATATGGTAAACGGCAGTGTTTCGCTTAATTTCAATCTTCCTCAAACTCTATTTTATGATATCATCAAGGATATGACCGAATTCGAAATAGACAACGACAAAGACCTTATGGGGCTGCTTAAGGATTTGTCCTTAATAAAGAAAAAATATGACAAGATTTCAAATGCGCTTATGGAAGTCTCGCAAAAGGGATACGGCATAGTATCGCCATCAATTGATGAGCTTACCCTTGAAGAGCCCGAAATCGTAAAACAGGGAAGTCAGTACGGAGTAAAACTCAAAGCATCATCCCCCTCTATCCATATGATGAGGGCAAATATCGAAACCGAAATTGCCCCCGTTGTGGGATCGGAAAAACAGTCAGAAGATTTAATCAAATATCTTCTTTCGGGCTTTGAGGATGACCCCCTCTCTATCTGGGATTCAAACATCTTTGGTAAATCGCTTCACGAACTTGTAAACGAAG
>JAZNKA010000008.1:0-15454 GCA_045578305.1 Clostridia bacterium | reverse complement strand
CGATAATTATTATGCAAAAACATTTGTTCCTCCGTTTGATATCGAAGACGGATATGAGAGCATATTTGAATTTGAGAAAAAAGAAGAAAGGGAAATAACAATTAATTTCCCTCTGTATTCCAATGTTAATGAATTGTACATTGGCTTGCAGAAAAATGCACTTTTAAAAGAAGTAAAACCATATAAAAATGCCAAACCAATTGTATATTATGGCTCATCCATAACACAGGGCGGATGTGCATCAAGACCGGGAATGAGTTATCAGGCGATAGTGTCGAGAACTTTTAATTGCGATTACATAAATCTTGGATTCTCAGGTAATGCAAAGGCAGAAGATGAGATGATTGAATACATCAAAAATTTGGATATGTCTATTTTCGTTTATGATTATGACTATAACGCTCCAACTGTTGAACATCTTAAAAAAACTCACGAAAAAATGTTCAAGGCTATAAGGGAGAAGAATCCACTTTTGCCTGTGATAATGATGTCTCGCCCAAAACATTTTTTGACAGAAGAAGAAAAAATGAGACGAACAATAATCGAAACTACATATCTAAATGCTCTTTCTGAAGGCGACAAAAATGTGTATTTTATTGACGGGGAAGCCCTAACTGCGTTATGCGAGGATTCGGGAACGGTAGATAATTGTCATCCCACAGATTATGGCTTTGCCTCAATGGCAAAAGCATTGACGGAGGTTATTCGTGGTATTAAGTGACACTGAGGTGCAGTTTTATTGTGGATACTCATGTCAAGTCTATAAAATTTAAAATATTTAAATATTTACATATACTAAAATATTTGCAACAAGCCTTGCGATGCAAGGCTTTGTGACTATGTCGCTTAATGTACTTCGCACATTTTGCTATATTGACGGCATTATAAAAATGCCCTTGCAAGCAAACATTTTTTATGCTAACGGGAGCGGGAGAATCCAGTCTTCACACGAATTACGAGGAAATATTACAAAAATGAAAAGGTGAAGAAGCAATGTTTGATTGCGAAAAAATTTTAAGAAAATAGGCGAGTTGGAAAAACAGTGCATAACATTTTTAGAGGAATTTTGCCTTATTGAAAGTCCCGCTGATTACAAAGAGCGGGTAGATGCCGCAGAACGCTATATTATAGAAAGGGCAAAGGATTTTGGATGGAAGGTTGACAGGCAAGAACAGAAAATAGCCGGCGACTGCATTCGTATTAAAATGAATCCTGACGCAAAAGAGGCGCCTGTATGTTTTTCGGTATATAAACAAAGCAGTCTGTACTTCAAAAGTTACAGACTGCTTTTTGTCATTATTTCAGAAAAAAGGATTATTTTCTTCTATCTACTATTCTGTGAATGACCTTAATTATCTCAACGATAGGTATAATAAGGATTGCGAGACCGAATGCGATGCAGTATTCCATAAGGTCTAAATGAGCAAGCTCAAATGCTTTTGCAAGGAAATCAACTTCGATAACTAAAGTTGTGAGCAGAAGCGAGAGAATACCTGCGCCCCACAACCACAAGTTTTGACCTTTCATTTTGAAGATTGAACCATGGAGCGATCTCATATTGAATGAATGGAATATCTCACAAAGTGAAAGTGTAAGGAATGCCATGGAAGTGCCAAGCATTTCTGCGGAGTATGTTCCCTGTGCGATGGTTTCTGCATGGTGAAGATCTGCAAGACAGAATCTGCCTATCAGGTAAGAAACCATAGTAATGATAGTTACAAGTACACCTTGATATGCAACGGCAAAACCAAGTCCGCCTGCAAATATACCTTCCTTGCTGTCACGGGGATTACGATTCATAATGCTTGATTCAGGCTTTTCCATACCGAGAGCAAGTGCCGGGAAACAGTCTGTGATAAGATTTATCCAAAGCAGATGAACAGGTGCAAAGATTGTAAATCCAAAAAGTGTCGCAAAGAAGATTGTCAGCACTTCCGAAAGATTGGATGCAAGAAGGAATTGAATAGCCTTTCGGATATTATCATAAATTCTTCGTCCTTCACCAACTGCTGAAACAATAGTCGCAAAGTTATCATCAGCGAGAATCATATCGGCCACATTTTTGGTAACATCTGTTCCTGTGATACCCATGCCGACACCGATGTCTGCATTTTTGATTGATGGAGCATCATTAACACCATCTCCGGTCATAGCGGTAACTTTGCCTTTCTTTCTCCATGCGTTTACAATTCTTGTTTTATGTTCAGGCTGAACACGTGCATAAACCGAATATTTTGAAACTTCAATATCAAAATCTTCATCTGAAATTTCATCAAGCTCGGCACCTGTAATAGCCTGAGATGCATCTGTTATGATACCAAGCTGCATTGCGATAGCAACTGCGGTGTCCTTATGGTCGCCTGTTATCATTATAGGACGGATGCCTGCATTGCGGCATTCATCTATTGCATCCTTAACTTCAGGGCGGACAGGATCTATCATACCTACAAGACCGATAAAGCAAAGGTCATATTCAACATTTTCCGTGTCATATACTGAAGGCTCAGTTGTAAGGTCTTTTGAAGCCGCCGCAAGAACTCGAAGTGCACGGTCTGCCATTTCCTTGTTTGCTGTAAGTATATTTTTGCGGATGTCTTCGGTCAGTTCTACAACTTCACCATTTACCAATGCCTTTGTGCATCTCTTTAAAAGCTCATCGGGAGCACCTTTTGTAAACTGAATAAGAGAACCATCAGTATTTTTATGAACAGTTGTCATCATTTTTCTGCCGGAATCAAAAGGAACTTCGCCGATTCTTATAAATACATTCTTTTGAGTGCTTTTAGAAAGACCAAGTGCTTCGGCGTAGTTTACAAGTGCACATTCGGTAGGTTCACCCACAGCAGTTTTGGCATCTGTATCAAATTCTGCATCGGAGCAAAGCGACATAGCATTTGCTAGAAGATTTTCGTCATCGCCGTAGTGGTCTACAACCGTCATTTTGTTCTGTGTAAGTGTCCCTGTTTTATCAGAGCAGATAATCTGTGTGCATCCAAGAGTTTCAACCGCGGTAAGCTTACGAATAATAGCATTACGCTTTGACATATTGGTAACACCGATAGAAAGAACAATAGTAACAACTGTTGCAAGACCTTCGGGAATTGCCGCAACTGCAAGGGAAATAGCAATCATAAAGGAATTTAAGATTGGCTCAAAACCGATACCATCACGAATAAGTTGAACACCAAAAATAACGATACAGATACCTATAACCAAATAAGTGAGTATCTTTGAAAGAGCAGCCAGTTTAATCTGCAGAGGTGTTTTGCCTTCCTGCGTCTGCGCAAGAGCATCTGCAATTTTACCCATTTCAGTTTGCATACCTGTAGCTGTTACAACAGCCTTACCTCGACCATAAACAACAGTTGAACCCATAAATACCATATTCTTTCTATCTCCAAGAGCAACATCACCGTTTGCTCCTGCCGAAAGTGCATCAACCTTTTTGTCTACGGGAACAGATTCGCCGGTAAGTGCAGCTTCTTCAATTTTCATTGAGGCACTTTCGATAATTCGTGCATCTGCAGGAACTGAATCTCCGGCTTCAAGAACGATTATATCACCAACAACCAGTTCTTCACTTGGGATGGATATTTGTCTGCCGTCACGGATAACCTTGCTTTGTGCCTTAGACATTTCCTGTAGCGCTTCGATTGCTTTTTCTGCCTTGTTTTCCTGAAAAACACCTAAAATGGCGTTGATAAGAACAACAGCAAGAATAATGACAACATCAGACGGAAAACCAATGTGTCCCGAATGAATACCTTCATATATCTCTACACCTGCAGAAATAGCCGCAGCAACAAGCAGAATAATTGTCATGGGCTCACAAAGTTGTTTAAGAAAACGATGGAGCATAGAATCTTTCTTTGCTTCAATCAATTTGTTCTTGCCGTTTCGGGCAAGCCTTTTTGATGCCTCGGAAGAACTTAAACCGTTTATGTTACTATCAGCGGATTTAATTACATCTTCGGCGCTTTTTAGATAATGTTTCATTTTTCTTCTCCTATTAAAAGTTTATATAGTATTAGCTTTATTATGCACAACAATAAAAAAAAGACTTTTGCGACGTTGTGTCGCAAAAGTCTTGCTATCAAAACTGATCCAAATAACCGGACAAAAATAGTCGTGATGACGGTTATAGGAAATGCAGAGCATTCAGCTACTCCCTTTTGCAATGGAAATATTCTATCATAAAACCAAAATTTTGTCAATCAGTTTTGCGAGAATTGCTTGCCCGTATTTACAAGTTCACTCTATTTCTTAATTGGCTTTTTCTGGTGTCAAGTATATACAATTTAAAAGAATTGGGAGTGGATGTAAGAGTAGAGTTACAGTTAATATATTTCAAAGGCCTTTTTATGGTGTGTATTGTGGACAGATTGAACTTCCGTTTGAACCTGATGAAATCAGATATCTGACAAATGAATATATCGACAAAAGTACGGTAACCTATTTTGACGCAGGCGCTCCCAAACAGGGCGAAATGTATGGTATGAAAAAAGCTGACGGCAAAGATCCATACGAAATTATTTCGGGCAGTATGCCGCTTGTGACTATAGAAAACAGCTTTGCAGAAACAGATAAAAAGCTGATTATTTTCCGGGATTCTTTTGGAAGCAGTCTTGCTCCACTTTTTACAAAGGCCTACAAAAAAATAACGTTTGTTGATACAAGGTATATACAAAGTGACTTTGTAGGTAATTTTGTGGAGTTCGAGGGCGCGGATGTATTGTTTCTTTACAGCACAGCCCGTCTCAACAATAGCCTGGAAATGAGATTTTTTTGAATTTTGTGGTTGTAATAACATTTTAAATCTGCTATAATGAGTTAAAATGAAAACGAAATTCATTTCATTAAATTTGAGTGGCCTTTGTTTATTGAGAAAAAAAGAGCGGCTTTGGCAAAAAAGGAGAACTTACGATGCTGACAAAAGCTGATATAATGCGGCAACTTGAAAGGTTTAGCGAAGCAAAGGGAAAGATTGTTGTTGTGCACACATCACTTAAAGCTGTGGGCGAAATCGACGGCGGTGGTGAAACACTACTATATGCATTGATTGAATATTTCACACAAGACGGCGGACTTTTGTGTGTGCCGACACATACCTGGGACAGTGATGTTTATGACTTAAGAAAAGCTCAAAGCTGTATTGGTGTTTTGCCGCGTCTTGCGGCGGCACATCCAAAGGCACTCAGAACACTGCATCCAACACATTCAATGGCAATATTTGGCGAAAGAGAATGCGCGGAGAAATTTGCAAAAGACGAAGCTTTTGCCGATACCCCGGCAAATCCTGATGGTTGTTTTGGAAAATTGTTTGAGCAGGATGGGTATGTTTTTTTAATTGGTGTAGGGCACGACAAAAACACATATCTGCATTGCGTGGAAGAAATGCTTGATACTCCTGACCGCCTGACAGATTATAAGGTTGAAAAAAAGATTATACACAAAGACGGAACAGAAGAAAAAAGGTATCTATACTGGTTTGATGAAGATAATTTTGGTGATGTGTCGCACTATTTTCCTAAATTTGAGGCGCCGTTCCGATATTTTGGCTGTATCACTGACGGAATTTTAGGAAATACATCTGTGCAGATGTGCAGTGCAAGAAAAATGAAGGAAGTAATCGAGCTTATATACAAAAACAATAATATGGGAGAGCTTTTGGATAACGACCTTCCTATCGATGAGAGATTGTACATTAAATAGAATTACAAGAAAGGAGGGAAAATAATGACATTTGAAAAAATAAAGTTGACAGAAAATGCGTATATGGATGCGTACATAGCGGACAAGGTTAATGGGTTTACCCGAAAGGCAATTTTGGTAATTCCCGGCGGTGGATATGCAGGGCTTGCAACCGAGCGCGAGGGCGAGCCAATTGCTCAGGCATTTATGCCTTACGGATACAATGCGTTTGTTTTGCATTACAGCGTAAACGAAAAGCCGTTCCCTCAGCAACTGATCGAGGCATCAATGGCAATAAAAAACATCCGCGACAACAGCGAAGAATATGGCATTGACCCGAAACAAGTATTTGTTGTTGGATTTTCAGCAGGTGGACATCTGGCGGCAAGCCTTGGCACTATGTGGAATCGCCCCGAGATATATGATGCAGTTGATATGCCGGTTAGTTACAACAAACCAAATGGTATGATGCTTATCTATCCGGTTATTTCGCCAAACTTTCATTTACCGTCGTTTAAAAATCTGCTTATGGGCAAGGTCACTGATGAAAAGCTTGCAGAATGCAGTATTGACAACAATGTGGATGAAAATTCTTCTCCTGCATTTATAATGCACTCGTCAAATGACCAGATAGTGAATGTAAGAAATTCGCTTTGTCTGGCAAATGCCTTGGCAGACAAGGGTATCAAATTTGAACTTCACATATACCCCGATGCACCGCATGGTGTTGCTTTGGCTAACGAAATAACAAAATGCGGCAATGAAAAGTGGTTTGACAATTCAATTGCAAAATGGGTCGAAAGTGCAGTAGAGTGGGCTGAAAAGTTTGGAGAGTAGATTCTAAAAAACACTCAAAGTGGAGGAGAGGCGCAGTGATAACAGAAAAAGATAACAGATATTATATGTCGGACGGAGCGGGGATATTTTATGGAACCGAAACCCCCAAAAGCATAAACAAGGCGCCACATACCCATGAATTTGTAGAGATTGTGTATATGCTGAAAGGCAAATGCACACATATTATTGACGGCAAGGAATATTTTGTCCGTCATGGTGATATGGTTATTATAAACTATAACCAGACCCACGAAATCAAAGGGGACTCTGCGGCGAGTTATATAAACATTCTTATTAAGCCCAAATATATAAATCAAAGCCTCAAAAATCAGGAAAATGCCTTTGCTCTTCTGAATTTGTCGGAGTTTAATGATTTCAGCAAAATTCTTGATATGAGCAAGTGTAAAATTACATTTTCGGGTGACGAACGGGATCAGGCAGAGAATGTAATTTCGATAATAAGCCGGGAGATGGCAGAAAAAGCACCAGGATATGAGCTTGCTATTCATTCACAGTTCAACCTTTTGCTTATTATGATATTCAGAAAAATGTCACTTAAACTGGACGGCGTGGTGTGGGGAATAAATGACGAACTTTTGGCATATATAAAAAGTCATTGCCACGAGAACTTTTCGCTTGAAGATATGGCAAAAATGTGCTCCTACAACACATCTTATTTCAGTCGCAAATTTAAGGAATTTGCGGGAGTCACTTTCAGGACATATCTCAAAAATGCCCGACTTAACAAAGCAATAATGCTGCTTGAAACCACCGATACAAAAGTATCGGATATTATAGAACAAGTGGGTTACAGCGACCGGACAAAGTTTTTTTCGCATTTTGCCGCATTTACAGGGATGACTCCACTCAAATACAGAAATAGCAAAAAATAAATACTTTTTTATGTCAAAAAAACCACTTTTTTAAAGGTGGTTTTTTTTGTTATAATCAACTTAGCCGATGCATACATTCGGCTTGTTAAAAATGATAAAAGGAGTCTTTGTTATGGCAATGAAAATGAAATTAAACAAAGAAGAATTAAGAGACAAAATTTTTGGTTGTTGGATTGGCAAAAATCTTGGCGTCGCAATCCGCTTTATCTTGATATGGATGTCAGACTTCCTGAGGGATGGACTGCGGATTACAGCAAAACCGTATTTGCAATTCATGACTCAATCAAAGGCAGAGGCGAAGGCTTTTGGGAAATGACAATACATGTTGGCGAAAATGTCGAGGCAATAAACAGAATACCTGTTATTGTATGGGCACGCGGCAATGCAACTCCGGTATTTATTCCTATTGTGCTGTTGGGTTAAATGGAGATATAGCTGAAAAATATTTAAGCCGAGGGGATTTGATTCCCTTCGGTTTATTTTTTTAATAAGCCTTTTTATTTCAAAAGTAATTTTTTAACTGTTTTCAGGATAAAATAGAGTGAGTATATATCTGAAAGCGGGGAAATAAATGAAAAAGCTTTTTTATAATGGTGAAGTGATAACTGCTGATAAAGCAGGGAGTGTTCATCAGGCAATTGTGATTGAAGACGAGAAAATCGTTTTTGTGGGAAGTACTCAAAAATCTCTTAAATATATCGACGAAGAAACCGAGACAGTAGACCTTTGTGGTTGCGCTGTTTTGCCGGGATTTGTAGACTCGCATATTCATATGGCTGTTGCAGAAGCCAAATCGGGTGATGAGATATTTTTGACAGCTCAAAACGGAATAAAAAGCGTAGCTGATGTTTTGACCGAAGTAGAAAATGCTGCAAAAGACAAAAATGAAGATGAATGGATTGTGGGAAGTGCTTACAATCACGAAGAACTTCGTGAAATGCGGCATATAACGATGAGCGAACTTGACGAAGTTGCACCCCGAAATCCTGTTATACTTGTCCACAAAAGCGGGCATATGAGTGTTTGCAATTCTGCTGCTATGCAAGTTGCTGAGAAATCAGGGCTGCAGTTCCCGACGGAGCATATATTAAAAAACACCGATGGAAGCCTGACAGGTCTTCTTAAAGAAACTGCGCATTTTATGATGCTTTCAAAGTCACCACTTTTGCCCGATGATGAAGCTTTGGTGGCAGGGATTGAAAAGTTTTGCAAAAAGATGCTTGAGGCTGGTATCACAAGCTCACACGATGCAGGGGGATACGGGACTGCGACCTACAGAAGTTTGCAGCTTGCTAAAAAAGAGGGGAAACTTAAAAACAGGGTATATACAATGCTTTGGACTTTGTTTGGCAAAGATGCTCAGATTAAGAATGCGCGGACAATGATAGACTCAGGATTTTATACAGGGCTGGGAGATGACATTTTGAAAAAAGGTCCGATAAAGCTTATGGTTGATGGCTCGGCAGTTGGCGGAACCTGCGCAACCGAAAAGCCGATTTTGCCACAAATGAATATTTTCCCAACGACTTTTTCGCAAAAAGAGCTTGATGATATCTTTTGTCAGGCACATCGCGCGGGATTTCAGCTTACCGCACACGCAGCGGGGGACAGGGCGGTAGAAATGACTTTAAATGCGTATGAAAAAGCAATGGAAAAATTCCCTCGCAAAGACCCCAGACATCGTATAGAGCATTGTTTTTTATGTCCGGAAAAACTTGTTGTAAGAATAAAAAAGCTTGGTGTTTTGCCAATTCTTAATCCGGGTTTTTTGTCGGCATGGGGAAGTGTGTTTGAAAAATACTATTCGGACCGTATTGATGACATTATTCCGCTTAAATCGTTTGAAAAATATGAAGTAATGACCCCATTTGGATCGGATGCGATGGTTATTGATGAATTTGAGCCGCTTTTTGGAATAGCTGCCGCTATGGAAAGGCGGGACCTGAAAAAAGGAAATGTAATAGGCGAAAATCAAAAGATAGATTTTATGAGGGCACTCAAATCATATACTTTTTTTGGTGCCTATGCGTCATTTGAAGAAAATATAAAAGGAAGTCTTGAGGTGGGAAAGCTTGCTGATATAGTGGTTTTGAACTCTTCAATACTCGGCAAAAGTCCTGAAAAAATCCGCAATATAAAGGTCGCGGAGACATATCTGGGAGGAAAATCTAAATAAACATAAAAGAACACCTGTTGATTATAGATTTATTTTCAAAACGGTGTTCTTTTGCTTTTAGTTTTTTTGCGAAAATACATTGCAAAATTTGTTTTGATGTGATATACTTATTCAATATAATGTAAAATGCGAAAAGTGTCGGCTTTCGGCATGTTTATAAATTACTTGAAAAGAAGATTCGAGGCTTTAGGATGAAAAAAGAGAATATAAAGACGTTGGTTTTTGCTGCAATGATGATTGCACTTACAGCCATTTTGCTTCTTGTTTGCAGATATATGCCGGTTTTTTCGGTTTTTGGAACATTTGTTTGCGGCATTCCCATGGCTGTGTTTGCTGCAAAAAACGGACTTAAATCTGTGATACCGACTCTGGTTGCAATTTTTGCTATTTCGGTAATAATTGACGGAAATGTTATTTCGGCACTTTCGATGATTTTTATGTCTGTTATTCCGGGGCTTGCGGCAGGATATATGCAGGGCAGAAAAAAACCGTTTTTCGAAAGTTTGTTTGTTGTATGCGTTGCGGTTTGCATTGGATGGATATTTGAACTTTTGATGATAGAGATTTTTGCACCTTTGGGAATTGAGGCTTTGTTTGACCAGGTAATGAACGAAATGAAGCTCGCGACAAATTCGCTTGCAGGTATGATGGAGGGAACTTTGTCCGAAAATTTAAAAGTTTCGCCCGAACAAGCCGTAGATATCATTCTTGAAACCATGAAGTTTACGATGCGCTTGTATTTTCCTTCTTTGATTGTGATAAGCTCGATGGTTACGGGATACATAGTAATCAGGGTTTCGGGATTTGTTTTAAACCGGGCAAGAATTCTGGAAACAAAAAATCCTTTGTTTTCATATTTGAAGGCTCCAAGGAGTATGAGTACCGTTGCAATAATTTGTTATCTTTTTTATATGTTATGGAATCAAGAGTCAAACTTCTGGCCCATACTTGCAAATGTTGTTACCATACTTTATACAATTATAGGGATATGCGGTCTTTCGGTTGTTGACTTTAAGTTTAAAGCAAAAATCAAAAACGGTGTGCTGAGATTTTTTATCTATCTGGCAGTCTTCTTTTTGGGGGGCGCTTTGATGAGCATTATTTCAAGTGTACTGGTTATAATTGGAATTATGGATGTAAATCGTGATTTCAGAATGATTGAAAAATCCCGCGAAGACGCGTGATAGGAGGCTGATTTTATGAAATCAGAAAATTCAACGATACAGGATTTTTATAATATAAAAAAGCAGTATTTAAAGCTTGCTCTTTATACAATTGTCAGCTTAGGTTTTGCGACTTTTTTGGCTCTTAAGCAAAGGCCTGAGGCAATCTGGTGGTTTGTTTTTACGGTAGCAATCGTTTGTCTTGAAGTTTATCTTATAAATAAAAAACATCATAAGTTTGTTAAATATATCGAAAACCTGGATTTTTGCCTGAATGACAATTCGCGCGGTACGCTTTTTAATTATCCGGCACCGCTTGTTATTACAAATATGTTGGGAAACATTACCTGGTACAACGAAAATTTTGGCAAAGTTGTCGGAAACGGTGAGCTTTTTGGTAAATCTCTTTCCGAAATAATCCCTGAACTTAAGGCAGACAAGTTTGCCAAAGATGAAGAACAGACTCACATAAGCTTAAAAATAGGCGAAAACCATTACGAAGTGTGGGGAAATATTGCCCGCAGTCACAAATCTGCTAAGCGTGAGAGCCTGGTGGTATTTTATTTTATTGACAAAACTGCCGAGAGTGCTGCAATCAGGATTCGCGAAGAAGAAAGAATGATTGAATGCTTTGTGTTTATAGATAATTATGACGAGGTTTTGAAAGAAACAGCAGATTCAAATCATGGCGCTCTGCTTGGTGAAATAGAGCAAAAGATAACATCTTGGGCAGCACTTGGTAATGGAGTTCTAAAAAAGTACGAGCGTGACAAGTTTATTGTATTTTTCACAAACAGAAATTTTGAAAAAATAATAGAAAACAAGTTTTCTGTTCTTGACGAGGCAAGGTCAATAAATCACGAAAACAAGATTCCCGTTACTTTGAGTATCGGTGTCGGAAAAATGGGCGAGGATGTTGCTGAAACCGACAAGTTTGCCCGACTTGCAATTGATATGGCTCTTGGTCGCGGTGGTGACCAGGTTGTTATTCGTGACAACGCAAACTTTACATTCTTTGGCGCAAAAACACGCGAAATCGAAAAACGTACAAAGGTAAAGGCAAGAGTTGTTGCACATGCCCTTCGCGAGCTTGTGGACCATTCGCGAAATGTTATCATTATGGGTCATGCAAATTCAGATATGGACTCAATTGGTGCTGCCATTGGTCTTTTCAAATCCGTGAAAAGTCGCGGCAAGGACGCATTTATTGTGGTTGATTCGGCAAAAAACAATGCAAAACCATTGATACAGGAATTTTCGGCTTTGCCCGAATATGAAAATGCGTTTATCTCTGCCGAACAGGCTCTCAATACATTCAGCGTCGAGACGTTGGTTGTGGTTTTGGACGTTCACAGACCGGGTATGGTTGAATGTCCTGAACTTTTGAAACACGCAAAAAACATTGTTCTTATTGACCATCATCGCAGAAGTGAGGACTTTATCGAAAATGCTGCACTTGTATATCACGAGCCCTATGCATCTTCGACCTGCGAAATGATAACCGAGATTATTCAGTATATCCAAGAGGGACAAAGGCTTACAAAGCAAGAGGCAGAGGCTCTTTATGCAGGTATATTTATGGATACCAAGGGCTTTACCTTTAAAGCAGGCGTAAGAACCTTTGAAGCTGCGTCATACCTAAGAAGGATGGGTGTTGACCCCGTTAATGTGCGAAGGCTTTTTAAGAGTGATATAAAAAGTTGTGTTGCAAAGGCAGAAATAATCAAGACTGCGGCAATTTATCGGGGAAACATTGCTTTTTCTTATCTTTATGAAGAGTGTCCGGATATGTCGGTAACCATTGCTCAGGCGGCAGACGAACTTTTGGATATTGCCGGCGTTGAAGCATCATTTGTTTTGGCAAAATCAGGCAATCGCGTGCTTATAAGCGGTCGTTCACTTGATTCAATAAATGTTCAGGTTATACTTGAAAAGCTTGGTGGTGGCGGACATATAACAATCGCCGGGGCTCAAATTGTTGATGTAACAATCGAAGAAGCTGATGGACTTCTTAAATCAGCAATTGATGAAGTATTAAACCAGTAAATCAGGAGGGAAAATATATGAAAGTAGTTTTGTTGAAAGATGTAAAAGCTCAGGGGAAAAAAGGTGACCTTATTGATGTAAGCGATGGCTATGCACGAAACTTTTTGCTTCCCAAAGGTCTTGCAAAAGAGGCAAACAGTCAGGTTCTTAATGAGCTTGAAGGCAAAAAAGAAGCGGCGGCTTATCACAGAAATCTTGAAGAAGAAAAAGCACGCAATATAGCAGACAGAATGAAAGAAATTATTGTAAAGCTTGAGGCAAAAGCAGGAGCCGGAGGAAAGCTTTTTGGTTCTATAACTTCAAAAGATGTGTCCGAGGCACTAAAAGCGCAGTTTAATATTGACATAGACAAGCGCAAGCTTGACCTTAAGGATGGCATAAAGGTTTGCGGCACGACAGAAGTTCCTGTCAAGCTTTATCCCGGAATAACAGGCACTTTCAGAGTGAGTGTTACCGAGAAAAAATAGATTTTGAACAGAAATTAACAAAGGAGGGGACCATATTGGAAGAAAAGATGAATACCGAACTTTTGGGTTATGAACGCACAATGCCATATAGTCGCGAGGCAGAGCAGTCTGTACTTGGTGCGATGCTTTTGGACTCACAGTGTATCCCGGACGTGATGAATGTCTGCAAAGCTGACGATTTTTATATTGACAGACACAAAGAACTTTATCTTACCTTGCTTGACCTTTACAATATGGGAAAACCCATAGATATTGTTACAATCAAAGAGCATCTTACTTTAAGAGGAACTCTCGATGCAATCGGTGGACTGCAGTTTGTTAAGGAAACAATGTATGTTGTACCCACAACCAGAAATGCCAAGCATTATGCTTCGATTGTTGCCGAAAAGGCAGTCGCAAGAAAGCTTATAAAAGTTGCAGAAAATGTTTCGGAGCAGTGCTATCGTGGCGATAGCGAAATTGAGACAGTTATTGCACAGACCGAACAATCAATAATAGACATAGCAGGCGACAGAACTACAAACGGACCTGTACATATCAGGTCGTTCATCGGTCAAAGTGTCGAAAAATTGTCAGAGCTTTCAAGCAATAAAGATGATATAACGGGAATATCTACCGGATTTATTGATGTGGACAAGCGAACCGCCGGTCTTCATGGTTCAGAGCTTATACTGATTGCGGCTCGTCCCGGTATGGGTAAAACAAGCTTTGCGTTAAATATTGCGCAAAATGCAGCAATTCAAAGCGGGACAACGGTTGCAATATTTAACCTTGAAATGCCTGGTATACAGCTTGCAAATCGTATGCTTTCAAGTGAGGCGATGGTTAATTCCGAGGCTTTAAAGAAAGGCAATATAAAAGACGAAGAGTGGGAAAAAATCGGCGAAGCAGTAGATGTTCTTAGCCAGTCCGAGATATATATAGATGATACTTCGGCAATTACTGTAGCAGAAATTTGCGCAAGATGCCGAAAGCTTAAGCTTGAAAAAAATCTTGGAATGGTTGTTATTGACTATATTCAGCTTATCAGCTCAAAAGGTTCGGGCAAAAGCCGCGAACAAGAGGTATCAGAAATCTCGCGTTCGCTCAAGGTTCTTTCCAAAGAGCTTAATATACCGGTAATTGCGCTTTCTCAGCTTAATCGTTCGGTAGAAAAACGAGATGTCAAAGAGCCTGCACTCAGCGACCTTCGTGAATCCGGTTCAATCGAGCAGGATGCAGATATGGTTATGTTCCTTTATCGTGAGGGCTACTACAATGACGAGGCAGAGGAGCCAAACAAGACAAAATGTATCTTTGCAAAGCACAGAAACGGTGAAACAGGTTATGAATTTTTGACCTGGCTTGGCGAATATACAAAATTCTCTAACTGGAGTGGAAGTCGTGAGTATTAGTGCAACAGTTCTCAAAACGGTAACTGAATATAATATGCTTGAAAAGGGCGACAAAGTTCTGGCTGCCGTTTCGGGCGGTGCAGATTCGGTCTGTATGCTGCATATGCTCAATCGTTTGAAAATTGATTTGGGATTTTCTCTCTTCTGTGCGCATGTAAATCATGGACTGAGGGGCGAAGCTGCCGACAATGACGAATTTTTTGTAAAGGATTTGTGCAAGAAGGAAGGCATCCCTTTTTATTCGCAAAAGTTTGATGTTGCGGCGATTGCTGCAGAGAGAAAACTTACGGTGGAAGAAGCCGGAAGATATGTAAGATATAAGTTTTTTGATGAACTTAAACAAAAGTACGGCTTTGACAAAATTGCCACAGCACACAACAAAAATGACAACGCCGAGACAGTTCTTATGCGTATCATAAGAGGAACGGGAATAGATGGGCTATCGGGAATAGACTACGTAAGAGATGATGGTGTGATACGCCCTGTGCTTGATTTGTCAAGAAAAGAAATCGAGGAATATTGCAAAGTTTATTCGCTTTGCTACTGTACAGATGCTACAAATGTTGACAATGATTATACACGAAACAAAATCCGGAATCAGCTTATCCCATATATAGAAAAAGAGTTTAACAGCTCAGTGACAGATTCGCTTGTAAGACTTTCGGCAAATGCTGACGAGGACAGCCGTTTTTTAAAGGGTTATGCAAATCGCCTTTTTGAAAGGCTTGGAAGTCCGCTGCCAAACCGGAAACCAAATTGTTTGCACATCGAGTCCTTAAGGATGCTG
>JAZNKA010000007.1:0-13493 GCA_045578305.1 Clostridia bacterium | reverse complement strand
GAAGTTAAAAGTTTTGGCGAATTGATATAGGTGTTGCGGTGCATAACGCCGTATCTTACAAACTCGGCATTTTCGAGTCCGGGAATCATGCCAAACACCCTTTTCTGCTCGCCGAATTTAAGATGGGTCTGAAAACCTACTATATTATACATACTTGCGGCAGCATTGTCCTGTCTGAGCTGAACAACCGCATAGGGTCTTGTGCCGTCGTGAGGGCTTGTCAACCCCACAGGCTTCAGCGGGCCAAACCGCATTGTGTCGACTCCGCGTGCCGCCATAACCTCGATTGGCATACAACCCTCAAAAACTTTGGGGTCCTCGACGCCCTCGTGCACAGGCGCTGCCTCGGCAGAGACAAGAGCCTCGCGGAAGGCAAGGTATTCGTCCTTTGTCATCGGGCAGTTGATGTAGTCATCGCCGCCCTTGCCGTATCGTGCCGCCTTGAAGGCTTTTTGCATATTGATACTCTCAAAAGAAACAATCGGTGCCGCTGCATCAAAAAAATGCAGCCCCTCGCCACCGGTAAGCCTTGCTATCTCGTTTGAGATTGCATCTGATGCAAGGGGGCCTGCCGCAACAATTGTATATTCGTCTGTATCTATTTCACTGACCTCGCACGAAATCACTTCTATATTATTATGCGATTTTATTTTTTCGGTCACCATTTTGGAAAATCCCTCGCGGTCAACTGCCAAAGCGCCGCCCGCAGGAACGCGCGTAGCGTCTGCGCACTCCATAATAAGCGAGCCGATGGTTCGCATTTCTTCCTTAAGAAGTCCGACCGCATTTTGTATTCCGTCGGCACGAAGCGAATTGCTGCAGACAAGCTCGGCAAAATCCTGAGATTTGTGAGCGGGGGACATTTTTTGCGGTTTCATTTCAAAAAGCTTTACCTTAATGCCCCTGTTTGCAAGCTGCCACGCCGCCTCGCATCCCGCAAGACCTGCGCCGATTATTTTCACTGTTTTTTCTGATGTCATATTCTGTGTTCCTTTCGGATTGGATAGCTACATATATAATATCATAATTAAGTGAGGTGTGCAAGGGGGGATAGGTGAGCATCTGCGGGCGATCACAGTTCGCCCCTACAAATTGCCAATCAGGGGCCAATCAGGGGCATCAATCAAGGGTCCAATCGAGGGGACGGTTCTCCCGATTGAAAATTTTGTAGGGTTCGGCCTCCTCGACGAACCGTAATATTTCGGGTCGATGTGGGCATCGCCCCCTGCTACGCCACGGTCATTGCGCCAAGCATAATGGGGAGGGTCTCGGCATAGATTTTGGGCAAATCCGAAAACGGCAGAGGATTTTGCCCGACGCCAACTTCGACTGTGTAGCCGGGCCGATCCATTTTGTCAACAAACCAGTCCTTGTAACCACCGTATGAGGCTATTCCCTCGGCACGGTCAAGCTGATACGGCGAAATCCGGGTGAACGCCCTTGCTATTTTAAGCGAATTCCCGGGTTCTTTGCCCATAAATCCATGATAAATCACCTTACCCTGGCTGTGAAAAGCAATTGCAAGGTCGATTTCGTTATCCCTTGTAAAATCAGCAAGTGCTCGGCTTTCGGGCTCGGATTCGGCGTGGGTGCCCGAAAATCGAGTGGGTCCCGGCGAGTATATTCCGTATTCTCTTTCCATCTCTTTTGATTTTTGCCACATTGCATCATAGTTGTGGTTGAGGTCGACCCCGTTTGCATTTGCCTGCCATTTTTCAAAATCTGCCGACCCGTTTTGTCTGAGCAGCCGCTGCTTTGTAGCCACATCAAGATAATCAGGCAACCCCAACGCTGAGAGTCTGACTCCGTCGGGGTTAAGCATCGGCACGACAAACAAGGTCGAGCGTCTGCTGAGCGCCGCAACATTAAAACCGCTTAGTGCACAGCCGCTTTGCTCAGCATCGAGATACGCCCTGGCAAATTGCATCAAAAGCGCCGAGGTTATCCATTCCATCCCGTGATGCGCGCCATTGTATAAAATTTTTGATTTTCCGCTTCCAAGTTGCAGGCAAAAAAGCTCCTTGCCCCAAACCGAACAGCCTATGCTGCCGACCTTAAGTTCGGGGAACTTTTGTTTTAGTTCGTCAATGTCGTCTTTTAGAACATCGTATGTATAGGGTCTGTGGTTTTTCATTTTTTGACTTCCTTCCTTTGACTGATTTTTTGCTACAATCAATATTATGTAAAAAAGCACCGCTGTATTCAGGGTGCTTTTCGTTTATTTGAGTTCCTTCAGGAAATCTGCAATTTCGCTCGCGCCGAGGGTTGCCCCCCTGAGTGCCTCGGAAAGAGTATTGCCGCTGCTGCCAACCTCGATTATCATACTGCCCAGGGTGGTGTGCCCGTTGAATCTCTCTTTTCGCAAATTTACGCCGCGCATCAAATGCGGATACTTTGAAATTATTTTGTTTTGGAGTTTCAGGGCAAGCTTCATATTCTCTCGCCAGTTGGGATGGTCAAGTCCGCCGCCGTTGGTCCCAACCACAAGCATAAGCTGTGCTGTCTTTTTGCCGTCGATTTCAGTGACGAATTTAGCCTTGCTTCCATCTTCATACACATAGGCATCGCGATGAAGGTCAAGCACAACACAAATTGACGGATATTTGGCTTTGTATCGCTCGGTAGTTTTGAGCGAATTTGCATACGAGCCGTTGAAGCTTGGGTGGTCGTGGAGCGTTTTGTCGTGTATTGCCGGAATTCCCGCATCATCAAACACTTTTTTAACCGCCTCGCCAACAGCCACCATATTTTGTGCAGTGTCGGTGCTTCGGTCGCTTTTGTCGGCGGAATAGCTGACCGCCCCCTCGGGCGAATAGCTTTCGGTCGCGTGGGTATGCAGTATAAGTACCTTGGGTCCGTCACCTTTCATATCAAACTTGAGCGGTGCGTTTAAAAACTCGTCGACATTTATGCCAAAATTCGTCTCGTTGCGGATAAGTATTTTGTTTTTTGAGTTCCCCAAAGTTTTTGCCTGCGACGAATCCACCTCACAGATGGGGTGTGTGCCTTCGACATTCGACTTTGGCTCGGCTTCGCCCTTGCCTTTGTCGGCATCGGCCGGATTGAAGACCTGGCTGACATCGGCGTTTGCCGCGCTTGCCAAAAAGCCACGGCTTACACTTTGGATAAGAGGAACCTGTCCAAAAACTGTTGTTCTTGGGTCGAATGGGTCAAATCCAAGCACAAAGCTGACCGACTTTCTGAGCAGCGCGCCTATGCTTTTCAAAACATCGCTATCCGAATTCATCACCGCGATTTGCGGGATGCCTTCGCTTAAAGTCCGCTCCGCTATTTTTTGCGAATCAACCGAGATATCAATGTCTGCGATTTTTATATTAAGCAGTCCAACCGACAGCACAATTGCCGCAGTTGCCGCCACTATAATTCTTCTAAGTACCTTTTTGCCGTCTATAACCACTGCCCGGTATTTTTTCATAACCATCTTGCCTTTCGTATGTATATATTAAAATGTATATTGGGCAATTGGTATTTTTATGCAAGAAAGGCTGTGATAAAATGTGCAGATCGTTAAGCGGCGGGATAGACTGTTTTGAAAATATATCCTCCTTCATCACAACTCCCAACAAGGTAAAAACCGCAAAATTTGCGGTTTTGTTTCTATGCCACTTAACTACAGACAAACTTCACCACTCGGCGTACATAAGTACGCCTTCGGGTAACCCCTTCGGGCTCAGTTTGTCCATTCTGCACTATTTTCTCTTCGCCTTTAAAAGGCTGTGATAAAATATTTATCACAGCCTTTATATTGTTAAATCTTAGTCAGCAAAGCGACACATTCGACATGATGAGTTCTTGGAAACAAATCCACCGGCTGAACTTTTTCCAAATTGTAGCCAAGCGTTTTTAAAATTTTCAAGTCCCTTGCAAGCGTTGACGGTTTGCACGACACATATACAATCCTTTTTGCCTCTGTCTTTGCCACTGTTTTAAGCAGGCTTTCGTCACAGCCCTTTCGCGGTGGGTCAAGGATTACCACATCGGGCTTTTCGCCCTTCAGTTTTGGAGCAAGTTCTTCAGCGGTGCCACAGTAGTATTCGGCATTTTGGATTCCGTTGAGCTTGGCATTCTCCTTTGCATTTTCAATCGCCTGAGGCACAACCTCGATCCCGATTATCTTTTTGGCACGGCTTGCCATAAACTGACCTATTGTGCCGATACCGCAATACAAGTCCCACACAACCTCGCCGCCCGAAAGCTGCGCAAACTCTGCCGCTTTGCCGTAAAGCACCTCGGTCTGTGCTTTGTTGACCTGATAAAACGAAAGCGGTGATATCCGAAAGCGACATTCGCCAAGGGTGTCGGTCACAAAATCCTCACCCCAAAGCGTTCGAAAGCGTGTTCCAAGCACCACATTGGTCTTTTTGTTGTTAAAGTTCTGCAAAACGCCTGAAAGTCCGGTTACCCGTTCGCGCAAGGCTTTTACAAGTTCTTCCGCGTGCGGAATTTTTTCGCAATTGGTGACAATGCACACCAGCTTGCCGCTGTCACCTGAGCGGGTGTAGATGTGCCTGATACAGCCCTTGCCGGTTTCTTCGTCGTAAGGCTCGATGTCAAACTCTGCCATCCAGTCGCGCACGCAGCCAATTACCTCGGGGTTTGTCTCGTCCTGAATTATGCAGCCATCAATGTCTATAACCCGATGCGAATGTTTTGCATATATCCCTATGCCGTCGCGGCTTACCGGGAACTGTCCCTTGTTGCGATAGCCATGGGGCTCCTTTGCGCCCAGAGTTTTGGGAACTGCCACATCAAAGCCGCCTATGCGCCTGAGGCAGTCCTCCACCTTTTGTCGCTTGTATTCAAGCTCGGTCTCGTAATCTGTGTGCCAAAACCTGCATCCGCCACATTTGTAAAAATACGGACACTCAGCTTTAATCCGGCTTGGCGACGGATTAGTAACCTCCATCAATTTGCCAACAGCATAATTTTTGAGCACCTTGACGATTGTAACTCTTGCAGTCTCGCCCACAAGAGCATACGGAACAAACACCGCCATACCCTCGGCTCTTCCGACTCCGTCACCCTCGTCTGTTATGCCTGTTATTTCGATTTCAAAAATGTCATTCTTCTTCATATATCCTCAAATTCCTCAAAAGTACGGATTTGCCGCGCCAGCTGAATGCGTATCTGCCGTATTTTTCTTTAAATTCTTTGTTTGAAAGTCCCTCTATATCTTCCGCCTTAAGCGTTGTTATCCTTCCTTGCAAAAACTCGGGGATGGCGGTTGTGGAAAGTCCCCGATTGTGCGGACAAACCTTTTGGCATATATCGCAACCCCAACAGGTACCTTTTGTTTTGATAAGCAGTTGTTCGTTTTCTGTCAACTCACCGCGTTTTTGTGTTATCTGCGACAGACATTTCTCTGTGTTTACCTTGCTGCCCGAAATTGCTTTGCCCGGGCACTCTCTTTCGCATCTGCCGCACGAAAGACACTCGCGGCCATCGGGGGTGTCCGGCTCAATCTGCAGGTTATGAATTATCTGACCGATAAAAAAATACGAACCATACCCGGGGCTTATAAGCATTCCGTTTATGCCATAAAACCCAAGTCCTGCCTCGTATGCAGCTTGCCGGTCGTTGTAATTTCCTTTGTCTACATGAATTTCGGTTTCGGCGCCAAGCTCTTCAAGCACTACTGCAAGCTGTTTCAGTTTTTCTTCTGCAACGATATGGTAGTCGATGCACCTTGCATACATCGAAAGATTTCCGTCTTCATCCCCGACAAAATAAGGGAACAAGGCAACCACCGAATTTTTTGAAAACCCTATTTTTTGGATTCCCAGCTCATTTGCTTTTTGAATTATCCACTCTTTCATCACAGTTCCACCCTGCCGAGTATCGCACGGGCAAGGGTGACCTCATCGGCATATTCAAGCTCGCCGCCAACAGGTACGCCGTGCGCAATTCTGGTTGTCTTTATCCCAAACGGTTTAAGCAGTTTGGAAATATACATAGCAGTAGTCTCGCCCTCGAGATTGGGGTTGGTCGCCATAATGACTTCCTGCACTTCGCCGCCTGAAACTCTTGTCATAAGCTCCTTTATCCGTATGTCCTCAGGGCCTATGTTGTCCATCGGTGAAATTGCACCGTGCAAAACATGATAAACGCCCTTAAACTCGTTGGTCTTTTCCATCTGGATTACATCCCTGGGGTTTTCCACCACACAGATAAGCGACTGGTCCCTTGCGGGATTGGCACAGACCGAGCAAACCTCGCTGTCCGAAAAATTCTGGCACACCTTGCAATAGGTAATCCGCTTTTTCGCCTCGACAATCGCCTCGGAAAACCGAAGAGCTTTTTCCTCGGGCAGATTGAGGACATGATAAGCAAGCCTTTGAGCCGTTTTGGAGCCTATACCCGGAAGCTTGCGGAATTCGTCTATTAAGTTTTGAAGCGGTGAAACATAGTAATCCATTTGCAAAAAAGCCTTTCATCTGTTGTTTTGAATTTTCTTTTCTTAAACAAAGCGGGCGGGCAAGACCTTTTGCCGTTTTGCCCTCCCGTTTTTTCTCTTATTCTTTTGTCAATGTTACAGTTTCGGTCTCGCCGTCCCAACCTACATCATAACCCATTGCCTCAGCAAGAAATCTCAGTGGCACATAGGTTCTGAACTCTTTGGTATCAAGGAATGGTTCAACGTCCATTTCTATTGTCTCGACTGTTTGTCCGCCACCGGTGAAGTAAAACAACTTGTTGTTTCCAATTTGAGCCAAAAAGCTGTCGCCTGCCTCGTTGATGCCAAGAACTGTCTGTGTAGCTTCGTCCCAGTCAACAGTAAAACCAAGATACTGAAGCAAAAATCTTACCGGAACAAAAGTGCGTTCCTGCTTTTCGACAATCTTGCCCATGCCCTCGTCGATAACTGCCTTTTCGCCGTTGATAACGATTTCGGTATTTGCCGCAAAAACTGCTGTGCACGAAAGTGCCATGCAAATTGCCAAAACAAGTGAAACTATTTTTTTCATATTAAACAAATCCCTTCTAAACAGATTTATATTTTATTTTGCCAATTCTTTAAGTTCTTCAACCTTATCAAGTTTTTCCCAGGGGAGATTTGCATCCCCGCGTCCAAAATGTCCGTAAGCCGCTGTCTGCTTGTAAATCGGTCGTCTTAAATCAAGGGTTTTTATTATTCCGCTTGGGGTCAGGTCAAACACCTTGGTAACCATCTCCGAAATCTTTTCTTCGCTCAAAACGCTCGTTCCAAATGTGTCAATTCTGACAGACACCGGCTCGGCAACCCCGATTGCGTATGCAAGCTGAACCTCGCACGCTTTTGCAAGCCCTGCCGCAACAACATTTTTTGCAACATATCTTGCCATATACGCCGCACTTCGGTCAACCTTTGTCGGGTCCTTGCCCGAAAAAGCACCTCCGCCATGCCTTGCATAACCACCATAAGTATCAACAATAATCTTTCGGCCGGTGTGTCCCGAATCACCCTGCGGACCACCGACAACGAATCTGCCGGTCGGGTTGATAAAGATTTTTGTCTCGCTGTCCATAAGCTCTGCCGGCACGGTAGGCTTGATAACAGCATTCAAAATATCTGCCCCAAGCTGAGTCATATCAACATTTGGATCGTGCTGGGTCGAAACAACGATTGCGTCTATACGCTTTACCTTGCCGTCTTCGTCATATTCAACCGTAACCTGAGTTTTGCCATCAGGTCTTAAGTACGAAAGCTCTCCACTTTTTCTTACACTTGTCAATTTTCTTGCCATTTTGTGCGCAAGGTGGATTGCCATTGGCATAAACTCGGGGGTTTCGTCGCAAGCATATCCAAACATCATGCCCTGATCGCCCGCGCCATCACGGTCAACGCCCAATGCGATATCGGGTGACTGCTTGTCCAAAGCACATACAACGCCGCAGGTGTCGCAGTCAAAGCCATACTTTGCTCTTGTATAGCCAACGCCCCTTACAGTTTCGCGAACTATATCAACAACATCAAAAACAGCGTTTGTTGTAATTTCGCCTACAACAACCACAAGGCCTGTGGTAACAGTAACCTCGCAGGCAACCCTCGCCTGTGGATCCTGCTCTAAAATAGCATCAAGAATGGCATCAGAAATAAGGTCCGAAATTTTGTCGGGATGCCCTTCTGTAACCGATTCTGAAGTAAACAGTTTTTTGTAATTCATTATTTAAAACCTCCTGCCCGGCACAGCATTGTTGATGCTGTGCTGTTCATATAAGAAAATACATACCAAACCGCCTTAATTATACTATTTTTTTTGTCGAATGTCAACTGATTTGACTTTTTTCTTGACTTTTCGTTCCAAAAACTGTAAAATGTTGAGTATAACATTAAAAGATAAGGTCGTGAATAAAAATGACAAAAAAAATCAGCACAAAAAATATGGTTATCACCGCACTTTTAATCGCCTTTGGCATAATTATCCCCACAGCTTTTGGCTTTTTGAGGGTTGTTTTGCCCCCGGCGTTTACTGCAACACTGACAGCTCATGTCCCGATTTTTATTGCAATGTTTATCTCGCCCATGTCGGCAATCTTTACAGCAATCGGCACAGCTATCGGTTTTTTGGTTGCAGGACTTGATATGGTTGTTGTTGTGCGTGCGGCATCACACATTGTTTTTGCAATCGTGGGTGCATATATGATAAAAAACAAATCCGGGCTCATCCTTACCGGAGTGGTTACCGCAATACTTCACGCGTTGTTCGAAGCGATTGTTGTTTATCTCTTCCTGGCACTCGGCTGGACAACATCTTCGGACGCATTCTTCAAGGTTGCATTTTATACCACCGGAATCGGAACGCTTGTGCATCACGCAGTTGACTACATAATCGCAGTTGTTTTGGCAAAAGCTCTTTCAAAAGCAGGTGCACTTTAATTTAAAAGTTCAAAAGGTCTGTGCCGTCGGCACAGACCTTTTTTGCAGTCCGGGCAAAGGAAAAGAACAGTCGCAACATCACAAAAAAGAAAACCGCGAAAATTCGCGGTTTTCTGCATTTTCTTAAGTCTAATTACCCTCTGATTGATTTAAGAAGTTCTACCGCTTCGCGGGTAAGAGCTTCAATCTCGTCAAAGTTTTTGCCTGTAATCTTGTCAGCAGGAACCATCCAGCTTCCGCCGCAAGCATAAACAGCTTTGCAGCCGAGATAATCAGCAAGGTTGCCAACGCCAACGCCGCCGGTCGGCATAAACTTAACCTTTGTGTAAGGAGCTGCCATAGCCTTAATCATCTTCACGCCGCCTGCAGCTTCTGCAGGGAAGAACTTGAGGTATGTAAGTCCAAGGCTGAGTGCCGCTTCAACTTCGGTAGGTGTGCAAACGCCCGGGATAATCGGATAACCCTTTGCTTTGCAGTGCTTTACAACCTCAGGGTTAAGACCGGGGCTTACGATAAACGAAGCGCCTGCATTCATTGCAGCGTCAGCCTGCTCGGTTGTAAGAACTGTGCCGGCACCAATGAAGAAATCGGGGTAAGCTTTTGATATGCGACGGATTGACTCCTCTGCTGCATCTGTACGGAAGGTAATTTCTGCACAGGGAAGTCCACCGTTTTTGAGGGCTTCGGCAAGGGGAAGTGCATCTTCAACATTGTCGATTTTTACCACCGGGATTACACCGGTGTCGGTTATTTTTTTGATAAGGTTTTCCATAAATTTGAATTCTCCTTTTCGTATATTGAATAAATTTACATTCTGGCTATATTATACTTAACTTCCAACCAAAAGTCAACCCATTTTGCACCTTAGGGCAAGGACTTTTTACTTCTTTTTCTTCTCTACCTTCTTCTTGTTTCCTTCCTCGTCAACGATATAGACATTTTCCAGCGTGTTTGTCATGCCTTGACGAAAGCCCGCTATATACTGCTGTCTGAGCTTTGCCTGTTCTTCTTTTTCTTCGGGCGTAAGCCCCTCTGCCCTTGACTTCCTGGCAAGAACATTTATTCTTTCGATTAGTTCGGATGTCATTTTAAAATCACCTCGGTTAACAATTTCTAACTATAAAACGTATTGTAAATTATATGATTTTGTCAAGTTAGGGACAAAAAATTATTGACATATAGCACCAGCTCTGCCTGTCTATAAGCTTATCAACAAAATGGCTACAATTCCAATACATATTGCACAAATTTGCTTTGCCGTAAATTTCTCACGAAAAATAATTCTTCCCGATATCATTTGAAGGACAGTTGCTAAACCGCTTACGGAAGGAACTAATATTATTGCATCTATGAAAGAATTAGCATATGTATAAAAAAATTGAAATGCACCAAGAGCCAATGCAATAAGAAGGGCCAAAAAAACATTCTTTCTGCTTACTTTAAAAGTTCTATTCTGTTTAATTTTTTGCTGTGTACAAAATATAACAAAGGAAAGTATAAAAGCGGTTAAATATCCGAAAAATACGAATTGATCCAGATGGCCTCCATATGCTGACTTTGCAAAGATTTTTTGAACAATAGATATACCACCTGTGGACAAAAAAGCCAAAACAACATATATAAACCATTTTATATTAACTTTTTTACCTTCGCTTTTGATGTTTAGAAACAAGGCTGTTAAACACAAAATAATTCCAACAACTTTTGTTGTCGTTACCTTCTCATTATAATATATTAAAGAGAAAATCACAGGCAAAACCATGTTTAAATTTATCAGCATACAGGATGCAGAAAAAGGTCCTGATTTTAATGACAAAGCATAAAAAACCTGAAAGGATACACCTAAAATGCCAAACAATATCGAATAATAAATAACAGATATATTTATCCCTTTTCTCAGTGATGTGGAAAAAAGTATAAATGTAAAAAAGAAAACCAAACAGTTTGCCAATACGGAATCAGTTGAATTTTTTATGTTCCCTTTCGATAAACATCCCTGTATGGTAACCTTTATACAGCTTAAAGCCGCACATAACAAGATAATTAAGTATTGCATATGTGTTTTCTCCTTCTTAAAGTGTATTTACTCCCAAAATTTCAACAATCTCCTCTTTAAAATCAGTGAACGATTTAGATGCATGTTTTTAATGCTCTATTATTCTTGTTTCTTTCACAATTCCTGCATCAAATATAACATCGTATGTATAAGGGTCAATTATACTGTCCCCAATATAATATTCATACCTATATTCTCCATAATCAGGAATGTTCGTAGGTCTTCCTAACAACTCCTCAATTTCTTTTTCATTTCTTCCTATTATGTGATACTCATTTTCTAAATCTTTTATCATATGAATTCTTAACTTTTCATTTCTGTCCCATTTTTCTCTGCTAAAATCCGAAATATAGCTATTTATCCCTATATACATAAAACTATTAATCATTACAGATATGATAGTCGTAACAACCAAAACCAAAGGCAATGAAAAAGAGCTTCTAAGCTTTTTTCTAAAAATAATTGGTAATACAAACGCTAATATATAAATTAAACTAAATATATATTTTAGTATTCCATTTCCAAAATGATGGATTATATCGCTAACAATTAAGAGTATAAAAGAAACAGATAATATAACGCACCACATCAATAGTAAAAGAATTGATAATAACACATTTGTAACTTTCAAACTCATCTAATCACCTCTCAAAACCTAAGCAGGTTTGTAAACTTATTTCTTCTTTGCTGTAGTCACAGAAGCTATAAGCAATTTTCTAATTTTACTGCATTTCTCATACATCTCAGTGTATTCATCTTCTGTTATCATTTTCGTTTCTTTAAAAAGTCCTAACCAATAATCGCTTTCGTAACATTCTTTTAAAGCAATTTGAAATTTATTTATAAAATCCGCTTTACTTGCTGCATAATTGGCTTCGTGAATATTGGCTCCAATGCTTGTACCACTTCTCAAAAGTTGATTTAACAGCACATTCCCTTTTCTGTTTTCCTTTATCTCTGTACACAGATTAACAATATCAACTGCAAATTGTTTTGATAAATCTACAAGCTTGTTTTCTTTCATATCATTTCTCCATTTTATGAATTGACAACTTCGTTGTCATGAATTGGATTTCATCCATGAATTGTTGCTATCGCAACATGAATCGAATTGCCTTTTAATGCACCGACAGGTGCAATTCATGAGTCGCAAGGCTCAATTCATGAAATCACAGATTTCAATTCACGCCGAAGGCAATTCATTGATTTCATCAAAGATGAAATCATTATATCACATCCAATGAGATTATGCAATACAAAATCCGCCTCTTTTATTATAGTCAAACAGCTTTGAGGCAAAATTCAGCCATAACAATTTCCTTTCTTCATTGTATATATTTATATAAATATATATCTATTTAAACAAATTGTCAAGAAAGTATATATTGATTAAAATGTAGTTGAGGTGGTTTTTATGATAAAATTAGTTCTCGACAGCGTCATGAAAAAAAAGAGCGTCACCAGATACGAACTCGCAAAACGGACCGGCATACAATATCAAATCATTGATAAATACTATAAAAACAAGGTTGTGCGATATGACAGTTTTGTTTTGGAACGAATTTGTACCGCCCTTGATTGCAACATAGAAGACATTATTCAATTTAAAAAAGAATAGCACCTGATTCCTCTTGGAGCAGGTGCTATTTTGTTGGGATAAATAAAAACAAGTTTTATATCCCATTGTCTTACTTAATTAATCTTTTTCCCATTAGCAATAATTTCTTTAGGAAAATTACGATAATTTATCAAAAAATAATTATCTTCTGTAATCTCAATGGGTGCGTTAGTGTCAGCTGTAATTACTTTGAAAACAAATGACCAAAATTCTTCATAACCATCTTCATCAATTTCAAAATCCGATTCGTCTTCTATATAAGAATCATATAGTGCGTGCACTTGACTACCATCATCCCATATTAGATTTAGTTCTTTCCCTTGAATACTGTTAGTACTATTTAAAAATTTACCGATTACTTTCTCCTCTTTTTCGTTTAAAAAATACATATTTAATCCCTCCAATCAATTGGTCGTTCAGGAACAATATGTGTTCCTGTTTTTGAATAATGTATTGTTCCGACTGTTGTTTTATAAGATTTACCCGTTTGTGGATCTATGTAATCGCCAATTATTTTTTCAAAATTTATTCGTTCTCTATTCACCCCAATTTTTTGACCATTTCCACTATATTTGTTGATTAAACCTTGTGCTTCATCTATAGAAATTTCAAGTATGCTTTTCCCCTTTTGATAATTATTATGCCCTACTATGTGTTTGCCTTGCTTACCCAAATGTAATTTTTTGGAGAAATCACTAAAACTTGAAGCTTTATCGAGAACCTTTGCCCCATCTATTACCTTATCCGCTATTCTCAGAGCCTTACCTGTATCACCAACTTCGCCAATAACCGGAATTATTCCCACCAAATCAAAACCCACAGAAGCCAGGTCGCCCCTGAGCAAATCAACAGGTATTGAAACTAAATCTACAATACTGTCAAGACCCGGAAGTACTGCCGCCGCTGAAAGCAAGGCACTTACATAATCCAAAAAGCCCATT
>JAZNKA010000006.1:0-22893 GCA_045578305.1 Clostridia bacterium | reverse complement strand
CTTTGTTGTAGCATACTGCGCTATGTTTGGTTATGACAATTTATATGGGGAGCTTGCAAAACTGGTAAAGAAGTTCTTCGGCGCAAAGGAATGAGGTAAACATAATGCAAATAATTGAAAAAATATACAAGTGGAGCGGTGGATTAACAAAGAGGACTGCAACCCAATACATAGTCCTTCATCACAGGGCCGGATGCGGTGATGTAGAGAGCATACATAGTACACATCTCAAAAAAGGATGGACAGGCATAGGGTATCATTTTTATGTGCGCAAGGATGGCACTGTGTATCGTGGTAGACCGATAGATACAGTCGGCGCGCATTGTACGAATTACAACAGCAAGTCTGTAGGAATATGCTTTGAAGGAAACTTTGAAAATGAAACAATGCCTGCTGCACAGATTAAAGCGGGGCAGGAGCTTGTTTCGTACCTTAAGAGCCTATACCCATCCGCAGAAGTGAAAAGACATAAGGATTTTAACAGCACGGCTTGTCCGGGCAAGAATTTTGCATTTGAGGAGATAAAGAAGGGGGTAGTTACAGTGGCAAAACTCGAAACCGCAAATGACATTGCATGGGAATTAAATCACTCACATTTTCCCATAACCGAAATGGATGTATTTGTTAAAGCGTTGGATGAGGCAAAGAAAAAGGATTCACCACTTTACTGGGGATATTATAAGTTGGTTAATAAATAACGAAAGGCGGGAGGAATCCCGCCTTTATATCTTTTTGCTATGAGGTCCACCGTACTGGCTGACAATAAAGCTTGCAAGTTTGGGATTTGGATTTTTAATGTTTATTGGATACTGCAATTTTTTATGATAACTCCACATAAGTCACTAACCTCCTTAGTTTGACCAGGGCCAGGGTTCGCTTACCCAGGTCCATTCTGTGTCGCTGTTTACATCCGAAACTTTTATCGGGCCGAATTTTTCGGCATACATTTTTTTGAGTTCTTCAGCCTTTTTGCTCATATTTTTAAAATATTCAAGAGCCATCCTGCTGGTTGGATGGGTGTCAAGATAAAGATTCCATTCATGAGCAGCAAAGCTGTATTCCATAATCTGTTTCATTAGAGATTCGCGTTCATTCATTTTGTGTTTGCCTCCTTTGTCAGATCCTGGTTTCCGTATACCCCCAAAGGAAGGTCAAGTGTCGGGAAAATTGTTCCGCGGGCAAGCCCCATTTCGGGGGAGTAGAGGTTTCGGTCATTGGCTGTCTGTATTGGTACATAAGCATAACCTTCAGGTGTATTCAAAACAAAATTTGCCATAATTTCAACTCCTTAATAAAATATGCTCACCGACATTACATATTATGTTTTTTTGCGACAAATTGTGACGAGTAGTTTGCTTGAAAAACAGCCAAATTTTGTTGCAAATTTCCGCCGTATTGTCTTGACAAAAGGGGTATTAAGGGGTAGAATAATTTTGAATATTAAAGTCAAACAAAACAGGATGGTGGAAGCTATGAGTTATCAAGCAAATTTGACGGAGGGATCTGTCGCTAAAAAATACATAGCATTTGTTATTCCTATATTGATTTCGGGATTGTTGCAGCAATTCTATAATGCAGCTGATACAATGATTGTAGGAAAATTTGTTGGGGCTTCGGCTCTTGCGGCTGTTGGGGCAACCGGATCAATCACCAATCTTATTTTAAATATGTTTTTGGGCCTCTCAGGGGGAGCCGATGTTGTTTGTGCCAGGTTTTATGGTGCGCGGGATAAAGAAGCTCTGCACAAAGCTATACACACATCCATTATGCTTGGAATTGTTTCCGGTGTGTTTTTGGCATTGGTAGGGTTTATTTTTTCGCGTGACCTTCTTATAATGATGAAAACTCCAACAGAAGTGATTGATGATGCGACTCTTTATATGCAAGTATATTTTTTGGGAGCCCCGGCATCAATGCTATATAATTTCAGTGCGGCTATTTTGCGTGCATCGGGTGATACAAAAAGACCTCTTTACATACTGACTGCTGCGGGAATAACCAATGTTCTTCTTAATTTGTTGTTTGTTATTGTTTTCAAAATGGGAGTGTTGGGTGTAGCAGTTGCAACAGTTGCGTCGCAAGTCCTTTCGGCAACTTTCGCATTGATTTTGCTTGCCAGAAATAATGATGAATTTAAATTGAGATTCAGCAAGCTGAGAATTTATAAAAGAGAACTTTTAAAAATTGCCGGGATAGGAATTCCGTCGGGAATGAATGGAATGATGTTTAGTGTGGCAAATGTAACTATACAGGTGGCTGTAAATTCATTTGGCAAAATTGTAATGGCGGCAACCGTTGCGGCAGGAAATATTTCAAACTTTGTCTATTTGGTAATCGCATCATCCGAACAGGCTGTTGTGACTTTTTCGGGGCAGAATATTGGCGCAGGGAACTTTAAAAGAGTTGACCAAACGCTTAAAACAGGTATGATTTTTTCCTATATAGGCATAGGAATTCTTGTGGCAGTCATATTTGGCTTTGGTGAAAACCTGCTTGGGTTGTTTGTAAAAGGCGACAACCAGGCAGAGGTCATAAAAATCGGTATGATTAAGCTGATTATTGTATCTGTGGGATATCTTTTGTTTGTGCCGACCAATCTGTTTTGTGCAATTCTTAAAAGTATGGGAAAGGCCTTTGAGGGTATGCTGGTGAATCTGGTTTGCACTTGTCTTTTGAGAATTTTGTGGATTTTAGTCGTTTTGCCCATGCATCGCACAGTAACAATGCTTTATCTTGCTTATCCAATAAGCTGGACTATGGCATCTGTTGTGATGGGAATTGTTTATTTTGTTATCAGAAGAAAGACTTTTGGAAGAATACAAAATTGATAATGTCAGATAATATACTTTATTAAAAAGGAGTGAATATTTTGAAAAGTATAAAAACTTATGAGATTTCAAAAGGCGTTAACATAAGATTTTTTAAATCCGAAAAATTCAAGACAAACAGCATAAGTCTTTATATTCACTTGCCGCTTGAAAGGCAAAATGTCACAAAAGCTGCACTTTTACCCAGAATTTTGAAACGAGGCAGCGAAAAGTACCCGACGCTTACAGAACTTTCAAAACGCACCGAGGAACTTTATGGGGCATCTGTAGGTCTTGGAATAGCAAGAAAAGGCGATGGCGAAGCCATACGCTTTAATATTCAGTTTGTAAGTGACAAATTTTTGAATGAAAAGATAACACATGATGCAGTTGAATTGCTTAAAGAGCTTGTGCTTTGTCCCAAAGTTGAAAACGAGTGTTTTGACAAGGCTTGGCTTGAACAAGAAAAGGAAAATCTTAAAAATCTTATCGAGGGACTTATTAACGACAAAAAGGAATATGCTTCTGTCAAGTGCAACGAAATTATGTTTGAGGGTGATCCCTACGGAATATTCGAGTATGGTTATGTAGAGGACCTTAAGGACATTGATGAAAGAAATCTTTATGAATTTTATAAAGACCTTTTAAAAACTTCGACAATAGATGTTTTTGCAAACGGAAGCTTTGATGAGGATGAGGTTGTTGCAGAACTTAAAACAGCTTTTTCAGCTCTTTCGGATAGAAAAGGCGGATACTCAAAGACAAGGCTTGCCTGCCCCGAGGAAAATATAGAGATAAAAAAAGTTGTCGAGCCTATGCCGACATCGCAAAGTAAGCTTGTTATGGGATTCAATTGCGGAATTGACCCCAAATCAGAAGATTACTATGGTCTTATGATGTTTTCGTGTGTGTTTGGCGGAAGTCCGTTTTCAAAGCTTTTTAACAATGTGCGCGAAAAGCTTAGCCTTGCATATTATGTGTTTTCAGCAGCAGACAGACAAAAAAGCTACATGAAGATAAGTGCCGGCATAGAGGCGGACAAATTTGACGCGGCGTATGACGAAATTATGCTGCAGCTTGACAAGATGAAAAAAGGCGACTTCAGCGATGATGAAATCTTGTCGGCAAAGAAGTATCTTTCGACAAGTCTTTCTTCGGCAAATGACAGTATGGGAGCTATAGAGAATTTTTATATGGGACAAATCCTTATTGATAATGACGAAAGCATCGAAGACCTCATTTCAAAAGTTCAGGAGGTTGACCGTGATGCAATAATCAAAGCGGCAAACACCGTACAGGAGGATACAATATATTTCTTGAAGGGGGCATTGGAGAATGAAGTTTGATGTAATTGAAAGTAAGCTTATTAAAGAAAAAATTCTTTATGGAGTACACCAAAGCGGTCTTAAGGTTTATATAGTCCCCAAAACGGGATTTTGCAAATATTATGCGATTTATGGCACGGAATATGGCTCGATTGATACAAAACTCAAAGTCCCGGGAACAAACGAAGTCATTGAACTTCCTGACGGCATAGCGCATTTTTTGGAACACAAGCTTTTTGAAGAGGAAGGCGGCGGAAATGCTTTTGACAGATTTGCACTTACCGGAGCAAACAGCAATGCATTTACAAGCTTTGATATTACGGCGTATTTGTTTTCGTGTACGGACAACTTTTATGAAAATCTTGATATCCTGATTGACTTTGTAAATCATCCGTATTTCACAGACGAAAATGTCAGCAAAGAGCAAGGAATCATCGGTCAGGAAATAAAAATGTATGATGACGACCCGGGTTGGAAGTTGTTTTTCAATATGCTTCAGGCGATGTATAAAAACAATCCGGTCAAAACCGATATTGCAGGAACTGTAGAAAGCATAGCAAAAATAACCCCCGAGCTTTTATACAAATGCTGCGAGGCGTTTTACAATCCGTCGAATATGTTTCTTGTTATGGTGGGGGATATTGATACGGACAAAGCAATGGAGATTGTGGACAAGTATGTGACGACAGAAAAGGACAGAGGAACAATCGAAAGACCTAAAGTTGACGAGCCCCAGACTGTGGTTAAACGTGAGATATATCAGAAGATGAGCGTTTCAAAGCCACAGTTTATGATAGGGTTTAAAGAAGCCGAGACAGATATTTCGGGCAAAGAACTTCTTGAAAAACAAATCCAGACACAAATACTTTTGACCTTGCTGTTTGGCAAAAGCAGCAGCTTTTTCATAGAACTTTATGAAGAGGGCCTTATTGACGGAAGCTTTTCAAGCGAAATGGAACTTGAAAAGAAGTATGGATTTTCTTCGGCAAGCGGCGAAAGCAAAGACCCCAGAGTTGTATATGAAAGAGTTCTGGAGAGAATTGAAAGCGTGAAAGAATCAGGGCTTGATGATGAAGAAATAAGCCGTGTTAAAAAAGTTCTTATTGGCGCAAACTTACGTGGTTACAATGATGTAGAACGCATAGGAAACAACTTTATCCGCGACTTTATGTCAGGGATAAACCCCTTTGACTTTGAAGAGATTGCGCAGAATGTAACAAAGGCAGAACTTGAGGAAAGACTTGTGACTCATTTCAAGGCAGAAAACTCGGTGCTTTCGGTAGTTGAACCGCTGGAGGAAGAATAATGTTGAATGTGATTTCCTTTCCGGGACTTGGCCTTGAATTTGAGGTCAGCCGTTCGCTTTTTTCGGTATTCGGTATACCGATTTATACCTATGGTCTTATTATCGGGCTTGGTCTTTGCGTGGGATTTTTGTATGCCTTGAGAGAGGTGAAAAAATGCGGGATAAGTCAGGACGATTTTTACAATATGTTTCTTATTGGTGTACCGGCATCGATAATATGTGCAAGAATTTATTATGTAATCTTCAACTGGGATTATTATCAGAACAATCTTTTTGATGTTTTTAATATCCGGGGCGGCGGAATTGCAATTTATGGCGGCGTTATTGGTGCCGCCGCCGCAGTACTTATTTATTGCAAGAGGAAGAATCTTAACATAGGCAAGGTGCTTGACATTTTGGCGGTCGGGCTTCTTATCGGACAGGCAATCGGCAGATGGGGGAATTTTGTAAACGGCGAAGCTTTTGGCTCTGAATGCAATCTGCCGTGGGCGATGACCATACAGCAAGATGGAAAAATTGTTGCAAATTTGGTGCATCCAACATTTTTATATGAGTCTTTGGCAAATGCAGCCGGAGTTTTGCTGCTTTGCGTTTATAAAAAGAAAAAAGTATTTGACGGCGAAATTTTTTGTGGCTATATGATGTGGTACGGATTTGTAAGAATGTTTATTGAGGGACTTCGTGCAGATTCACTTTATCTGGGACCGATTCGCATATCTCAGGCATTGTCGCTTGCGCTGGTATTGGTGGGATTTATTTTAATTTCAAAAAATCGAAAAAAACACTTGACAAAAGAAAAAAATTAGAGTAAAATAGTCGAGGTGTAAAGCAAAACAGCTTTACAATGCGTGAAAAAGGGGGAAGAAATTTGGAAAAAAATGTTGAAATTTCACTCCTTTTCAGTTTTTACGGCAAAATGCTGACCGACAGGCAAGCCGACACGGTGGAACTTTATTACAACGAGGATTTGTCACTTTCGGAAGTCGGGGCAGAGCTTGGCATAAGCAGGCAAGGCGTAAGGGACAATCTTAAACGCGCCGAGGCTATACTGTATGACACAGAAAAACGGCTTGGTCTTGCCGAAAGATTTTTAAGAATAAAATCAAAGCTTTCGGACATTGACCGCATAATTGCCGAGATTGAGGCGTCACCCGATTCGCACACGCTTTCTGTGGGCATAAAAAAACAGATTAACAGTATTTTGACCATCGTTGAAGAAATCAATGATGACGAAAAATAACAAAAGCATCTACATTTGACCGAAAGGGGAGTTCGCTATGGCATTCGAAAGCTTGACAGAAAAACTGCAAAGTACTTTCAAGAAGCTTCGTGGCAGAGGCAAAGTTTCGGCGGCTGACCTGAAAGATGCTATGCGTGAAGTCAAAATGGCCCTTTTGGAAGCGGATGTAAACTTCAAGGTTGTAAAAAGCTTTATAAACAGCGTGTCCGAGCGTGCATCAGGAGCGGAAGTTATGGAATCCCTGACCCCCGGACAGCAGGTTGTAAAAATTGTAAACGAAGAGCTTATAAAACTGATGGGAAGCGAAGAAAAAATCAAGATTTCTTCAAAACCCCCGACTGTTATTATGATGGCAGGACTTCAGGGTGCCGGAAAAACTACAACCGCTGCGAAACTGGGCGGACTTCTTAAAAAACAGGGCAAACGCCCACTGCTTTGTGCCTGTGATGTTTACAGACCGGCGGCGATTGACCAGCTTCGGGTTGTCGGAGGTCAACTGGACATTCCAGTGTTCTCGGACGAAGGCTCGAAGGACCCGGTGGATATCGCAAAAAAGGCTCTAAGCCATGCAGTTTCGCACGGGAACGATATTTTGATTATAGATACTGCCGGCAGACTTCACATAGACGAAGATTTGATGCAGGAACTTAAGAACATAAAATCCGAAGTGAATCCAACCGAAATACTTCTTGTTGTTGATGCAATGACGGGTCAGGATGCGGTAAATGTGGCAGAAAGCTTTAACAGCGAGCTTGAAATCGATGGTATTGTTCTTACCAAACTTGACGGCGATACCCGAGGCGGTGCAGCACTTTCGGTGCGTGCGGTCACAGGCAAGCCAATCAAGTTTTGCGGTATGGGTGAAAAGCTTGGTGATTTGGAAGTTTTTCATCCCGAGAGAATGGCATCACGAATTTTGGGAATGGGAGATGTACTAAGTCTTATCGAAAAAGCCGAACAAGCGATTGATGAGAAAAAAGCAATTGAGCTTGAAAAAAAGATGAGGACATCCACTTTTTCTTATGGGGATTTTCTTGACCAGATGGAACAGATGAAGAAGATGGGCCCTATGGAGCAACTTCTGGGGATGATTCCGGGAATGAATCAGGCGGCACTTAAAGATGTCAAAATAGACGAAAAAAAGATGCTGCACACCGAGGCAATCATCAAGTCAATGACAAACGGCGAGAGGGAAAACCGCGACAAGCTGACACCAAAACGCCGCGAGAGAATTGCAAAGGGAAGCGGAACAACTGTTGCAGAGGTAAACGCCCTTGTAAAGCAGTTTGAGCAGATGCAAAAAATGATGAAGATGATGACCGGTGGCGGCATGTCAAAGCAAATGAAGCGTTTTGGCAAGATGGGGAAAATGGGGAATATGAAGTTTCCCTTTTAACTAAAGAAAATTATTAAAAATATATATACATTATTTGGAGGTAACAAATTATGGCAGTAAAAATTCGTTTGAGAAGAATGGGCGCAAAGAAGTCTCCTTTCTATCGTGTGGTAGTAGCAGATTCAAGATATCCCAGAGACGGCAGATTCATTGAACAGGTTGGTACTTACAACCCCATGACAGAGCCTGCAACTGTTGATTTTGATGCAGAAAAGATTGCAAAGTGGATTTCAAACGGCGCTCAGCCGACAGACACTGTAAAGCGTCTTCTTAAAAACAAGGGCATTATCTAAATCCCTGTTTAAAATTCGCAGGATATTCGGTTTGCATTTCGCTTTTGGCGAAATGCACACCGATATTGTGTAGTGGAGGAAAAAAATGAAGGAACTTTTAGAGTTTATTGCAAAATCGATGGTTTCTGACCCTGATGCAGTTTCTGTTGAGGAAAAGGAACAGGAAAATTCAATCGTTCTTACTTTGCATGTAGGCGAGAATGATATGGGCAAGGTTATCGGAAAGCAGGGCAGAATTGCAAAAGCTATCCGTACAGTTGTCAAAGCAGCGGCAAGTCACGAAAACAAAAAGGTGACTGTTGATATTGTGTAATTCAAAGGAAAGACTGTATCTTCGGGATAGTTTATGCCGAGCGGTGCAGTCTTGATTTTTTTGCGAGGAAAAAAGATGGAAAAATTAATTGAAATTGGACAAATAGTTAATACTCATGGTCTCAGAGGTGATTTGAAGGTTATGCCCTGGTGTGATGACCCCAGGATTTTTCACGAGCTTGAGTATGTTTTGATAGATAACAAGGAATTTGAGATTGAAAAAAGCTCACTTCACAAAAATGCGGTGCTGTTGAAACTTGAAGGGATAGACTCCATAAATGATGCCGAAAAGTATCGCAACAAGGTCTTGTTTGTTCCAAGAAATGAGCTGGGAGAGCTTCCCGATGGAACATATTATATCTGCGATTTGCTTGGCTGCGAGGTGGAGACAGACAAGGGCAGAAACCTTGGCAAAATTTGTGATATAATCAAAACAGGCAGTAATGATGTTTATGTTGTGGAAGATGAAACAAAAAAACAGACGCTTATTCCCGTAATTGATGAGGTTATAAATTTGGTTGATATTGAGGGAAAAAAGATTGTGATTACCCCTTTAAAAGGATTGATTGATGATGAAAATTGATATACTTACGCTTTTTCCGGAAATGCTTGAGGCGGCACTTAAGACAAGCATAATAGGCAGAGCCGAGGCAAATGGCTTGATTTCCATAAACTGTGTGCAAATCAGGGACTTTGCCTTCAATAAGCACAAACAGGTTGATGATTATCCTTATGGTGGCGGTCAGGGTATGGTTATGCAGGCAGAACCGATTTTTAAGGCCTACGAAAGTGTGACAGAGGGGCTTTCATACAAGCCAAAAACAATTTATCTTTCGCCTCAGGGTAAAACTTTCAGGCAGTCAACGGCAAAGCGTTTGGCAAAAGAGAGTCATCTTGTATTGCTTTGCGGTCATTATGAGGGGGTTGACCAAAGAGTTCTTGACGAGATTGTTGATATGGAGATTTCGTTAGGCGATTTTGTGCTTACTGGTGGCGAAATAGCAGCTATGGCTATTGTTGATGCGACAGCAAGGATGATACCGGGGGTTTTATCGTCAGAAATGTCCTTTTCTGACGAGTCGCATTTTGACGGACTTCTGGAATATCCGCAGTACACAAGACCTGCCGTGTGGCACGATGCAAAGGTGCCCGAGGTTTTGCAAAACGGAAACCATAAGCTTATTGAGGAATGGAAAAGAGAAAAAGCAATTGAAAATACCTTCAAGAAGCGAAGAGGAATGCTGAGAGGGGCAAAACTCAGCCCAAAAGAAAAAAAGTTTGTTGAGGAATTAAAGAAGAAAATTTAAAAAAATAGTCCAAATATGCAGATATTTATTGTTTTTTGAGAAATTGTATGATACAATAATGCTGAATAATTATGTTTTTCGACGATAACGGTGAAAACGAGAAAATAAAAATACCAAAAATCAGGAGGGATTGTTATGAAATGTATGGAATGTGGTGCCGACCTTTATGAAGGCATCAAAAAATGTCCTTATTGCAAAACACCCACAGGAAGTGCTGAAGACGGAAATTTTAAGGATTTTGATATTAAGTATACTATATCTTTGCCCGAAGAAATCAGGTCAATTTCAGGAAATGCAGGGTCAAGAAGTGTAAGGCACTCTTCGCCCAAAACAAAGTCGTTGTTTGGACTAAAAATAAGACGAATTCAAAAGACCCAGACTGTTGAGACTGCAAAGACTCCGCTGACTTCTGCCGAAAAGGCAAGAGAAATGGCGAAAAGTGCATCGCAAAGGGCGGCGGAATTTGTCCCTGAGGGAATGGCAAGATACACCATAAGAGGTGGCGACGGAAAAGAAATAAAAGCTCCAAGTTATGAAAGACCGCAAACCTTTAAGCCGGAAGTAAAGACCGAAGTAAAACCGGAAGTCAAGAAGGAAGAGCCGAAGACAGCAGTTTCTGTAAACGCTCCCGAAAAGATCAGACCGCAAATAGAGTCAAGAAGAAAGTCAAAGAGAAATAAGAAAGAGTTTAAATTCAATTTTGACAAAAAAATGGCGATTGCGGCAGGAGCAGCACTTCTTGTCGTTGTGGTTGTTGTTTTGGCAGTTACCTCTTTGATAAAAGCAACTTCAAATTCTGACGAGGTTATGTCTTCATACACTTATGTCAAGGACAACGGACTTTATATGATTTACAAGGGCAAAACCTCAAAACTTTCGGAGCAGGTTGTTTGTGACAGTTATCTCCGCTATGCCGAAGAAGCCGAAACCGCACCTTCTGCCGAAAAGGCGGCGAAAAATGCAGGGATTGTGAAGGAGTCGAAAAATGGAAGATTTACATACTTCTTTGATAACTTTGACCCCGAAACCGGAAGCGGAACACTTAAGCTTGTTAAGTCAGGCAAGGCGAAAAAAGTTATTGAAATTTCACCTGCCGTACACAATTCAATTGTGATGTCGAAAGACGGAAGCAAGCTGCTTTATTTGCAGACGGCTGATGAAAACGGTGATATGGGTGTTCTTTATTATTGGGACGGCAAAATGGACGAGCCGTTTAAGGTTGCAACAGACATCGACAACGGCACATTTGGCTTTGCGGATGACGAGAAATGGGTTATATTTATCCAGAACCTCAATCGTATAGAAATGCACGGTGACCTTTTTGCAAAAAGTCTTGAAAATCTGAAGGACGAAAAGGTAAAGATAGACAGCGCTGTTTGCAAAATTTACGGAACAAACCCGGGCAAAGCGGCTTATATTTACGCAAAGGATTATGATAAGACAGACAAATCATTTGATATCTATGCAATAAACAAAAAAGGCCGCAGCATCCGCCTTGGCGAGCGTACCAAACGCGACCCGCTTATGCAAAAGACAAAAGACAGTCTGTTTGTTTACGGAATTTCGGACGATGGGCTCTCAAATCTTTATACAGTTGAAATCAATTCCGGCAAAAAGGAAAAGATTGCATCGGGCATAAACAGTATTCTGATGATGTCAAAAGACGAAAAAACTGTTATTTACGACAAGGTATACACAGGCAAGCTTGCAGATTATTATGCTTATACAAAGGGCAAACAGCCTCAGCTTATTGCTCACAATGTTGTCGTTGACTACAATGCGGTGGCAGGAAAGCCCCAAATGGCAGTTGACAAAGAAACAAGCAAGATTCTTTATATTTCGGAATTTGAGTCATTTAAGGGTGGCGGCACTTTGAATCTTACAACCTACAAAAAAGGAAAGGTTGTATCCGAAGAACAGATTGCCGAGGATGTTTATGCTTTGTACCGCGCTGAAGACGGCAAATTTGTTGTTGCAAAGGACTTTAGCACATCGCGAAAGATTTTTGACCTTTATCTCCTTGTAGGCAACGAGCTTCAGCTTTTGAAAGAAGAAGTTTCACCCGAACGGTTTGATGTTTCGTTGCTTGGGGATAATATATACTGTGTGACCGGTTTTGGTGTTGAAGGCTCGTACGGAAGTCTTGAAAAAATCAATATCAAAGGCGAGACAGAGATGGTTGCAGACGGCATATTTGATTTTGAAATTACAGCAGAAGACGACCTTCTTCTTTACAAAAATCTTAATACCGAAGACGGAAGCTTTGATTTGCAGCTGAGACTTGACGGCAAACGCAAGGTTTTGGAAATTGACAACGGAGTAGACGAGATTGTAGGTTATTAAAAAATGCAGAGACTGGGAATTTTCGGGGGGACATTCAACCCCCCGCACAAAGGTCATATTTATATAGCACTTGAAGCTATGAAAGGTGCAGCCTTGGACAAGATGCTTTTTGTGCCTTGCGGAAATCCACCTCACAAAAGCGTGGATGGGAATGTTTCGCCAATGCATCGCTTTGAAATGACGCGTCTTGCAATCGAGGATTATCCTGACTTTGAAATAACAGATTTGGAAATGAGGTCAAATGAGCCGAGTTATACGCTGAAGACTCTTGAAAAGCTTAAAATTTTATATCCCGATACAAAACTTTGCTTTGTTGTCGGAGGAGATTCAGTAAGAGACATGAAGGACTGGTATCATCCCGAAAAGATTTTTAAGCTTGCCGAGATAGTCGCACTGAGACGTGGCGGAATTGCTGACGACATTTTTGAATCAAGCATCAGGCTTTACAAAGAAAAGTATGATGCTGAAATTACTGTAGTTGATATATTGCCGACAGAAGTTTCTTCGTCAGATTTGCGAAAAAAAATTGCAAAAGACCATGATGCGCGAGATTTGATTGCTCCGTCGGTTCTATCATATATCAAAAAATTTGAAATTTATAAGGATAAAATTTGACGATTATGCAGAGTATTGATGAAATAATTGAGTATCTTAAAAAAAATTTAAGTGAAAAAAGATTTCTTCACACAATAGGTGTTGCAGAGACGGCAAAAGACCTTGCAGACAGGTGGGAAGTTGACTCTTCAAAGGCATATATTGCGGGGCTTGTTCATGATTGTGCCAAAGAGGTGCCTTTTGATGAGACTGTAAAGATGCTGGGAAAATCGGGAGTTGTTTTGAATCTGATTGAAAAGAGCACTCCGGGGATTTTGCATGCGCCTTTGGGAGCAATACTTGCAAAAGAAACTTTTGGAATTGACGACGAAGAAATTCTGCACGCAGTCAAATTCCATACCACAGGCAGAGAAAATATGTCTGATTTGGAAAAGATAATATATATAGCTGATTTTATCGAGCCCAACCGAAGTTACAGCGAGGCGCGGGAAGTCAGGGAACTTGCAAAGGTTGATATTGACAAGGCGGCTTTGAGAGAGACAGATATGGTAATAAAGTTTAATATTGCCAAAGGGAAAATGCTGCATCCTGACACTATACACACACGAAATTATCTTTTAAGAGTTATAAACGAGGGAAAACAAAATGAGAGTTAAATCGCCGCTGAGGCTGACAGTTGCAATAATTATTCTTTTGATGCTTATATATGTGGGCCTTGCAGGGGCGATTTCGTTGATTACAGGAAAACCTATGCAGCTTGGATTCTGGAGTGGGGAAGCAGTCCGCAAAGACAAAATTCAGGATATTGTTGTCGCAGGTACTGATGAAGATGAAATCCGGACTGATTTGATTCTTTTGTGCAGATACAATATGACCGACAACAGTGTCACAGCACTGCAGATACCTCGTGACACAAGGATAGAATCAGACACCCGGACCGACAAAAAAATCAATTCGGCATACAGTACTGAAAAAAAAGAAGAGACATTGTGCGACGAAATTGAAAGTATTACAGGTATCAGGCCCGAAAAGTATGTTATCATAAGCTTCAGGGCGTTCCGTGAACTGATTGATGCCATAGGCGGTGTCGAGGTCAATGTGCCTATGCGGATGTATTATACTGACCCGATACAAAATCTGACCATTGATTTGTATCCCGGTCAGCAAGTACTAAACGGCAGACAGTCCGAAATGTTTATGCGGTTTCGTTACAACAACGACGGAACAGGATATCCAAATGGCGATATAGACCGCGTAGCCGCACAGAAGAAGTTTTACGAAGCGGCACTTAAAAAGCTGCTTAGCGGAAGCACAATTTTGAAGGTGCCCAAGATTTTGGGGATAGTTACGGACAATATAAAGACCGACTTTACCGGTGAAGATATAATGAAGTATATCAGCAAAATACCATCATTTAAGATGGAAAAAATAAAGATACTTACGCTTCCGGGTGAGGGTGCATACGGTGATGATGGTGTATCTTATTTTTTCCATAACGAAAAAGAGACCGAACTTTTAATAGAAGAATATTTCCTGTCAATGGAAAAAATACGAGCTGCGACCGACAAAATTTCGCCCAAAAACAAATTTGTAAAGGTGAAAATAATTGATGCCACAGGAATTGATGAAAATACAGCAGATGTGACAAAGGTGGTTTCCGAGATGCTGTCGGAGTACAAGTTCAAAGTGGTATCAAGCGAAAAAACCGACAGAATTCAGGATCATACAAAAATTATAAACCACAACAACAAAAACGCCGCCGAGCTTGTAAAAGCTGTATATGGTGGGGTTCAGGTGTCAGGTCCGGTTGAGACTTATGTGAAAAAACCGGGCGAAAAAACCGAGCCGGACGTTACATTGGTAATCGGCAGTGACTTTTTGTCGTAAAGGAGAAAATAAATGAGCTGTGAAAACAATTTAGTAAATACAGCGGTAAAAGCCGCAGATGCAAAATTTGGTAAAGATATAACTGTTTTGAATGTAGATGAGCTTACGACGCTTACAAGTTATTTTGTGATTGTTACCGGTGGTTCGCAATCAAATGTTCAGGCAATTTGCGACCACATCGAAGACAAAATGGCAGAAGCAGGTGCAAAAATGCTCACCAAAGAGGGTTATGCCAATGCCGAATGGGTGCTTCTTGGATTTGAGGATGTTATTGTTCATATATTCCAGTCAGAGCCCAGGGAATTTTACAAACTGGAGCACATCTGGAAAGATGCAATAAATGTGGATATAGAGGATTTGCTGGTTAAATAACTTGTATTAAATTACCGAAAGGATTGATTATAAATGAGATACGATTTTAAAACAATTGAGGGGAAATGGCAAAAAAATTGGGACGAAAATGAGACTTTTAAGGCGTCCAATACCGACAAATCAAAGCCTAAATTTTATGGCCTCGTGGAGTTTCCTTATCCGTCAGGACACGGACTGCATGTAGGTCACCCAAGAGGATATACGGCAATTGATATTATTACCCGTAAAAAGCGTCTTGAGGGTTATAATGTGCTCTTTCCTATGGGTTGGGATGCGTTTGGCTTGCCTACCGAGAATTTTGCTATAAAAAACAATATTCATCCTGCTGTCGTTACAGAAAAGAATGTTGAAAATTTCAAAAGACAGCTTAAAATGCTGGGCTTTGGTTTTGACTGGTCAAGGGAAATAAATACCACAGACCCCAACTACTACAAATGGACACAGTGGATATTCCTCAAACTTTTTGAAAAAGGACTTGCTTATAAAACAAAGATGCCGATTAACTTCTGTACGGGTTGCAAGGTAGGTCTTGCAAACGAGGAAGTTGTAAATGGCGTTTGCGAGCGTTGCGGCAGCGAGGTTGTTCAAAAAGAGAAAAGCCAGTGGATGCTCAAGATTACTGAGTATGCACAGCGCCTTATTGACGATCTTGATGACCTTGACTATATCGAAAGAGTAAAAATTCAGCAGAAAAACTGGATTGGCAGAAGCGAAGGTGCAGAGGTAGATTTTAAAATCAAAGACACAGATGATAAAATCAGGGTTTACACAACACGCCCCGATACTCTTTTTGGTGCTACATATATGGTACTTGCACCCGAGCATCCTTATGTTGAAAAATACAAGGATATGATTGAAAATTATGAAGAGGTTGAGGCATATAAGCTTGAAGCTTCGAAAAAGAGTGATTTTGAAAGAGCTGAGCTTGACAAAAACAAAACTGGCGTTATGCTTAAGGGCATAAGTGCAATTGACCCTGTAAACAATGCTGAGATTCCAATCTGGATTTCAGATTATGTTCTTGTAACATACGGAACAGGCGCAATTATGGCTGTGCCTGCACACGATACCCGTGACTGGGAATTTGCAAAGAAGTTTGATATGCCTATTATCGAGGTTGTAGCAGGTGGCGAGGATGTTCAGAAAGAAGCCTTTACCGATGTTGAGACAGGTGTAATGGTGAACTCGGGATTCCTTACAGGTATGCAGGTTGAAGAAGCTAAAAAAGCCATTATTGATTATCTTGAAAAAGAGGGAATTGGCAAACGCAAGATAAATTATAAGCTTCGTGACTGGGTATTTTCGCGTCAGCGTTACTGGGGCGAGCCGATTCCGCTTGTAAATTGTCCCAAGTGCGGATGGGTGGCTCTTCCTGAGAGCGAGCTCCCCTTGCAGCTTCCCGATACAAAGAATTTTGAGCCGGGCGAATCGGGTGAATCTCCTCTTATTAAAATCAGAGATTGGGTTGAAACAACTTGTCCCAAGTGCGGCGGCAAGGCAGAACGGGAAACCGATACTATGCCTCAGTGGGCAGGTTCGTCGTGGTATTTCTTAAGATATATCGACCCTGACAATTCCGACTTTCTTGCTGGAATGGAAGAACTTAAGTATTGGCTTCCAATTGACTGGTATAACGGCGGTATGGAGCATACTACACTGCATCTTTTGTACTCAAGATTCTGGCACAAGTTCCTTTATGATATTGGTGTTGTTCCCACAAAAGAGCCCTATCAGAAGAGAACCTCGCACGGTATGATTTTGGGTGAAAATGGCGAAAAAATGTCCAAGTCAAGGGGTAATGTAATTAACCCTGACGATGTTGTCAATGAATATGGTGCTGATACCTTCAGAACATACGAAATGTTTATTGGTGCATTTGACCAGGCAACACCCTGGTCCATGAACGGTGTTAAGGGATGCTACAAATTCCTTGAAAGAGTGTGGAATTTACAGAATATCCTTGTTGATGGTGACAGCTATTCAAAAGAACTTGAGACGGCTATGCACAAAACCATCAAAAAGGTAACTGATGACTATGACAGAATGAAGTTCAACACCGGTATTGCGGCACTTATGGCGTTTATCAATGATGTGATGAAACTAGAAAAAATAAACAAGGCTGAATTCAGGACATTTATTACACTGTTGAATCCGGTTGCTCCGCATATTACAGAAGAGCTTTGGCAGATTGCAGGTTTTGAGGGCAATTTGTCTGACACAAAATGGCCCGAATACGACGAGGCAAAAACTGTTGATAACGAAATTGAGGTTGTTGTTCAAATCAACGGCAAAATCCGTGACAAACTGATGATTTCGGCAGAACTTGACCCCAAGGGAATGGAAGAAGCTGCTCTTAATACCGACAGAATAAAAGAACTGATTGATGGCAAGCAGGTAATAAAAGTGATTGCTGTTCCCAAAAAGCTTATCAATATTGTTGTAAAATAATTTAGTATAAGAGGTAGTTTTGATGAATGTTAAAGACGAATTTGTTGAAATATACCAAAGATGTATAAAAAGAGAGGGAGCCGACAGGCTCCTTCAGCATCTTTTGTCACCTGCAAGTGATTTCTTTACTGCTCCGGCAAGCACAAGGTTTCACGGTGCTTATGAGGGCGGCCTTGCAGAGCACAGCCTTAATGTTTATGAGTGTCTGTGCGATTACCTTGCACGTGAAAGGGTACAGGAACTTTATGGAATTGAGGCAAGCGACGAGACAATTGCGATTGTTGCACTTCTTCATGACCTTTGCAAGATGAACTTTTACAAACCCGGTTTTCGCAATGTCAAGGACGACAACGGGGTATGGCAAAAGGTTCCGACTTATGAGATTGATGACAAGCTTCCATATGGTCATGGTGAAAAATCGGTATATATGATTTCAGGATTTATGCGGCTAACACGCGAGGAAGCATTTGCAATCCGTTATCATATGGGATTTTCAGGCAACGAGCCTGCGGGTAATGTAGGAAGTGCATTCGAGATGTTCCCACTTGCTTTTGCACTTTCAACTGCGGATATGGAGGCTACATACTTCCTTGAAGGGAAGAACTAAAAGGATAGGAGCGATCAGCGGTGAAACACGGATTTTTAAAGGTTGCGGCAGCAACCCCTTTAGTTTCGGTCAATGGCATTTCGGCTAACTGCAAAAATATCATAAATCAAATCAAAGAGGCAAGCGAAAACGGCGCAAAGGTTGTGGTATTTCCTGAACTTTGCCTGACCGGATATACCTGCGGCGATTTATTTTTGCAAAGCACTACTGCCGACAGATCAAAAAAAGGTTTGGTTGAAATTTTAAATGAAACAAAAGCTTTAGACATTTTGTTTGCGATTGGTATGCCGCTGAAACACGAGGATAAGCTGTATAACGTTGCCGCTGTCTGCATGGGCGGGAGGGTGCTTGGATTTGTACCCAAAAGCTATCTGACAAACTATGCTCCATATACCGAAATCAGATATTTTAACACTATTCAAAAGACTGTAGATGTGGAATTTTATGGTGATACTGTGCCCATGGGGACAAAACTTATTTTCTGTGCAAAAAATATGGAATCACTTAGAATTTCCTGCGAAATTTGTGAGGATATGTGGGTAGCATCGCCGCCGTCAGCAGAGCATGCTCAAAATGGCGCGACAGTGATACTGAATTTATCCGCAAACGAAGAAACTCCGGGGAAAAGCGAAGCTCGTAAACTTATGGCAGCATCAAACAGTGCGAGACAGCTTTCGGCGTATATCTATGCCGACGCAGGTGACGGCGAATCTACAACTGACTGTGTATATTCGGGCAACAATATGATTTTTGAATGCGGCAAATGCCTTGCGGAAGCCAAGCCTTTTGAAAATGGAATAATCTATGGAGTAATTGATACCCAAAAACTAAGCCAGCTAAGATGCCGTCGCAACACTTTTTTGGCAAAGAATGATGAGGAATACAGAAGAATTTATTTTGACACAGAAATAATTGAAACTCCTCTTAAAGATATCTGTCCTTCACCTTTTGTGCCGAAAGATACCGAAAAACTTTCAAAAAAATGCAGCAGTGTGTTTACTATGCAGGCAAAGGGTCTTGAAAAACGCATAAAGCATATTGGAATAAAAACCGTAACAATCGGTGTTTCGGGTGGCCTTGACAGTACTCTTGCAGTGCTTGTAGCTGCAAAGGCTTTTGACAATCTTGGACTTGACCGAAAAGGGATAATATCGGTTTCTATGCCTTGTTTTGGAACTTCAGAAAGAACATACAATAACTCAAAAAGGTTAGCTGATGCGCTGGGAGTAACATATCACGAGGTGAATATAACCGAGGCTGTTAAGCAGCATTTTTCTGATATAAAGCTTGAAGATGGTGACAGAAGCGTAACTTATGAAAACGCTCAGGCGAGAGAACGCACTCAGGTGCTTATGGATATAGCAAACAAGACTGGCGGAATCGTTGTAGGTACGGGCGACCTTTCGGAACTTGCTCTTGGCTTTGCAACTTATAATGGCGACCAGATGTCAATGTATGGCGTCAATGCTTCAGTTCCAAAGACACTTATGCGATCAATTGTAAGGTGGATTGCAGATACCTGGAGTGGAGAACTTTCCAGTGTCCTCTTTGATATAGTAGACACCCCTGTAAGCCCCGAGCTTTTGCCGGCTGACGAAAAAGGCGTCATAAGCCAAAAGACCGAGGATATAATCGGGCCTTATGAGGTGCATGATTTTGTGATTTATTATACTGTAAAGTATGGATTTGGCAAAGAAAAGATATTAAGAATGGCAAAAGCTGCTTTTGGCGGAAAATACGAACACGAACAGCTTGAAAACTGGATTAAAACATTTGAGAAAAGGTTTTATCAAAACCAGTTCAAACGTTCGGCAACACCTGACGGAGTAAAGGCTGAAAGTATTTCCCTTTCACCCAGAAACGGATGGAATATGCCGTCTGATGCAGTAATTGAATAGATTTTTGGGCGGATTTTATATCCGCCTTAATAATGTGAGGTAGGTTATGCTACACATAAAAGAAACAATAGTAGTTGAAGGAAAATTTGACAAAGAACGCCTTAAGGGCATTACCGATGCCCCGATTATCTGTACAGGCGGATTCAGCCTCTATACCAACAAAAATATAATAAATTCTATACGGAAAATGGCAGAAAAGACGGGGATAATAGTTCTTACTGACTCGGACAGCGCAGGGTTCAGAATCCGCAACTACATAAAGCAGTGTGTTGGAAAGCGTGGGGTGGTAAAGCACGCATATATCCCAACTGTTGCGGGTAAAGAACGCCGAAAAAGAATTCCAGGCAAGGAGGGCCTTGTCGGAGTCGAAGGCATAACGGAGGAAGACCTTTTGAAAATTTTGGAGACAGTTGTCACGGTTGAAGAAACTACACCGGATGAAGAAATAAAGCCTATCACCAAAGCAATGTTTTTTGAGGACGGGTTAAGCGGCAAAGAAGATAGCTTCGAAAAACGTCGTCGGCTAGCCAAAGTGCTTGGACTCCCTGTCAGGATTTCGGCAAATGCGATGCTTGACCTTTTGAATTCGGCAATCGGATATGACGAATACAAAAAAGCACTTGAAATTGCAAATAAAAAATAATTTTTTCAAAAATATACTTGCATTTTGATTTAAGTTGTGTTATAATAATAAATCGTTGGCGGCAGAGAACTGTTTGTCATAGATGCGCCGGTAGCTCAGCTGGATAGAGTGACTGGCTACGAACCAGTAGGTCGGGGGTTCGAGTCCCTCCCGGCGCACCATAGAAACCGAATGATTTAGATGACAATCTAGGTCATTCGGTTTTTCTTTTGACAATTTATGCTTATTATGATATAATATTTTTGAGGTGGTATAATATGGATTTTATTAAATTTGTTGAACAAATCCCCAATATTACAATAGCAAAACGAGTTGCATCAGCTTATGTTGCCGATTACAGACGATTAGAACTTGATGAGATAAAAGATTTTTTAAAGAAAACGGCTAAACAATATACCTCTTTTGAAAATATTAGTAATAGATTAGAAGAAATTAAACTTGATTCAAATCGTGCAGTAAGGATTATTGCACCAATTTTATTACGTGATTATTTGTTAAATCAAGATGATTTTATTTCATCTACCAAAGATACTGACTCTGCGGTTTTAAACTATGAAAAATCTATTGTTGATGAATCAAACAATTTTGATGAAAGCAAGATATCAAAAGATTTTGCATTATTTAAGCATATGATAGATGCTGCATGGGCACACAATGACGATATTTCGGTTGATGAAAAAAACCTATTGGAAACATTAAGAAAATATCTTTCAATTTCCATTAAAGAATTTCATATGCTTGAGGCTAAATCAGGAAGATTCCCGATGCTTGAAAATGCTTTACATACCTATGATGATATAGAAGATACAAGAAAAGTATTACAGTCAAAGGGTTTAATTGTGGCGATAAAGAACTCTGATGGAGTTATGTGTGATATGATACCTGATGATATAGCTAAATGTATTAGAAAATATTATAATATTGAAATACGAGCATACGGTTATGAGAAACTTGTTGATTATGTAATTAAGAAAACAAAAAAACAGTATCTTATTGATATCGTAAATAAAGCAAGTCAATATTTTTCAAAGGCTAAAATTGAAATATCAAATAATCCTACTGTAAATGAATTAAAAGACATTATCTTGAAATCTATACAACCTTCTAATTTAATTGGTGGATTTTCGCCACGAGATGGCCTTGATGTCACGATGTTGTCAGCGTGGTGCGGTGATATAGGGCTAAATGTATCAGGCAATAAAGTTGCGTTAATTGATAGGATTCTCGAATACTATGATTCAATGAGAAGAATAGAAATTAAAACGGAAGATGAAAGAGAAAAACTTATTGCGTTTTATAATCAACTTGCAAATAGAGATTTGAAAAATTTGAGAGCAAATAATATCATTGAAAAAGATTTACAATGTGAACATTTATTTGAAGATGCAACGAATTATTTGTTTGAAAAAATGTTATTAAACAAGCCGTTGACTTTGACTGGCTCAGAACATCCGGATGGGAAATTGTCCTTTAAAGATAAGTATATTATGTGGGATAATAAATCAAAGGAAACAGCGGTAAATTTAAAAGATCACATTCAGCAGTTTGAAAGGTACATAAATACATCAGATAAAGATGTAACTGTGTTTATGGTAATTGCACCTGATTTCACACCTCAAAGCATACAAGAATGTGTTGATTTTTCTTTAAACAATGACACACAAATTCTATTGATTACCGCTGAGGAATTAAAGACAGTGGCAGAAACTTGGACAAAGAAACATCCTGGGGAAATATTTAATTTAGGGTATTTCAAGCAGAATGGTAGATTTGATATAAAACTACTAAATTTATGAGAAGAGAGTTGCATCTAAATCATTCGGCTCTTCCAAAAAGAAAAACAGTGTACCAAAGGGTACACTGTTTTTCTTTTTGCTTTCCCCTCTTGTCGTGCTCTCACTTACCGCCACGCTTGTTAACAGCCACGCACTGTGCCAACTGAGCGTTGCGAAGTTGGTAGTCTATAAGCCCTTCGCTGCCGGTGGCAGATGAAGAAGGGCTTATAGAAACGCAGTAGCCACAGTTTGCAGTGGTGATTTATCGCCACGCACAAACTGTGCTGCTACAAGGTGTCGACTGCACATAGTAGCAATTAAGACAAAAGTAGCGGAGTTTATGCTCTTCCGTTGGTTCGAGCCCAACAGAGTTAAAATA
>JAZNKA010000005.1:0-6415 GCA_045578305.1 Clostridia bacterium | reverse complement strand
TTGCAAGCACTGTGCCATCCGATTCGACAAATTTTTTTAACTCTTCTCTTTTTTCCTTAAGTCTGTCAAGAACAATTGAAAGCTCGCGATCAAGCCCGCCACCCAAAAAAACTATATCAGCCTTTGAAAAATCAATTTCGGGATTTTCCATCGTGCAACTAAAAACACTCACGTCAATACCTCTCCATTCAAGACGTTTTCGCATACACTCGATATTTCCTTTATCGCCGTACAAGTTCAAAAGGTCAGGATAGATATGCAGTATATTTATTTTGTAATCAGACATTTTTGTTTTTCTCCTTTTCTGCTTCAAGCTCTTTGAGTATACTTTCGGTAGAAAATAGCATCGTATAATTTACAAGCACATAGCAGACCTCTGCATCCGACAAACTGCAAGAATTAAGAAAGCTTTTCATATCCTCGGTTATTACATTTACCCTTACACCCGAATATTTAAACCTCAGCGCCAAATCATATCTGCGCATACCCGAGACTATCAAGGTGTTCAACGAAGAATCAGCTATTTTTTCGAAATCCACATCCCAAAGCCACGAGACATCCGTCCCGTCACTTGGTTTATCGTTGACTGCAATAACTACATCTTTTTTTCGTGTGTCCTGAGCAACTGTTTGTATTGCCTGATTAAACCCCGCAGGATTTTTTGCAAGATTGAGAATAAATGGCTTGCCAAGGTCAAATTGCTGCATTCTGCCAATCTGAGGCTTGTACGAAGCGAGTGAATCGGTAAATGTCTTGCTTTCTATTCCAAGTGTTTTTATCGCTGCAAAGGTGCCAAGAATGTTGTAGATATTATAAAATCCCTTGTAATCAAGGTGTATTTTTTGACCACTTACCAAAAAGTCAATACCGCGAGTCAAATCTACATCGGTTGCCTCAAAGTCAATCTTTGGGCGTTTATTCCCGCAACTTGGGCAATAATAATCACCAAGCTGGCTGTAATGACGATAGTTGTACTTTTGTTCCGCTCCGCAGTTTGAGCAGAACTTTCCATCCTGAGCACTTTCCTGCTCATCAAGAACTTTTTCACTTATTCCAAAATAGTAAGTCTTGCCTTTGTAATCTCTGCCAAATCCCGAGCTAACCGGATCATCGCCATTTAAAATAAGAGTTGGATAATCTGCTGAATTGAAAGCGTTTTTCATAATATCCATCAGTGCATCAATCTCGCCGTATCTGTCCAATTGGTCGCGGAAAAGATTTGTTACGACAACAATGTCCGGTTTGATATGCTTGAAAACTTTTGCCGTATAGGCTTCGTCAACCTCAAGACAGGCATAATCTGCCTTGAGTCTGCCGAGCCAGTTGCAACCAAGTGCAAAAGATGTAGCAACACCCGACAGCATATTAGCACCCAGTCGGTTGCACACCACACGGCTTCCGTCTTTTTCCAAAGCGGTTGCAAGCAAGTTGTTGGTTGTGGTTTTTCCGTTTGTTCCGCAAACAACAATAACCTCGTTTTTTATTTTTGATTTAAGCTTTTTTATTATATCAGGGCAAATTTTAAGTGCAATGCTTCCCGGTGTGGATGACGATTTTTTGCCAAGAAGTTGTCCCAAAACGGCTGAAAGTTTTGCCGCCCAAACTGCTAAAAGTAATCTCATTTATCTTCTCCTTTGTCTGATAATAGTTCAAATTCCCATTTGCTTTTTAAACTCAAAGCAAAACTTCTCTGTTTGTTCCATAAAAAATATCCTCCTTGCCGCTTATAAGCTTGAGAAAATCCTCAAATTTATCCCAGTCGTCAAAGACATCAAACTCATAGCTGTGTCCCCATATATAAAATAATTTAGGAGTGTCCGGCTTTAATTTCAAAAATTCTTCACCAAGCTTAAAAATATTATCATAATCCGTATGATGAATAGTGGGATTGAACTGATATAAATTATCCTGCAAATCAAAATTTAAAGTGGAGTTTGTTGTCCTGGCATACTTTATAGCCGTATGTTCCTTTATAATCGAGGCAACTCTGTCTGAATCGCTTCCGTTGTACGGATAAGCCATTCCGAAAACTTTGTATTCCACAAGCTTTTCAAGGTTTTTTCGGTCTTCTTCAATTTGTCTTATAATCTCATTGTCATCTTCAATACTCTGCAAAAGAGGATGGGTAAGCGTGTGAACTGCAACCTCGTGCCCATCATAAATATCTTTGATTTCAGTCGGCGAAAGTTTATTGTGCCCCACCTTTATACCTTGTATGTTAAGTTCGCCCTTTTTTCCCAAAAGTTCTGAATTCACATTGAATGTAGCCTTTACACCATACTTATTAAAAAGCTCAACAAGCCTTATATCCTGCGTGATACAATCATCATAACTGAAAGTTATAGCTTTCATCTTTCCGTTAAACATACAGGATTACTCCTTTTACCTTGATTTTTTAAATATCGTTTACAGCTAAACTAATTATACTCCCATCTTTTAAAAAAAACAATAGGGATTTTACCAAATCCCTATCGTTTATGTAATTATCGGTTATTTATATTGTAGATATTTATAAATTTTATATTTTTTAACGAAGAAACAATCTTTGTCCCTGTTCCCGTCTCGCTGAGTACAATAAAATCCTTTCCCACATTCTCCATCACGCCTGTTTTTTCAATGTGCACATTTTCGCCAAATAAAAACTCCACCTTTGCATAACTACCGATATTTTGGCACAGATAAGACGAAACCTCTGACTTCCCGCAATCATCCCGGTTTAAAGGCTGCGGCGGTTCGGTCATATATCCCATAATTTGTGTTTGTTCATCCCGCGAATGTGGCCTGTCACTTGGATTTAATTCGGGTGTCATTGGCATTTGTGACTCCATTATCCTTAAAGCTCCGTTCACTTTTGCAGCGGTTGCAACAGCACTGTCTGCCGGAACCGCCACCACAGCTTGTTCGCACGGCCACTTCGGGTCGGGATTGCGCTTTGAACATCCATATTTTCTCATTTATATAACCCCTTTTTAATGATATCAATACTATAATATGTAAATTTATTTTTTTTGAAACAAAAATGAATAAAAAAATTTTTTCTTCCAATACTATTTATGAAAATCTGAATAGGATTTTTATAAATTTTAAAGGAGTGTTTAGTATGAACAATCAGAACAATCAAAACAAGGAAAACAAAAACAAGGAAAATCAGAAAAACAATCAGAACAACAACCAGAACGAATCAAATAACAACAAAAATAGCAAATAGTTGAATTTGAATTAAAAAAAGACCCTTGCGGTCTTTTTTTAATCTACATATATTTTTTACACACCATATTACTGCTTGAGTCGGGGCAAAATATTTAAGACGAAAGAAGTCAACCCCACTTAAGAAAGGAGGGATATGGTGAAGTTTAAAAAAAGCATTGCCATCACACTGGCGCTTTTTTTTATTTTTTCATTTTCGGGAAATATAATACCTTTTGAAAGCGAACTGAGTTTGCCGGTTTTAAGCACCGCAAATCAGGAAAAATATTTGGTGCCCGACGGCAGAAGCATAGGCGTAACGCTTTCGACAAACGGAGCTTTGGTTGTTGATTTTATGGATATAGAAAGTCGCAACGGAGAAGTCCCGTCTCCCGCCCGGGTTGCCGGACTTAAAGTCGGCGATTTAATACAAGGCTTTGACGAAAAAAAGATTTCGAACGTAGAAGATCTTGTGTCAGCCATTTCTGCATCCGCTGGCAAAAGCTCCTCCCTTACACTTAGCCGAAACGGCAAAAAATCCGAAGTGTTGATTAAGCCTGAGCCATCAAAAAATGACGGATGCCTCAAAATAGGCGCCTGGGTCAAGGATGCAGCATCAGGCATAGGTACTTTGACATTTTATGACCCGGACACAAAGTCTTTTGCGGCTTTAGGTCACGGAATATGTGACGCCCAAACAGGTAAACTCTTGCCTGTTGAAAGTGGGAGAATCCTGAGTGCCGGGATAGTCTCAGTAAACAAAGGTGAAAAAGGTGTTCCCGGAGAGCTTAACGGAATTTTTAAGAACGATAGCAATTCTTTAGGCGAAATCTCAAAAAATAGCGACTCCGGGATTTCGGGAACTGTGTCAAAATCATTTGAGCCAAGCAATAGTCCCATACCAATCGGGCATCGCGAAGATATAAAAATCGGAAGAGCCTCTGTTCTTACAACTGTAAATGGCAGCTTGCCTCAACAATTTGATGTTGAAATAATTAAAATAATGCCAAAAGTTATCTCGCAGCAAAAAGGCTTTGTCATACAGATAACAGACGAAAAGCTGCTTGAAAAAACCGGCGGTATAGTGCAAGGCATGTCAGGCAGCCCAATCGTTCAAAATGGAAAATTAGTTGGTGCTGTTACTCACGTGTTTGTTAATGATCCTACAAGAGGTTATGGGATATTTATTGAGGATATGCTCAGTATAACTGCACGATAAACCCTGATATTTTTCTTATCTGTTAGCCAAAGACGGTGAAATCCCATAAAACTTTTTGAATACTTTGCTAAAGTACAAAGGGTCGCTGTAACCTACCTGGGCAGCGACCTCTTGTACTTTTTCATACTCTCCGCTGTCCATAATAGCCTTTGCATCCGAAATTCTTTTTGAAATAATATATTTTTGAGGGGCCATTCCAAATCTCGAAATAAAATTTTTGCGGATATATGTGCTATGATATTTTTGGCACCTATTACCTTGCATTTGCAGTCTTCTCGGTAATGATGATATTTGTAACAATCACAATGCAATTTGTGCTCAGCTCAGCACACAAAGACAAAAACGCCATTTTTGCAGAAGAAGCTTCCAAACTTGAGGTTGTATAAAATCAATAGCAAAACGGTCCGGACATCCGGACCGTTTTTTGTTTTAGTCAAAAAACTTTTTTGCAATATTAACTGCCGTCATTGCATCTTCGGCATAAAAGTCGGCATCAATCATTTTTGCATATTCAGCATTCAGTACCGCTCCGCCTACCATAACTCTTATCTCAGGGTCAGTTTTGTGGATAAGCTTTATGGTCTCCTCCATTGCGGGTACTGTTGTTGTCATAAGTGCGCTGAGTCCCACAAGCCGACACCCATTTTGTAGGGCAGCTTTCAGGATTTCGTCCGGCGGCACATCTCTGCCAAGGTCAATTACCAAAAATCCATAGCTTTCAAGCAGAACCTTGACAATATTCTTCCCTATGTCGTGGATATCACCTTTTACTGTTGCCAAAACGATTTTGTTTTCGGCTTTTGCGTCGGTTTTGGGCATCTTTTCTTTTACAATTTCAAAAACCGCAGAAGCGGCCTCTGCACTTGCCAAAAGCTGTGGCAGATATACCTTTTTTGATTCAAAATCACTTCCTACCTGATTTAATGCAGGAATTATATAATTGTTTATTATATCTATCGCCTTTTCTACTTTAATCAAATCTTCTGCCGCCAAGCTAGCCGCCTTTTTCATTCCCTTTTGAATAAAATACTTGATATCGCCTTTGCTGTGCTCATCCTTTGTCAAATTCTTATTCTCAGCCTCGTCCTCTGTCAAATTTACATAATCAATGTATTCGGCACACGATACATCCATATTGTGAAGAACTTTGAATGAATAATAAACATCCAGCATAGACTTTGAAAAAGGATTCATTATTGCACAGTCAAGACCGTTTTCAAGTGCCAGAGCAAAAAATGTCGAATTGATTTTTTCGCGCTTTGGAAGTCCAAATGATATGTTTGAAACACCAAGGCTTGTGCAAAATCCCATTTCTTTGACTTTTTTTACCGTTTCAAGAGTAATCAAAGCATTTTTAGTGTCTGCCGAAACAGTAAGTGCCAGTGGGTCAACAATTATGTCTTTTTTGTCAATTCCGTATTTTTTTGCTTCCCCGGCAATTTTTTTGACAATCTCAAGCCTTTCGTCTGCTGAGTCGGGTATACCATTTTCGTCCATAGTAAGCGCGATAAGCGTACCGCCATATTTTTTCACAAGTGGAAGAACGGCATCAAGCTTGTCTTTTTCGCCGTTTACAGAATTCACAAGCGGCTTTCCGTTGTAAATCCTCATCGCTGCCTCAAGTGCCTTTGGATTTGCCGAATCCAATTGAATCGGAAGCGCCGTGACAGTCTGAACTTCCTCTGTCGCAAACTTAAGCATTTCTACCTCATCAATTTCAGGAAGTCCCACATTCAAATCAAGCATATGTACCCCCGTCTCTTCCTGCATAACTGCCTCGTTTGCAAGATAGGAAAGGTTGTTTTCTTTAAGTGCAGCTTTCAGCTTTGGCTTGCCGGTTGGATTAAGGCGTTCGCCTATCAATATTGGTTCATTTCCTATTTCAACTGCGTGGGTATACGACGACACAATGGTATTATTTTTAAATGTCGGCAAAGCATACGGAAGATTTTTTGTCTTCTCGATGGTTTTTTTCATATATTCCGGTGTGGTGCCGCAGCAACCACCAAG
>JAZNKA010000004.1:0-13257 GCA_045578305.1 Clostridia bacterium | reverse complement strand
GGAAGTTGTCATGATTTTGGGTAAATCTTATATGATGAAACCCGGTGGCATTTGCCACCGGGTTTTTGCTTTATTGACGATAATCTATAAGTGGTTATTTTCAAAGAGCGCTCCCCTTGAAAATAAAAATTAAAGCTGTTTAGGATTATCCGTAAGACCAAGGATATAGTCGGTAGATACTTTGTAAAAATTTGATAAAGTTATAAGATGGTGTATAGGTATTTCGTTCAAGCCGTTTTCATAACGAGAATAAACTTGTTGAGTAGTGTTCAGAATGTTTGCCACTTCTTTTTGTTTGAGGTCATTGTCTTCACGCAAATCCTTGAGTCTTTCGTAACATTGTTTCATTTTTATCACCCAAAAAAATTTTACCATACACCAAAAGTGATGTGTTGACTATACGCCACATATGGTGTATAATACAGTTGTTAACAAAAACGAAAAGGAGTATAACATGAACATAAAAACCGAACTAATTAAAAGTTATATAGCCGAAGTGGTTTGCAGCAATATCTCAGATTTTGAAATTGACGAAAGCAAGGTTGCCGACACGACAGCTGTAAAGGTGCTTTCGGAAATTCAGCAGGTTTTGCACTCAGGAGAGCTTGATGATTTTAAAGTGGTGGAAGAAATTGTTTTGATATTTGAAAAATACAATCTTAATGCGGAAAGTTGTCATGATTTTTAGAACGCAGAACAATTTTTGACAAAACAAGAGACTTATGATACAATAAAACAAGCATTACAAGGCGCGACAAAGGGGACTTTTGCGTGCCTTTTGTTTTTCATATTCTGACAGAAAGTAGAATATGAAATATATAAACTTGTTATTGGGGGTCTTTGAAATGATGGCGCAAATATCGGCATTTTTTGCGAGTAGTGACTTTTTATTTAAGGCAGAAATGCTTCTCAGAATTGTTATAGCGGTATTGTGCGGAATTGCAATCGGCTATGAAAGAAAGAATCGCGGCAAAGGGGCGGGGCTTCGTACGCATGCGATTGTTGCTCTTGCGGCGTGTCTGATGACCATAATTTCGCAGTATGGTTTTGAAGATTTTTTTGCATCTGCTCAAAACCAGAATGTAGAGCTTAGGCTTGACCCGACAAGAATTGCTGCGCAAATTGTTTCGGGCATAGGCTTTTTGGGTGCCGGAATGATTTTTATTCAAAAGAATGTGGTTACCGGTCTTACGACGGCGGCGGGCATCTGGGCGACGGCAGGAATTGGCATGGCAATTGGTGCGGGTATGTACTTTTTGGGGATTTCGTGTGTTGTAGTAATGGTTGTTGTGCAGATAATTCTTCACAAGAATATAAAGTTTTTGTATTCTCCTGCAGAGTATGAGTTCAGATTTGTCGCAGAGGACAGTGACGAGAGTATAGAAAAACTGACGGCGGCGATTGCCGAGTTTGATGCGGTCATACTGAAAACAAAGTACAAGGACAAGGGCGACGGACTTTTGGAGGTTTTGGTCACCGTTCAGGAGCACAAAGAGATTGACAAGGTCGAGCTGATGAAGAGACTGCGCAAAGAAAAATGCATAAAATCGGCATCGCTTTGACCGAATTGAGAAAAAGCTGTTAAAATTTTGAAATTGGACTTGTATTAAGAAAAAAACAATGGTATAATAGGTGATTATAATACCTATATATTGAAGAAAGGCATGATTTTAAATTATGGCTGACATAATAAAGCCTGAGGGCTATCGGACATTACTTAACTTGAGGGACACTCAGGTCGCAATAAAGGCGACAAAGGATTATTTTGAAACCAACCTTGCACGAGAACTCAAGCTGACACGCGTGTCGGCTCCGCTTTTTGTGGATTCGGAGTCGGGGCTTAATGACGACCTTAACGGAGTTGAAAGGGCGGTTTCGTTTGATGTGCGCGAAACAGGCAGACAACTTCAGATTGTTCATTCGCTTGCAAAGTGGAAAAGATGCGCACTTAAGGAATACGGATTTTCGCATGATGAGGGGCTTTATACCGATATGAATGCTATCCGCCGTGACGAAGACACCGACAACATACATTCGATTTATGTTGACCAGTGGGACTGGGAAAGAGTTATCGAAAAAGACGAACGTACAGTTTCGACACTTAAGCATACCGTAAAAAAGATTTTTTCGGTATTTAAGATGACTGAAAAATTTATAAATTCGTTATTTCCCCAGATTGAGCCAAGACTTCCTGAAGAAATTACCTTTGTAACAAGCCAGGCTCTTGAAGATATGTATCCCGACCTTACTCCAAAGCAGAGAGAGCACGCGATTGCAAAAAAACACGGTGCGGTGTTCCTTATGCAGATTGGCGGCGCACTTGAATCGGGTCAGCGCCACGATGGCAGAGCACCCGACTATGACGATTGGGAACTTAATGGCGACATAATATTTTATGATGACATTCTTGACATTCCTTTTGAGGTGTCAAGCATGGGCATCCGCGTTTCGGAGGAGTCGCTTAAGAAGCAACTGAAACTTGCAAACTGCGAAGAACGCACAAATCTTCCGTTTCATCGTGACTTGCTTGCCGGAAGATTGCCTTATACAATAGGCGGCGGAATAGGTCAGTCGAGAATTTGTATGTATATTCTTCACAAGGCGCATATAGGTGAGGTTCAGGCGTCGGCTTGGCCCGAGGAAATGATTGAAGAGTGCGACGAATTTGGAATCAAGCTTTTGTAATAATTATAGACCGTTTTGGTGGCTAAACCAACCACCAAAACGGATTTTTTTTGTATATTATAACGAAAATCCCGAAAAAACTGAAATTTTTAAAAAGGTGATTGAAAAAAATAAAAAAATGAAGTATAATGGATTTACATATGATTTCAATTTGAAAGGAACATTTTGATATGAAAAAACTTACAGCAATAATTTTGACAGTTATTCTTACTTTGTCCACAGTTGCTTTTGCGGCAGATTTCAAGGACATGCCAAACGATTGGTCGACTGCGGCTCTTAATGCTGCGGTTAAAAACGGACTTCTGACAGGCTCGGACGGATATATCAATGCGTCGGGCAAAATGACCCGTGCTGAAATGGCGACAATTATGGTGCGCGCTTGTGGAGCGACAAAGACTGCTGATATATCGGCGTTTAGCGATGTTAAAGAAGACGACTGGTACTATGACTATATGTCAAAGGCGGTTGCTATGGGTGCGTTTGCAGGCTCGGACGGGAAGCTGAACCCTGAAAACCCCATTACAAGACAAGAGGCGTTTGTTGTTCTTTCGCGTGTGTTTGCGCTTACTGCAGGTCTTAGCGATACAAAGAGCATTCTTGATACATTTAAGGATGCGGACAAGATTGCGGACTGGGCGAAATCAGGGGTTAATGCAATTACTGCAAGAGGCTATGTTGCAGGGGACAACGGCAATATCAAGCCTCTTGACAACATTACACGCGCAGAGTTTGCAGTTGTTATGGACAGACTTATCAAATATTATATTGATGATTTGAGTGACAATATTCCCGAAGACGGAAATATGATGATAAGAATTCCGGCAGGGGCGCTTTCGGAGCTTAAAACCGACAAGATGGTTGTGTTGGGTGACGGAATGGGTGAATGTAATATAGTTCTTAAAAACAACAATATGACCGGCAAGCTGGTTGTAAGAGGCGGAAAGAATGTTACCCTGGACGGCGGAAGCTACAACGAGGTAAGTGTTGTTGGACATGGTATTAACCTTAATGCATTCTCGTCAAAAGTGAAAAAGGCATTCAATCAGTACGCTGACAGCAAATTTGTTTTGCCTGCCATCATTGGACCGGGCGCAAATTAAAGATGAATTATACTGATGTTTTTGGCGAGCCTGTGCGCGGCAAGTATGTGATAGCAGGCATAAATGTCGGGATGATTTTGCGCAAAGATTGGACAACACATCAGCAGGCGCGTGACTATCTTTGTGATTTTGACGGCGATCCGCAGATTGTTGTTGGTATTGATGACGAGGTTGTCGGTAGAAAACACAAGGAGTATCCCCATTTGTCTCTTGCAGATTGCGAATATATGTGGACGGGTGCGCACTTTTGTGAAGAACTTCTGAAGTTTGACGGATTTATGCTTCACGCATCGGCGGTTGTCTACAAAGACCGCGCATATTTGTTTTCGGCACCCAGCGGAACGGGAAAGTCGACCCACACAAAGCAGTGGCTTGATGCTTTTGGTGAAGAAGCGTATATACTTAATGACGACAAGCCGGTAATCCGTTTGATAGGCGGCGAGGCGGTGGTGTATGGAACACCGTGGAGTGGCAAAACAGACCAAAACCGAAACGCCGGAGTTTTGCTTGGCGGAATTTGCTTTTTGGAAAGAGCGAATGAGAATTGGATAAAGCCTGTTGCGGCAAAGGACGCGGCGTTTGGTATCTTAAATCAGACAATCAGACCCGAGGACAAAAAAAGGCTGGAAAAGCTTTTGGGGCTTTTGGATGATGTTATAAAAACGACAGGGGTTTTCAGAATGGGTTGCACCATATCCACCGATGCGGCAACCATGGCATATGATGCAATGAAGGGAGAATGACCGAAATGAAGGTAAAAAGCGATTTTGTACTGAAAGAGGTTGCAGGACAATGGATTGTTGCTCCGTCGGGAGAGGCTTCTGTCAGTTTTAATGCTATGATTACCCTTAATGACAGCGGAGCGTTTTTGTGGAAAGCCTTGGAAAACGGCGCTTCGGAGGAGGAGCTTGTTTCGGCATTGCTTGGCGAATATGAAGTATCAGAGGAAACCGCAAGAGCCGGAGTCAGAAACTTTGCAGAAAAAATGAGAGAGGCGAATTTGCTTGATGACTAACCAAGAAAAAACGCCAAAAAAAGTAAGACTTGAGCAGATTTTTCCGATTATAGAAGAAAAGCTCAATGCCGGTGGTACAGTTACATTCGGTCCGCATGGGACAAGTATGTTGCCGCTTATCCGCCAGGGGAAAGACTCGGTGACGATTTCGGCAACAAAAACAGCAAAGGTCGGGGATGTTGCTTTTTATCGACGACCTGATGGTCAGTTTGTTTTGCACAGGATTGTGGGCAAAAAGAGTGACGGCTTTGTGCTTTGCGGCGACAATCAGACTATGCTTGAAAAAGGTGTGCCTGAGTGCTGGATTATTGGCGTAATGACATCTGTCACGCGCGGCGGAAAAGAAGTTTTGTGCAAAAGCTTTGGGTACAGATTTTATGCAAGGGTTTTGCTTCCGCTTTGGAAGGGAAAGCTGTTGATTAGAGGATTCTTGGGCAAGGTAAAAAGAAAATTAAAAAAGACTCTTAAAAGTGGATAAATTAAAAGCAGGAACGAAATTTTTCGTTTCTGCTTTTGTGTTGAATAGGGGCGAACTGTGTTCGCCCGAAAAATAGATTTACAGCGATTTAAAATAAGGCGCTGCCCCGGAAACTTTTATCTCTATCTCGGGAAAACGGTGATAAAAGAAGTCCGACAGAAATTCGCAGATTATATTCTCGGTCTCGAAGTGACCGGCATCGATTATATTAAGACCAAGCTCGCGTGCAATTCTGCCATGGTCGTGCTTGAGGTCGGCAGTTACATAGACATCTGCGCCCGAGTTGTATGCGGCATAAAGCTCGGAACCGCCACTGCCCGAACAAAGTGCAACTGTCTGAATTTGCTCGTCAAGATTTCCGCAGTATTTGAGTGCGGCACTGCCAAGAGCAGTTTTTGTGCAGGCAATAAATTGGGCAAGGCTCATCGGGCGCTCAAGCGTGCCGACGCGACCTATGCCGTCAAGCTTTTCGCCGTCTTCGCCGACAGCCTCGTCGGGTGTGAATTTGCGGATGTTTTCAAGACCAAGTTTTTGCGCAAGAAGGTCGTTCATTCCGCCGTCTGCTGCGTCAAAGCTGGTGTGCATACAAAATGCCGAGATGTTGTTTTGGATAAGAATGCGGACAATCCCTTGGGTTATGCCGTTCTCGGTGATGTTTTTAAGAGGTTCCATAATAAGAGGATGATGTGAGATTATAAGGTCAGCACCAAAGTCAATTGCGTCGCGGACGTTTGCACTTGTTATGTCAAGGCAGACAAAAACACGGCTGATTTTTTGGTTTTCGTCGCCAACCAAAAGCCCCACATTATCCCAGGAGCATTTGAGATATGACGGAGCGACAAGCTCAAGTTCTTCAGTTATTTTTGAGAGTCGTATCATAGGTATTCTCCTTTTATTTTAAAAGTTCAATAAGTCTGTTGATTTCGTCTTGAAAAGCTTTATTATCTTCGCGGTTGGATTTTTTGAGGCCATCAGCGCGGTTTTTGTATTTTTTGAGGATGTTTTGCCTGTGTCTTTCAAAAAGCTCGGGGGAGGTTTTGTCAAGGTCTTTTCCTAAAATAAGCTCGCGCTCGGAATATTTGCGAGGGGGCGCGTCGATGGTTATTGTAAATATATTATAGATTTTTTCGTCTTCGGCAACAAGGTGTTCTTCACTTATACAAAAGCCGTTTTCAACAAGGTATTCGCGAAGCTCTTTTGCGGCGGTCATTGGCTGAAGTATGAGTGTTTTTGCCGAACTGACGGTATTTTTTGCATCGCTCAGGATGTTTGCTATCAGTATACCACCCATACCGGCAACGACGATGGTGTCTGTCTCGCCCGGCGAGACGGTTGAAAGCCCTGCGCCCAGGCGGAGTGATATTTTGTCCAAAAGACCGAATTCGGATACGTTTTGTGCGGCGCGGTCAAGCGGACCTTTGTTTATGTCAGATGCGATTGCAAATTCTGAGACTTTGTTTGAAATTGCCCACACGGGAATATATGCGTGATCGGTGCCGATGTCGGCGACCGATTGGCTTTTTGGAATAAGCTGAGCAATTTTCAGGAGTCTTGGATTAAGACAAAGCGTTGTCTTGTTTTGATTTTGAGTCACTTTTTGCACCTCGCAGGAGTTTGTTTAAGAATATTATATAGTTACAAACAATAATTTGTCAATAAAAAAAGGAATTTTGAGATAAATGTAGAAAGTAATTTGTGAAAAGATAAAAGCATTCTGAAAGGACGAAAAGTTATGACCCTGCGCGAAAAAATGGAGGAACTTGAAAGAAATACACTCAGTCGGTATGCCTGCCTTAGTGCCGAGAGTAGCGGCAGAGCAAGGAATGAAGAGGAATGTGATATACGCACTGCGTTTCAGCGTGACCGCGACCGGATTATACATGCCAAGGCATTCAGGCGGCTTAAACACAAGACTCAGGTGTTTCTTGTGCCCGAGGGCGACCACTATAGGACGCGGCTTACACATACGCTTGAGGTGTCGCAGATTGCAAGAACGGTTGCAAGGGCGCTGAGGCTTAATGAGGATTTGACTGAGGCGATTGCCTTGGGACATGATTTGGGGCACACTCCGTTTGGGCACACAGGCGAAAGCGCGCTTGACGAGCTTTGTGCGCAGGGCTTCAGGCACAATGAGCAAAGTCTGAGGGTTGTAAATATTCTGGAGAGGAAGGGCGGACTTAACCTTACGCACGAGGTGCGGGACGGAATTTTGTGTCACACAGGCGCAAAACAGCCACAGACTCTGGAGGGCAAGATTGTCAGGCTTTCTGACCGCATTGCTTATGTAAATCACGATATAGACGATGCAATACGCGCCGGAGTTCTTGAGGAATCGGATATCCCTGCCGAGTTTTCGGAGATTTTGGGGGTCGGTCATTCGCAAAGAATAAGCACTCTTATACACAGTATGATAGAGGCAAGTATGGACAAGGATGATATAAAAATGACACCGGAGGCTTATGATGCAATGATGGGACTTCGCAAATTTATGTTTGCCAATGTCTACAAAAATCCTTATGCAAAAAGCGAAGAGGGGAAATACTATGCGGTGGTGGAGGCGCTTTTTGAAAAGCTTGTCCAAAACCCCGGGCTTATACCCGAAAATATGCGTGCAGCAAGCTGCAGCGATGATGTGACCATTGTTGTCAGGGACTTTATTGCCGGAATGAGTGATAGATATGCGGTGTCACTTTTTGAAGAGCTTTTTGTGCCAAAATCGTGGAACATTTGAAATAATAAAATTTTTTTAACGAGGAAATTGCGACTTTGTGTCGAATAAATAATAGAGAGGTGATACGAGTGAAACAGTCCGTTGATTTTCAGGACTTTATTGATGAAGTTATAGCAAAAAATGATATAGTGGACCTGATTTCGCAGTACACCACTTTGAAAAGAGTAGGAAATCGTTATCAGGCGCTTTGCCCGCTTCACAACGACAAAAAGACTCCGTCGTTTTCGGTCTCGCCCGACAAGCAGCTTTTTCATTGTTTTGGTTGCGGTGCCGGTGGTACTGTTATACATTTTGTTATGGCAAAGGAAAATCTTGATTTTATGGAAGCTGTCAAGCTTCTTGCCGAAAGGTCGGGGGTTGCGATACCGGACTTCAGAAGCGGTGCTGAAAGAGACAGGGCAAACGCCATTCATGAAAAAAAGAAGCGTATGTACGAAATGAACGCCGAGGCGGCAAGGTTTTTCTTCGCTAAGCTTACAGGCAGCGGCGGAGAGGCGGCGATTGAGTATCTTCGGGGCAGAGGTCTTTCAAACTCCACAATAAAGTCGTTTGGACTTGGGTTTGCTCCCGATACATGGACAAGCCTTGTGGATTTTATGAAAACGAAAGGTTATACCGAGGCAGAGCTTGTTGAGGGCGGACTTGCCAAAAAACGTGAGAATGGTACGGCGTATGATGTCTTCAGGGGCAGAGTTATGTTTCCGATAATTGACCTTAGGGGCAATGTAATCGCTTTTGGCGGAAGAACTCTTGTGGATAATCAGGCAAAGTATCTTAATTCGCCCGAGACGCTTGTTTATAAAAAGAAAGAAAACCTTTTTGCTATGAACATCGCCAAAAATTCCAAAGCGGGGCAGTTTCTTTTGGTGGAGGGGTATATGGACGTTGTTTCACTTCATCAGAACGGATTTGACAATGCAGTTGCATCGCTTGGCACGGCGTTTACGCCCGAACAAGCCGAGCTGCTGAAGCGCTACGCGGACAAAGCTGTGCTTTGCTATGATGCTGACGAGGCGGGGCAAAAGGCGACCGACCGCGCAGGCGAAATTTTGAGAGAGGCAGAGATAAAAACCCGTGTTTTGACAATTAACGACGCCAAGGACCCTGATGAGTATATAAACACCAAGGGCAAAGAGATGTTTGAGCATCTGGTGAATGGCGCAGAAAGCTTTATTGAGTATAAAATAGGCAAAATCGAGAAACAATATAATCTTGACGATACTGTTGAAAAGATAGAGTTTGTCGAGCAAATTGCAAGAATTCTTGCAAATATAAAAAACGATGTCGAACGCGAGATTTATATAAAAAAGATTGCTCGAAAAACAGATGTTTCGCCCGAGAGCATCAAGACGCATGTGACCAATATTGCGCTTAAGAATCGGCGCGGAAATGCTTTTAAAGAGCAACGACTTGAAAAACGGGAGTTTGAGGCGCGCACAGGCGGTAGACAAGACCTTGAAAAAATGAGAGTTTTTAACGCCGAAAAGCTGATGCTTAATCTGATTTCGGAAAAAGAGGTTTTTCTGGATGTTTCGGAGAGGCTTGCGCCTGAGGATTTTTCGGAGGGGCTGCACAGAAAGTTGGCGCAAATCATTTTTGACTGGCACAAAAGAAACGAAAAAATCAATGTCCTGAAAATTCTTGCCGAGTTCCCAGAGGAAGATGCGGGGCGCGTGTCAGAAATTCTTTCGGACGATAAAAATGTGGACAACCGCAAAGAAGCGGCATTGCTTCCGCTTAAAATAATAAAGAGTTATCATATGAAGCAAGAGGAAAAAAATATTGACGAGGGCGGAGACACCGAAAAGCTTCAGGAAATAATGAACAGATTGAAAAAAGATAAAAAATAGAAAGGCGAAAACAGTATGAGTAACAAAGAAAAAGCCGGGGTAAAAGAAACAAAGGAAATGAACAAAACGGTATCAAAGGATGCCCAGAAGCAAGCCGTTCAGGAGCTTGTAGAACTTGGAAAGAAGAATGGTGAGATTTCGTACGGCGAAATTATTGCAAAGCTTGAAGCGGTAGAAATGGACGCCGAACAGATTGAGAGAATTTATGACTTTCTTGAAAAACAGGGCATTGAAATTATAGGAAATTTCGGAGATGAGCTTCCTGAGCTTGAAGATGTTGATGAGGATTTTGAAATAAGCGAAGACGAGCTTGCGGATCTGAGCGTGCCTGACAGCGTCAGCATTGATGACCCTGTTCGTATGTACCTTAAGGAAATTGGTAAAGTACCCTTGCTTTCGAATGCGGAAGAGGCAGAGCTCGCACAGAAAATGGTCGAGGGTGATGAGGAAGCAAAACGCAGGTTAGCTGAAGCTAACCTAAGACTTGTTGTAAGTATCGCAAAAAGATATGTGGGCAGGGGTATGCTGTTTTTGGACCTTATTCAGGAGGGTAACCTTGGTCTTATTAAGGCGGTTGAAAAGTTTGACTATACAAAGGGTTACAAGTTCAGTACCTATGCGACATGGTGGATAAGACAGGCGATAACCCGTGCGATTGCTGACCAGGCAAGGACCATTCGAATTCCGGTGCATATGGTCGAGACAATAAACAAGCTTATAAGGGTTACACGCCAGCTTGTTCAGGAGCTTGGCCGCGACCCGCTTCCCGAGGAGATTGCAAAAGAGCTTAATATGCCGATTGACAAGGTGGGCGAAATTATGAAAATTGCTCAGGAGCCGGTTTCGCTTGAGACTCCTATCGGCGAGGAAGAGGACAGTCATTTGGGCGACTTTATCCAGGACAATGAGACTCCTGCACCTCAGGATGCGGCGACATTCAGACTTCTTAAAGAACAGCTTGTTGATGTTCTTAGCACTCTTACTCCCCGAGAAGAAAAGGTTTTAAGGCTGAGATTCGGTCTTGACAACGGTCGGGCAAGAACTTTGGAAGAAGTTGGCAAGGAGTTTAATGTTACTCGTGAAAGAATTCGTCAGATTGAGGCAAAGGCACTCAGAAAACTCAGACACCCCAGCCGCAGCAAAAAGCTTAAGGATTATCTTGAATAGAAATTTTGTTTGGGGAGCGAACATATATTTTAAGAGGAGGTAAAAATTATGCATATATTGGTTACAGGCGGTGCGGGATACATAGGAAGTCATACGACTGTGCAGCTTTTGGAGGCAGGATACGAGGTTACTGTCGTTGACAATCTTTTAAACAGTTCGGAAGAAGCTCTTAAAAGAGTTGAAGAAATTACAGGTAAAGAAGTTCAGTTTTATAAGTTGGATATGGTTGACAAAGATGCGTTAAGACTCGTTTTTGAAGAAAACAAATTTGATGCGGTAATCCATTTTGCAGGTCTTAAGGCGGTTGGAGAATCAGTTCAAAAGCCACTTTGGTATTATCACAACAATATCTTAAGCACAGTAAATCTTTGCGAGCTTATGTCGGAGTTTGGCGTGAAGAAGCTGGTTTTCAGCTCGTCGGCAACGGTTTATGGCAAGCCCAAGAGTGTCCCGATACGCGAGGATTTTGAGCTTTCGTGCACAAATCCTTATGGCAGAACAAAGCTTATGATAGAGGAAATTTTGAGAGACGTGGCAGTAAGCGACCCCGAGTGGGGAATTGCAATCCTCAGGTACTTCAATCCGGTTGGTGCGCACGAAAGCGGTATGATTGGTGAGGACCCGCAGGGTATTCCAAACAATCTTATGCCCTATATTGCCCAGGTTGCGGTGGGAAAACGCGATTTGGTCCATGTCTTTGGCAATGATTATGATACACATGACGGCACAGGCGTGCGCGACTATATCCATGTGCTTGATTTGGCGGACGGACATTTGTGCGCACTCAGAAAAATCGAAAACGAGGCAGGCGTTGTCACATACAACCTGGGAACAGGCACGGGCTACAGCGTGCTTGATATGATAGCGGCGTTTGGCAAGGCTTGCGGACGAGAGCTGCCTTATGAAATCGAGGCAAGACGCCCGGGGGATATTGATGCTTGCTTTGCAGACCCCAAAAAAGCAAAAGAAGAGATTGGATTTGAGGCAAAACGCACTCTGGAGGATATGTGTGCAACTTCGTGGAATTGGCAACAGAAAAATCCAAACGGTTACAAAGAGGCATAAATGATAGAATTGGAAGGAAAAGATTAAGTGAACGAATATCAGAAAAACATACGCAATTTTTCGATTATTGCGCATATAGACCACGGAAAGTCAACCCTTGCGGACAGACTTTTGGAGCTTACAGGGGCGCTTACAAGTCGCGAGATGCAGGCGCAGATTCTTGACAATATGGAGCTTGAGCGCGAGCGCGGCATTACCATAAAGGCGCGCGCGGTACGGCTTTTGTATTCGGCAAAGGATGGGCAGAAGTATGTCCTCAACCTGATTGACACGCCGGGGCACGTGGACTTCAACTATGAGGTTTCAAGAAGCCTTGCTGCGTGCGAGGGTGCGATTTTAATTGTTGATGCGGCGCAGGGGATAGAGGCGCAGACCCTTGCGAACACCTATCTTGCACTTGAACATGATCTGGAGCTTGTGCCGGTAATCAACAAAATTGACCTGCCCAGCGCTCAGCCCGAGGTGGTCAAAAAAGAAATTGAAGATGTAATAGGAATTGAGGCCGAAACTGCACCGCAGATTTCGGCAAAGAACGGAATAAATATCGAGTCTGTTCTTGAAAAGGTTGTCGAGACGGTTCCTGCCCCAAGCGGCGACGAGAACGCTCCACTTAAGGCGCTGATTTTTGACTCGTATTATGACAGCTACAAGGGTGCTATTGCTTATGTCCGTGTTATTGACGGAAAGCTGAGACCGGGGCAGACAATCAAGATGATGGCAACAGGCGGCACCTTTGATGTGGTGGAGGTGGGATACCTCAACCCGATGGGGATGCTGCCGTCAGACGAGATAAAGGCGGGCGAGGTTGGCTTTGTTGCAGCCAGCATAAAAAATGTCCGCGATGTGCGCGTGGGTGACACAATCACAACAGCATCAAAAGGCGCAAGCGAGCCGCTTCCGGGATACAAGGAAGTAAAGCCGATGGTATATTCGGGCGTGTATCCTGCAGACGGTGCAAGGTACAACGATTTGAGAGATGCACTTGAAAAGCTTCAGCTTAATGATGCGGCACTTCAGTTTGAAGCCGAGAATTCGGTTGCGCTTGGCTTTGGTTTCCGCTGCGGATTTTTGGGACTTTTGCATATGGAGATTATTCAGGAGCGTCTGGAACGTGAATACAACCTTGATTTGGTGACAACTGCGCCATCGGTTGAGTATATTGTTGT
>JAZNKA010000003.1:0-12257 GCA_045578305.1 Clostridia bacterium | reverse complement strand
ATTTTGTTCCGTTTGGGCAGGATGATTTTAAAGAGAAAGAAAATTCGCTGGTTGCAGACATGAAACTTATAATCCCGACCATTGAAATGGCGCTTGACGGAAAACAATTGCAACCGATGGTTTTTGATTATTAATAGGGGATAAGTAAAAATCCGTACACGACAGTGTACGGATTTTTGGTGATCCATCCGCGATTCGAACGCGGGACACCTTGATTAAAAGTCAAGTGCTCTGCCAACTGAGCTAATGGACCATATTAAGTTTTTAAAGAAGTGGCTGGGCTGGCAGGACTCGAACCTACGAAATGCCAGAGTCAAAGTCTGGTGCCTTACCGACTTGGCTACAGCCCAGTATATAAAGCCTGACAACCTTGCCTGTTGATAAATCCGAAATTTATCTTTGAAAAGTTGTATAAGTGGGGTGGATAGTCGGAGTCGAACCGACGACCTCTAGAGCCACAATCTAGCGCTCTAACCAACTGAGCTATACCCACCATATAAAAGTGGCGCGCCTGAAGAGACTCGAACTCCTGACCCACTGCTTAGAAGGCAGTTGCTCTATCCAGCTGAGCTACAGGCGCAAATAGTGGAGCGGGTGATGGGAATCGAACCCACGCAATCAGCTTGGAAGGCTGAGATTCTACCATTGAACTACACCCGCATAGTGTGACTTGTCCGCGTCGCCCTGCGACCGACTCTAAGTATTATAACAGTAAGTTGCCTGTTTGTCAAGGGTTTTTTTTATTTTTTAACCATATTTTTTAAACTATGCATTAAAAAGCAATATTTCAAAAATAAAGGCCGCATATTTAAGATGCAGCCTTTATTTTTATTTAAGAGTAATTTCGATTTTTCCGTCATTAACGCCGACCAAGGCAGTATCTCCTGACTTAAGATTTCCGCTTATATACATTTGGGCAAGATTGTCTTCAATATTGCGCTCAATATATCTGCGCATAGGTCTTGCACCGTATTTTGGACTGTAGCCGTCGTTTGCAATAAGAGCCTTTGCTTCGTTTGAAACTTCAATTGAAAGTCCTTTTTCCAAAAGTCCACGACCAAGCTCGGCAAGCATCAAATCGGCAATTTTAAGCAAATCTTCTTTTGAAAGCTGGTCAAAGATAACTATTTCGTCAATTCTGTTTAAAAATTCGGGTCTGAATATCTGACGAAGTGCCTTTTCGGCACGCATCTTGGATGATGCGTTTGTATCTGCACCAAACCCTGCAACCGAGGAGGAATCCGTACTTCCTGCATTTGAAGTCATAACAATGATACAATCCTCAAACGAAACGGTTTTGCCGTGACTGTCTGTGATTCGTCCATCGTCCAGAATTTGAAGAAGCATATTGAATACGTCGGGGTGCGCTTTTTCGATTTCGTCAAAAAGGATTACCGAATACGGATGACGGCGGACCCTTTCGGTAAGCTGGCCGGCATCGTCATACCCTACATAACCCGGAGGCGAGCCAATCAGCTTTGATGCAGAGTGCTTTTCCATAAATTCGGACATATCAAAGCGAATAAGCGCATCCTCGGTCGAAAAAACCTCTCTGGCGATTTGTTTTACAAGCTCGGTCTTGCCGACGCCTGTGGGACCCACAAAAATAAACGACGCAGGTCTTCTTTTGATGCTGAGCCCAGCACGCTTGCGGCGTATTCCACGCGCAACTGCCGAGACTGCCTCGTTTTGACCGATGAGGTTTTTGTGAAGGTTTTCTTCAAGATTTACAAGGTTGTTTGTCTCGAATTCGGTGATGCCTTTGACCGGAATTTTGGTCCAACTTTCGATAACCAATGCCAAATCTTCGGCGGTGATTTCGATATCAGTTGCCTGACTTTTAAGCTGTACAAGCTCGTCTTTTATTTTGCACTCGCGGCTTTTAAGCTCGGCAAGCTTTTGATAATTTTCGTCGGGGACGTTTTCGGTTTTTGCATTTTCGGCTTCCAATTCAGCCTGTGCGCCCGTTACAGTCTTAAGCTCGTTTTCAAGCTTGGCAATCTCGACAAGAGCAGAATTGTTGAGGTTTGCTCTTGATGCTGCCTCGTCAATAACATCGATTGCCTTATCAGGCAGAAATCTGTCGGTTATATACCGTTTTGAAAGGATTGCAGCGGTGCGGATAATATCATCCGAGATTTTTACCTTGTGATAATCCTCGTAATACGACTTGATACCTTTTAAAATTTCGATGGTTTCGTCAACAGACGGTTCCTCGACCAAAACTGACTGGAATCGTCTTTCAAGCGCGCTGTCCTTTTCGATATACTTGCGGTATTCCTCCAACGTGGTTGCACCGATTATCTGTATTTCGCCGCGCGAAAGAGCGGGCTTTAAAATATTTCCTGCATTCATTGCACCCTCGGCATCACCTGCTTTTGTAAGGATGTGGACCTCGTCAATTACAAGAATAACATTGCCAAGCGCCTTTACCTCGTTTATAAGACTTTTGAGTCTTGACTCAAACTGACCGCGGAACTGTGTGCCTGCGACCATAGCAGACATATCAACAAGATAAATCTCGCGGTCAAGAAGCTTTGCAGGGACATTCCCCTCGACTATTCTGAGTGCAAGACCCTCTGCAATAGCGGTTTTTCCCACACCGGGTTCTCCAAGAAGAACAGGGTTGTTTTTTGTACGACGATTGAGAATCTGCGCAACGCGCGCCATTTCGCTGTCGCGCCCGATAACACGGTCAATCTGTCCATCTTTTGCCTTTTGGGTCAGATTCGTGCCGTACATATTCAAAAATTTGTGTTTTTTATCTTTCTTTTCTGTTTTTTCTTTTGCCTTTGGCTGTTTGCTTTCGGCGGAAGAATCAGATGGCGCACCACCACCAAACATATTGGAAAGGAAGGATAGGGGTGATTTTTTTGTAGCGCCGCCATCTTCGGCATCGTCAAAGTCTCCAAGCTCGCCAAACATTTCGCCAAACATTGATGGGTCGAATTCGCCTGACTCGCTCATATCCTGCATCATTCGCATGGATTCGCTGTTCATATTATCAAATTCCTCGGGACTTATCCCAAGGCTTTTAATCATGTCGCTGACGGCACCTATGTTAAGTTCTTTTGCGCACGAAAGGCAATAGCCCTCGTTGATCTGCTTGCCGTCGGGTTCTATTTTGTTGATAAAAACAACAGCCATATTTTTTTTGCATCTTACACAGAGCATAACTTACCTCCGCAATTTTGTTACAATATATCAAAATATAAAAATCGACCAATATACCTAAGAGAGTATACCACAAGTTAAGGGTTAATTCAATGATTTTTTTGGAAAGGGGATAAAAATTTACGCAAAATTCAAGGAAATTTAATAAATTACTTTACAAATGCTGATTTTTCTTGTAAAATGGAAGGGTGTATGATTTGTGAATCTGAAAATTTACATATATTCAGGAGGTCGTAAAATGTACGATAAGGTATCAACCGACCTGTCCTTTGTGGACAGAGAAAAACAAATAGTAGAATTTTGGAAGGAAAATGATATATTCAAAAAGAGTATCAAAAACCGCGAGGGCGGCGAAATATACACTTTTTTTGACGGTCCGCCCACAGCAAACGGCAAGCCGCATATCGGACATGTCCTGACCCGTGTTATCAAGGACCTTATTCCGCGTTACCGTACAATGAAAGGCTACAACGTACAGCGTAAGGCAGGCTGGGACACTCATGGTCTTCCGGTAGAGCTTGAAGTTGAAAAACAGCTTGGAATCAGTGGTAAGCCTCAGATTGAAAATTACGGAATTGAGGACTTTGTCAAAAAGTGTAAGGACAGTGTATTTACCTATCAAAGCGAGTGGGAAGAAATGAGTGACCGTGTCGGCTTTTGGGCAGATATGGAAAATCCTTATGTTACCTATCACAACGACTATATCGAGTCAGTTTGGTGGGCGCTTAAAACAATCTGGGACAAAAAGCTTCTTTACAAGGGTCACAAGATTATGCCCTATTGCCCACGTTGCGGAACATCACTTTCAAGCCACGAGGTTGCGCAAGGCTACAAGGATGTAAAAGAAGCATCTCTTATCGCTAAGTTTATTGTAAAGGGCAAGACCAACGAATATATTCTTGCATGGACAACAACTCCCTGGACACTTCCGTCAAATGTGGCACTTTGTGTAAATCCGGGCGAAATCTATGTCAAGATTAAGTGCGGCGAAGAAACCTTTATCCTTGCCGAAGCACTTCTTGATGCTGTAATCAAAGAAGAATATACAGTAATCGAAAAATACAAAGGTACAGACCTTTGCGGACTTGAGTACGAGCCGCTCTTTAACTTTGCAAAGCCTGACAAAAAGGCATATTTTGTGGTTGCAGACAACTATGTAACAATGAGTGATGGTACAGGTATCGTTCATATTGCACCTGCCTTTGGTGAAGACGACTCAAGAGTCGGCAAAGAAAACGACCTGCCGTTTGTAAATCTTGTAAATACACAGGGTAAGTTTGTGGATGCAGTTGAACCGTGGAAGGGTATGTTTGTAAAGGATGCAGACAAGCTTGTCATCCGCGACCTTCGTGACAGAGGTCAGCTTTTTGAAGTCATTGACTTCGAGCACAGCTATCCGTTCTGCTGGAGATGTGATACACCGCTTCTTTACTATGCTTGTGACACATGGTTTATCAAAATGTCGGCAGTACGCGACAAGCTTCTTAAAAACAATGATACAGTAAACTGGATGCCCGACAACATCAAACACGGCAGATTTGGCAACTTCCTTGAAAATGTAATTGACTGGGGTCTTTCACGTTCAAGATACTGGGGAACACCTCTTCCCATCTGGACCTGCGAATGCGGTCATCACGAATGTATAGGCTCGATAGAGGAGCTTAAGGCAAAGGGCATAAATGTTCCTGATGATATCGAGCTTCACAAGCCTTATGTGGACAATGTTTTCTTAAAGTGCGAGAAGTGCGGCAAAGAAATGAAGCGTGTTGCGGATGTTATCGACTGCTGGTTTGACTCGGGCTCGATGCCATTTGCACAATGGCATTATCCGTTTGAAAACAAGGAAATGTTTGAGAAGAACTTCCCGGCAGACTTTATCAGCGAAGCAATTGACCAGACTCGCGGATGGTTCTATACTCTTATTGCTATATCGACTCTTCTGTTTGACAAGTCGCCATATAAGAATGTTATTGTTCTGGGACATGTTCAGGACAAAAACGGACGCAAGATGTCCAAACATATAGGAAATGTTGTTAACCCCTGGGATGTACTTAACAAGCAGGGCTCTGATGCGGTAAGATGGTATTTCTATTCCAACAGCGCACCTTGGCTTCCCAACCGCTTCCATGATGAGGCAGTTTCGGAGTCACAGAGAAAGCTTATGGGCACACTCTGGAACACATACGCATTCTATGTTCTATATGCGGATATCGACAAGTTCAATCCCACAGAGCATAAGCTCAATAAAGAAAATCTCACACTTCTTGACAAGTGGATTTTATCAAAGCTCAACTATGTAATCAGAACAGTTGACGAGAATCTCGAAAACTACAAGATTACCGAAGCAACCAGAGTTATTCAGGACTTTACCGATGAGCTTTCAAACTGGTATGTTCGCCGCAGCAGAGAAAGATTCTGGGCAAGCGAACTTACAAAGGATAAGATTTCGGCATATATGACACTTTATACAGTTCTTGTTGAGTTCTCAAAGGTATGTGCACCATTTATTCCGTTTATGACAGAAATGATTTATCAGAATCTTGTCCTGAGTGTTGATAAAACTGCACCCGAGAGCATTCACCTTTGCGACTTCCCATCGGCAAACAGCGAATTTGATTTTGCTGAGATTGAAGCCGAGATGGATGCAGCACGAAAGATAGTTATTCTTGGCCGTGCCTGCCGAAATGCCGCAAATATAAAGAACAGACAGCCTATTGCAAAGATCTTTGTTCAGACAAACGAGGCTCTTGATGATGTTTACAAGAATATTATCCTTGACGAGCTTAATGTCAAAGAACTTGAAGTTACTCAGGATGCAAGTTCGTTCATCTCGTACAACTTCAAACCTCAGCTTAAGACAATGGGTCCCAAATACGGCAAAATTGTAAGAGCAATATTTGAAGAAGTAAACAAAATGAACGGCGCCGAGGTTATGGCAACTCTTAACAAGGGCGAAAACATAAAGCTTACAATTGAGGGTACAGATGTCGAGTTTGGAATTGATGATGTCTTGGTCGAAACTCTTCAAAAAGACGGTTTTGTATCGGACAGCGATTCGACTTATACAGTTGTGCTTGACACAAATCTGACCGAAGAGCTTATTGAAGAAGGCTTTGTAAGAGAAATCCTCAGTAAAATCCAGACAATGCGCAAAGACAGCGGATTTGAAGTTCAGGACAACATCAGCGTACTTTACTTTGGCAGCGAGCGGATTGATGCAATCATCAAAGCCAACAAGGCAGAAATTTCGGCTCAGGCTTTGGCAGTTTCGATTGAACAAGGTGAAAATTCCGGCAAGGAATGGAACATAAACGGCGAGAAAGTAACAATCGCAATCGAAAAAGCGTAAAACTAAAAATAATAAAAAACCGCAACCTTATGGCTGCGGTTTTTTGCGTTTAAATGTGTGGCGGAACCTTGCAGTATACAAGTATTTTGAGTATTTTTTCGATTTTCACATCCGAGGAAAGTTGAGAGTCCACAATTTTTGTTATTTCATCCAGCATTTTGATTGCGTGCCTTTCGGCAAGGTCGTCGGGATTTATTTTTTGCCTTTCAAGCTCTTTTTTGATTGCAACTTTGTAAAGCCTTCTTGAGTAGAATTCGTCCATTTGTAATCACTCCAATAAAAAAGATGTGCCGCCGAAGCAACACATCTAAAAAACGCATCACAACGGCTTAAAGTCTGCGACAACTTTTTTAATACTTTCAACCTGATGGTATGCTAAGTAGCCGAGGACACGCTTTTTACAAAGAGTACCACCATCAAGAAGAAAATATTCATATTAAAAAAATTGTCGCAACAACAGTATATCACAAAAACAGTAAAAACACAATCTATTTTTAATTTTAGTCAAAATACCCAAAAAAATTAAAAAATATTGTTCGGTTTTTGGTTGAAATTTTTTGATTTTTAAAGTATAATTATACCATATTGATAAAGCCTTTTTTGAGGCTATATTCAATAGGACAAACTAAAGGCAGTACATAAAAACATTGGAGGGTTGAAAATTGAAACTGTATGAAACTTCAAAAATCAAAAACTTTTGTCTTTTAGGACACGGAAACTCGGGAAAGACATCGCTGGCAGAGGCTATGCTTTACACAGCAGGCTCGGTTGAAAGAATGGGAAGAACCCAAGACGGCAACACAGTTATGGATTTTGACCCGGAGGAAATAAAGCGCAAGTTTTCGATTAGTGCGGCGGTTGCTACTTGTGACTGGAGCGGCACAAAGTTTAACATTATAGATACTCCCGGATTTTTTGACTTCGTTGGCGAAGTTCAACAGGGTATAAAGGTTGCTGACGCGGCAGTTATCGTGCTGAGTGGTAAGTCGGGCCTTACTGTTGGCGCGGAAAAGGCGTGGAAATATGCTGACAACAGGGGTATCCCAAAGATGATATTCATCAACAAGGTTGATGACGAGCGCGTTAATTACTATGGCGTTTTGGACCAGCTTCGCGAAAAATACGGCAAAAAGATTGCACCGCTTCAGGTTCCTATCCGCGAGGGCGAAAAAATCACAGGCTTTGTAAATGTGGTCGAGGGTGAGGCAAGAAAGTTCGAAGGCGACCGAACTGTCACAGCGGCAATCCCTGACGGTATGGAAGCCGACATCGCACCTGTTCGCGAAATGATAAACGAGGCAGTTGCCGAAAGCTCGGAAGAGCTTATGGAAAGATACTTTGCAGGCGAGACATTCACTTTGGCAGAGACCTATTCGGCACTTCGTGCAGGTGTTGCAGCAGGTGATATTGTACCGGTACTGTGCGGCAGTGCTTACAACAAGCTTGGTATTTCGTCACTTATGAATGCAATCAACGCATACTTCCCGGCACCTGATTCGTCGGATGATTTCTTCATCGCTAAAAAGGAAGACGGCTCGGATGCACGCCGCAAGGTTGATGTAAACGACCCGCTTGCAGCACTTGTGTTCAAGACTGTTGCTGACCCCTATGTAGGAAAGCTTTCTTACTTCAAGGTTTATTCGGGAATTATGACACCCGATACAACGGTTTACAACTCGGTTACAGGACAAAGTGAGAGAGTGGGCAAGATATTTGCTGTTGTCGGCAAAAAGCAGGTTGAAGTAGAAAAACTCAATGCCGGTGATATTGGTGCTGTTACAAAGCTTGCAAACACCAACACAGGTGACACCCTTTGCAGCCTTACCGACAGAATTATTATAGATTCGATAGAATTTGCAAAACCCAATACCACTCTTGCTGTTGTTCCAAAGGCAAAGGGCGACGAAGAAAAAATCAGCCAGGGTCTTGGAAAGCTTATGGATGAGGACAAGACCTTTGCAATCGAAAACAATACCGAGACACGCCAGATGGTTATCAAAGGTATGGGCGAACAGCACATTGATATTCTGGTAAGCAAGCTTAAGAATAAGTTTGGTGTGGATGTTACATTGACCGAGCCAAGAGTGGCTTATCGCGAGGCTATTCGCAAGAGCGTTAAGGTTGAAGGCAAACACAAAAAGCAGTCGGGCGGTCACGGTCAGTACGGTCATGTTTGGATTGAATTTGCTCCGTACGATGATGGTCTTTTGTTTGAAGAAAAAGTATTTGGCGGCTCTGTCCCCAAAAACTACTTCCCTGCAGTTGAAAAAGGTCTTCAGGAGAGTATGAAACAGGGCATCTTGGCAGGATATCCAATGGTTGGATTGAAGGCTACCTTGGTTGACGGTTCTTATCATCCGGTTGATTCGTCAGAAATGGCTTTCAAAACTGCGGCATCAATTGCTTACAAAGCAGGTATGGAACAGGCAAGTCCCGTTCTTCTTGAACCCATAGGACACCTCAAGGCGTATGTGCCTGACACCTATACAGGTGACATTATCGGTGACATCAACAAGCGTCGTGGACAGATGCTTGGAATGACCCCGCAGGGTGACGGAATAACCTTGATTGAGGGTGAAGTTCCTATGGCAGAAATGCACACATATTCATCTGACCTTCGCTCGATGACTCAGGCAAAGGGTAGTTATGAATTTGAATTCGAAAGATATCAGGATGCTCCGGCAAATATTGTTGAAAAGATTATAGCAGAGGCAAAGGAAAAGTAAAAGCCAAAAACCGAGGGAGGACGAAAGTCCTCCCTTTTTTTGCGTATAAAACAACCATCTCTGTTCATATCATAAAAAAGAGGTGTTGTCTGTGAATAAAAAGTGGAAGATAGTTGTTTTGTCATATCATATACGGGTAGGACTGTCCGTTTTGATGATTGCGCTTGGAATTGTGACGACAATATTCGGCGGAACAGAATTTTTTAAAACACGCCAGACGATAGCGGCTCCGCTTGGCAATAAAGTTATTTTGATTGACCCCGGACATGGCGGAATTGATGCAGGAGCATCCGAGGGGAATGTAAAAGAAAAGGACTTAAACCTTGAAATTGCAATGATTTTGAAGTCATATATCGAAGAAAACGGTGGTATATGCCATATGACCAGAATCGAGGACACCAATACCGCTGACCCCAATCGAGGAAAGGGCACCTCGCAAAAAATGTCTGATTTAAAAACGAGAAAAAAGAACATAGAGGACTATAAAGCCGATGTTTTTGTCAGTATACATATGAACAAGTTTGGCCAAAGTCAGTACAAAGGACTTCAGGTTTTTTATGATGACAATATCCCCGAAAGCAAAAAGCTTGGCGAAGCAATACAGGAGACGGTCAAATCTGTGCTGAAAGACGGCAACAACCGAAAAGCAAAGGCAACAGGAGACAAGATTTATGTACTTAAAGGGAATATTGTTCCGTCAGCACTTGTCGAATGTGGATTTTTGTCAAATAACGAAGAACGCGAGCTTTTAAAAACCCCCGAATACCAGCGCAAGCTGGCATGGGGGATATATCTTGGAATAATGAATTTTTTCAGCCGTTAATCATTTTGTTTATATCTCGGCGAAGTCTGAGAATGATGCGCTTTTCAAGCCTTGAAATGTAGGATTGTGATATTCCCAGCATATCTGCAACTTGCTTTTGGGTTTTTTCTTGTCCGTTTGAATTTATTCCAAATCGCAGCTGCATTATGCTTTGTTCGCGTTTTGAAAGCTTGGTCATTGCCAGATGAAGAAGCTCTTTGTCAACTTCTTCGTCAATGTGCCGTTGGGTTATGTCGCTGTCGGTGCCAAGGATGTCGGACAGCAAAAGTTCGTTGCCGTCCCAGTCAATGTTAAGCGGCTCGTCAATAGAAATGTTGATTCGTGATGGATTGTTTTTTCGAAGATACATAAGAATTTCGTTTTCGATACATCGCGAGGCATATGTTGCAAGCTTTATATTGCGGTCGGGCTTGAATGTGTTTATTGCTTTGATAAGACCTATTGTACCAATTGAAATCAGGTCCTCAATTCCAATTCCTGTGCTTTCAAATTTTTTTGCTATATAGACGACAAGTCTTAAATTGTGTTCAATCAGTTTATTTTTTGTTTCTTTTTCGGCTGTACCGTTTCTAAGATTTGAAATCAGCTCTTCTTCGTCACTTTGTGTAAGCGGTGCAGGAAGAGATTCTGCCGAGCCTATGTAGTGAACGCTGCCCGGCGTTTTAAGTTTTGCAAGGACAATAGATATCAAAAAGAATAGTTTGTCAACAAAAAAATTCAGCATAATATAAAACATCCTTTCAAGTATTATTAAGGGTCAGCTCATTTGACTCCGACAAAATTGACGGATTGAATACAGCGTCAAACTGCGAGGTTTGACTTAAAGGGTTGTCGCTAATGGCGATAATGCAGTTTTCGATGCTCTTTTTGTTCAATATAATCTTATCAGGTACAAAACCATTCAAGAGTCCGTGTTTTTGGTCTATTGTATAAAAGGGAATTTTACAGTAACGCGAGGCGTATTTCCCCAAGACAGAAAAGTCAGAAACATCAGGAAGTTCTTTCAAAATCCGTGCAGGAAGTAATTTTTTTGCAGTTTCGGGACTTATAATTATTGCAGGCATATTGCGAAGAGGGTCGCAAATCATACATCCTGTATCGGCAAATGCTAATATGGGTACCGTTTTTGAAAAAAGAACAATTTCCAGCTTCACAATATTTGGGTTCAAAACAAAACGCTGGTGCTTTACATAAGATATAGTGTATATACAGATATATGATATCACGAGTGCAAAAATCAGGGTTGATGCCTTTATATCAAGGTAAATTTCTCCGTTTGAAACTGCCGCATTGATGGTTGTTCCAAAATTGGTGGCAAAAACAAGTGCAAATATAATTCCGCCAAAGATTGCCGTAACAAAAAAGAATGTAATGACATTTTTAAAAAACTGTCCAAAACTGTGACTTGGGAAAGCAATCCTGGTAGCAAGCGACAGAATAAGCACTTTCCCTGCCAATGTGTATAAAATATGTATATATGGGAAAAATATAGCAGAGGAATAGAGGGATAATAATCCTGATGCAAAAAATATCCTGAAAAGTGATATGTTTTGTCTCAAGACTAATGCTGTTGCACAAATTGTTATGGTATCCATAAATAAATTAAGCAAAAACAGCATATCTATATAAACAACAGGCGGCACTTTTTAACCTCCTTTTTGATTTTTGGTGGGAATTACATTTTTAATTATACTGCAGTTAGAGTAAATAATTTGTCATATTAAGAAAACGATAAAAAATAAAAGTTTTCTCTTGACAAAGCATATTTATTGTGGTAAACTACAATAGTTGGAGACAATGATGTGCCGGAGTGGCGGAACTGGCAGACGCCCAGGACTTAAAATCCTGTGGGATTAACTTCCCGTACCGGTTCGATCCCGGTTTCCGGCACCAAAAAAATTATATATCGCAGGGTAGAGCAGTTTGGTAGCTCGTCGGGCTCATAACCCGGAGGTCGTCGGTTCAAATCCGGCCCCTGCACCCAAAATCAAAAGGACACCTAAAGGTGTCCTTTTGATTTTGTATAACAGAGGCTGATTAAAGCTGGCGTTTTTCGTGTTATGAGACCGACGAGCGTAGCTCGTTGGGACTCGCATGGTGCCGCTGCCGGTGGCAGATTAAGGCACTATGCGAGTACAGCAGCGGTCGAAAAATCAAGGGAAAGCGGAAGTCCGCCCGAAGATTT
>JAZNKA010000002.1:0-36788 GCA_045578305.1 Clostridia bacterium | reverse complement strand
CTTATCACAACCAGGAACTTTTGTCAACCCTTTTTTAAACTTTTTTCAAAAATTTTTTTGAAGTCGACCGCTTTCCTTGGCGCAACTCATTTATATTACCACATCATCCCCCCATTGTCAAGTACTTTTTTTAAGTTTTTTTGTTTTGCATATTGAAAATTTTCCTTTCATATTATATATACATAACAAACCCAGAAAGGTTGATATAGATTATGAAAACTATTTATTCAAAACTTCTTTGCGCCGTACTTGCGGTAATTTTTATGTTCCCTGTTTCAATCTATGCTGAAACGGAATTTGTAAGCCAGGTTGCCGCCGATGTCGCTGCTGAAATTGTAACCGCTCCTTCGGCTCTTTTGATGGAAGCATCCAGCGGCCAGGTTCTGTACGAATTGGACGCCGACAAAAGGCTCCCGATAGCAAGCGTAACCAAGTCAATGACTATGCTTCTTATAATGGAAGCGATTGACTCGGGCAAAATAAAACTTGGCGACATAGTGCAAACCAGTGAATATGCCGCATCAATGGGTGGCTCGCAGGTATTTTTGGAGCCGGGTGAAGAAATGTCGGTTGAGGATATGCTTAAAGCTATCGCCGTTGCATCAGGGAATGACGCCGCGGTTGCTATGGCAGAGTTCGTCGCAGGCGGAGAACCTGCTTTTGTCGAAATGATGAATAAGCGCGCTTTGGAGCTTGGCTGCAAGAACACTCATTTTATAAACTGCAACGGTCTTGACGAAACCCCCGAGCATTACAGCACCGCAAGAGATGTTGCTCTCATCTCGTGCGAACTTCTTAAGCATCCCAAAATTCTTGATTATACAACCATCTGGATGGATACTTTAAGAGGCGGCGAATTTGGTCTTTCGAACACCAATAAGTTAATCCGTTTTTACAAAGGCGCAAACGGAATAAAAACAGGCTCCACATCTGCCGCAAAATACTGTCTTTCTGCCTCTGCCAAACGCGATGGGATGCAACTTGTAGCAGTTGTCCTTGCGGCGCCGTCAAGTGCCGAACGATTTTCAAGCGCGACCAAACTTCTGGACTACGGCTTTGCAAATTATTCCGTTGTAAATGCTGCAGAAAAAATAGGTGAACTTGATGACCTTGCCGTAATTGGTGGGAAATCCGACTTTGTAAAGCCAGTTGCCGACAAAAATGTCAACTTTATTGTAAAAAAAGGAAATCAGGGCAAAGTCGAGGTCTCATACACATTTGACGAGCCGCTTCGTGCGCCTCTTGCAAAAAACCAAAAAATCGGCTCGGCAGTTTTGAGTATTGACGGAAAAAAAGTAGCTGCTTGCGACATTCTTTCGAGCGAAGAAGTCAAACGAATGAATATTTCTTCAATGTTTTGGAAGATGTTTCAGAAATGGCTTTGCATTTGATAATGTTGACAAAATGCATCAATTGGGTTAAAATGTAATCTGTCAAATTTATACGGAGGTACATTTTATGATAGGTATAATTGGCGCAATGCCTGTTGAGGTTGATAAATTTAAAAATCAGATGCTTGGAGTAAGCACCGAAACCATAAGCGGCTCTGAATTTGTTTGCGGCACGCTGTGGGGCCATCCCGCAGTTGTTGCTGTCAGCGGAGTCGGCAAAGTAAATGCCGCAATCTGCGCTCAGGCAATGATTATGAGATACGAACCGCGTTTTATTATAAACAGCGGTGTGGCAGGCGGGCTTGACCCAGAGCTGAACATCTGCGATACAGTTGTTGCTACCTCGGTAATTCAGCACGATATGGACACATCGCCTCTTGGTGACCCAATTGGTTTTATCTCAGGGATAGGTGTTGTAGACATTCCTGCCGATACCGAGCTTTCTGAAAAGCTTCATCAAGCTGCTCTTAAAAATGGGATTCACTCCATTTTGGGAAAAATCGTATCGGGAGACCAATTTATCAACAGTCGCGAGAAAAAAGACTTTCTCAAAAGAACTTTCGCTGCATCTGCTTGTGAAATGGAATCTGCTGCAATAGGTCATGTTTGTTTCAAAAATGATGTTCCGTTTGCTATACTTCGTTCGATATCAGACAACGCAGACGACTCGTCACATCTTTCCTTTAGCGAATTCGTCGAAATTGCCGCAGACAATCTGGAAAAGGTAACGAAAACCTTCTTTGAGAGCATGTAAAAAAACAGGGGCAAAAATTTGCCCCTGTTTTTTCTTATTTATGTTACTATCTCTGAACTCTTGCGCCTTTGCCGCCGATAATATTTTCAACTTCCTTAAGGCTTGCCATTGATGTATCACCGGGTGTGGTCATTGCCAAAGCACCATGTGCAATACCATAGTTGAGAGCTTCGCTTGCGTCTTTGCCTGACCAAAGTCCGTAAATAAGACCTGATGCAAAGCTGTCGCCGCCGCCTACGCGGTCAAAGATTTCAAGACCGTTAAGTTCGATACCCTTGTGGATTTTGCCGTCTGCCCAGCAGATTGCGCTCCAGTCATTTACTGTTGCAGTCTTAACTGTACGAAGTGTTGTTGCTACTACCTTGAAGTTGGGATACTTCTTTGTTGCAGCTTCAATCATTTTGTAGTAGCCATCGATGTTAAGTTCCTTAAGGTCACCATCGTTACCCTCAACCTCGAGTCCGAGACAAGCGGTAAAGTCTTCTTCGTTACCAATCATAACATCTATGTATTTCGCGATTTCTTTGTTTACTTCCTGAGCCTTTTCCTGACCGCCGATGCCGCTCCAAAGACTGGGACGATAGTTGAGGTCATAAGAAACGATTGTGCCGTACTCTTTAGCCTTCTTTACAGCCTCGATAACAAGAGCTGCTGTTGTTTCACTGAGTGCAGCAAAGATTCCGCCTGTGTGCATCCATCTTACACCAAGTGTACCAAAGATGTAATCCCAATCGATGTCGCCGGGTTTGAGCTGTGATACAGCAGTGTTACCTCTGTCCGAAACACCTACAGCACCTCTGATTCCGTATCCGCGTTCGGTAAAGTTGATACCATTGCGCACTGTTCTGCCAATGCCGTCATACTTCATCCATTTGATAAGGGATGTATCAACGCCACCCTGCATAATAAAATCTTCAACAAGTCTGCCGACCTCGTTATCAGCAAAAGCAGTAACAACGCTTGTCTTAAGTCCAAAGCAGCGACGAAGGCCTCTTGCAACGTTATATTCGCCGCCACCTTCCCAAGCTGTGAACGAACGAGCAGTTTTGATTCTGCCTGCGCCCGGGTCAAGTCTGAGCATAATTTCGCCAAGCGAAATTTCGTCGAACATACATTCATTTTTGGGTCTCAAATTCAATTCCATTTTTAAAGCTCCTTTTTAGATTTTAATTTTTACACATTTGCAATAGAAATCGTTCTTTGTTGCAACTTTGTTTCTATTCCAAAAATTATAACATTGTTAGTATTTTTTGTCAACCGATTTAACGGTGTCCTTGCCACAAAGCTCTTACTTTATGCTGAAAATCAAATCGCCATATGACGGCACCGGCCAATATCCCCTGTCTCCCTCTGCCTCTACCGAATCGACAAGGCTTCTGAGTTTTGTCATTTTTGACACAATCTCGTGGCGATAATAAACCGCCGTCTCAAGTGCGTTGCCATTCGGGACATTCTTAAGCGCATTATCAAGAGCCATATTGACTTCTGTAATCTCATCTGCGGATTTAGCTATCCTCTCAAGTGCTTTTTTCTCGGTCTCGCAAGGAATATCTTCGCTGACCGTTCTTTTTGCAATTATAGCATCGCAAAGTGCCTTCTGGATGTCGGTTATCGCCGGAGAATAATCCTTTTTGACCATATCAACCATGGTCAACGCTTCAATATTTACAAGCTTCGAATATTCCTCAAGCAATATTTCATAACGCGCGCGCATCTCGGTTTCGTTGTAAACTCCGTGGCGCTTAAACAGCTCCAGATTTTCGGGACGTATGTAATAAGGAAGCGCGTCAACCGTTGACTCAAGATTCAAAAGTCCGCGTTTTTCGGCTTCTTTAACCCAATCTTCCGAATATCCGTTTCCGTCAAAAATTATCGCATCGTGCTCGGTTATAACTCTCTTAACAAGTGCGTGTACAGCGCCAAGAAAGTCTTTTTTACCCTCAAGCTCGTCCGCAAAATCCTTAAGCTCGTCCGCAACCATTGTATTAAGCATTATGTTGCTGCACGCAATTGATGCGCTTGAGCCAAGCATACGGAATTCAAACTTGTTGCCTGTAAAAGCAAACGGCGATGTGCGGTTTCGGTCTGTCGAGTCTTTGGGGAATGCCGGAAGGGCGTTTACCCCGACCTTCATTGTCTGCTTTCCCGAAGCCTCGTAGTCGCTGTCCGCTTTGATTGATTCAAGAACTCCGGCAAGCTCTTCGCCAAGAAACATTGATATAATTGCTGGAGGTGCCTCGTGTCCTCCAAGACGGTGGTCATTGCCGGCGCTTGCCGCAGAAATTCTTAATAGATCCTGATGTTTGTGGACTGCACTCATCACAGCGCACAGGAATACCAAAAACTGAGCGTTGTCGTGAGGAGATTTGCCGGGTTCAAACAGATTTTCACCCGTATTTGTTGTCAGCGACCAGTTGTTGTGTTTGCCGCTTCCGTTTACACCCTCAAAAGGTTTTTCGTGAAGCAGGCACACCATCCCGTGACGCTCTGCAACAACCTTCATCATCTCCATTGTAAGCTGGTTGTGGTCGGTCGCAATGTTTACTGTTGTAAATATCGGTGCCAGCTCGTGCTGCGCAGGAGCCGCCTCATTATGCTTTGTTTTGGCTAAAATTCCAAGCTTCCACAATTCTTCATCAAGTTCTTTCATATATGCCGACACTCTTGGTTTGAGTTTGCCGAAATAATGGTCTTCAAGTTCCTGACCTTTTGGTGCAGGGGTTCCAAAAAGAGTTCTTCCGCAATAGATAAGGTCTTTGCGCTTTTCAAATACCTCTTTGTCAATCAAAAAATATTCCTGTTCTGGTCCGACAGTCGGGACAACTCTTGTCACATCTGTCTTGCCAAACAGTTTGAGTATCCGCACTGCCTGCTTGCTTACAGCCTCGATCGACCTAAGGAGCGGGGTCTTTTTATCCAATGACTCGCCGCCGTAAGAACAAAAAGCAGTCGGGATACAAAGTGTTCCGTCTTTTATGAAAACATAAGATGTGGGGTCCCAAGCGGTATATCCTCTTGCCTCGAATGTTGCACGAAGTCCGCCCGACGGAAAGCTGGAAGCATCAGGCTCGCCTTTGATAAGCTCCTTGCCTGAAAATTCCATAACAACATTACCACCTGGCGCGGGGTTTATAAAACTGTCGTGTTTTTCGGCAGTAATCCCTGTCATTGGCTGAAACCAATGTGTATAATGTGTCGCACCCTTTTCAATTGCCCAGTCTTTCATAGCCGCTGCAATTATATCAGCAACATGTCTGTCAAGGCTTGCACCCTCTCGAATGGTTTTTTTAAGGGCCTTGTATATTTCCCGGGGCAGTCTTTCTTTCATGACGGTTTCGTTGAAAACCAGCTTGCCAAAAATTTCGGGGATATTATTCACGGTTGTTCCTCCTTAACTGAAAAACAAAATGTCTTAAATCAAGACATAAAATCTTCATTATATAACAAAATTATACACTTATATCAAGGCTTTGTCAATCAAATAAAAATTTTTCAACTTTTTTTTAAAAAACTCTTGCATTTTGAAATAAGTTGTGTTAGTATATTAAGTACTGATTTTTAAAGAAAAGATTATTAGTTGGAGGTGAAATCATGCCAAACATTAAATCAGCCAAGAAAAGAGTAAAGGTTATCGCAGCTAAGACTCTCCAGAATCAGATGGTTAAGTCACAGCTTAAGACTGCTATAAAGAAGTTCGAGGCTTCTTTAGACGGTGGCAAGGATGATGCCTCTGTTGCATATGCAAATGTTGTTAAAAAGACAGACCAGGCTGTTGCAAAGGGTATTCTTCACAAGAACACCGCTGCTCGCAGAAAGAGCCAGTACGCAGCTAAGATGAACAGTCTTGCATAAGTTTAATCTGCTAAACCGAGTGCTTTTTTGACTTTAAAAATCGCACTCATTATACAGGGGTATAGCTCAGTTGGTAGAGCAGCGGTCTCCAAAACCGCGTGCCGTGAGTTCAAGTCTTACTACCCCTGCCAAACAAAAAGGGCACCCATCGGGTGTCTTTTTTGTTTGGGTATGCGATAATAGGCTTGAGCTCAACGGCATGCGGAGCGTGCCCGTGCCGGAGCGTTAAGTCGATATGCCGGTGGCATATCGGTAGCGTAGGATTGCAAAATGCGAGAGCATTTTGCAAATCGGCTGAAACGCCACGCGTTTCAACATTGATGCGAGATAAAGTGCAAAGCACTTTGTCTGCTGAAGTCTTACTACCCTCTTTGCCAAAAAAATTGTCATTTTTCAAAACTTGTCCGTTTTGTCCGTTTTTAGGCGCTATAATAGTATTAAAAGGCAAATGAAAGGATGATTTAATGACAGAAACTATGTTCGAAAGTATGTCAGAAAGGCTGAAAGCGGATATTTTAAAAGAAATTGCTTATGCGTATACTGTTTTTGTACCCAATGATACAGAAAGAGTAATTTCTAAAATGAAAAGAAATATCCATTTAAGTGATAGAAAGTTTTTAGAACAAGATTTTAGAGACTCTGTCGGGAACAATTTGATTTTTCCCTACGATGTTTTAAATTCAAAGTTAGAAAAGCACATTTCTGATTTTTATGACGATTTCAGCCTAAGTCAAAAAACTTTAAAAAGGCTTTCATCTTACGGCGGGAGAAGCGAAAAATTCAAAACGAAGTTTAACGAGCAGTTAAATCAATCAAAAGAAAGTACTATCAGCGCCATCAGGCACGAAGTGCATCTTCAAATGATGCAGAGTAAGGATGCGAAATCGGTTGTAACTCAAATTCAAAAAGTAATGACAAAACGCTTATCATCTTTAAATCGTTTTTTAAAGTCGAGTGCTGGACAGTTGGAGCAATATATGGTACTATGGGATTATCAGAATAAGGGATATACCCATTACCGAATCAGAACAAATGGAGACAATTGTGAGGATTGTACCGGCTTAGACGGCAAGGTTTTTCCTATTTACGAGGCTGAGTCAGGCAAAAATCTTGCACCTTTTCATCCAAACTGTGACTGCATTGCAGAGGTATTGGACGAAAATGGCAATACTGTTTTTGTTGTCAAAAGAGAAAATGAAAACAAAAGTGACACAGACTCTTTAAATTACTTACAAACCTCTTTAAAACAAGTAATTTTAGGGAATTATACAGACGATGCCAACTTGCTGGGCACTTTGGGGCAGATGCTCTTGGGAGTGTTTGGACTTGATTTGCCGGCTGATATCCGTGATATAATATATGATATCACAAAATTTGAGATGTCACCAACCCACGCGTTTCAAACTTTGTTTGATGCTTTGGCTTTGCTCCCTGTAGTTGGCGGAATCAAGTACATAGACGAAGCAGGGGATGTTTTAAAGGCTGCCGCAAAGTTTGGGGATGATGCGGCGGGGGCTGTAAAAGGGTATAACAATAATTCCAACATAACAACGCCATTTAAAGAAGCGGATCGGTCAATCAATTATCCGGGTAACGATCCAGGGAAATCACCTGGTGAAGGATTTGAATGGCGTGGTAAATCTGATCCAATTGATGGTAAAGGTAACTGGTATAATCCTAAAACAGGGGAAAAATGGAATTCTGATTTAAATCACGGAGAACCCATTGGACCGCATTGGGATTATACAGATGCTAACGGAAATAGTTATAGGGTATATCCTAATGGAAATATTGAGCAAAAATAGGAGGTTGAAAATGAATAACGATTGGCGCTTAACAAATCAGATGAATTATCTTAATAAAAAGAAACTACTAAAAGGGTCATTCAAACCATATCGAAAGGGTTGGGAACATGAACACTGTGCGTTTTGTTCGGAAAAAATTGACAACGCTGTAGAATTTGCATACTCAACAGAAGATAGATACCATTGGATTTGCCAAGAATGCTTTAATGATTTTAAAGAACTATTTAAATGGGAAGTTGTTCAAAGTAAGTAATTACATTGGATGCTTTGGCTTTGCTCCCTGTAGTTGGCGGAGTCAAGTACATAGACGAGGCAGGGGATTCCTTGAAGTCTGTTGCGAAATATGGGGATGATGCAGCGGAGTTAATAAAAAATAGCGAAACCTCGTATAAGATGGTAAAAAGACCTAAACCAATGACTGCAAAAGAGGCGCTTGAAGCTGCAAAAGCATTGGGCTTTGAAGCTACTGGACAGTTTTCTCATGGACAGCCAGTATTTAAAAAATCAAACAAATACATTACCCCTGATATAGATAGTCATATTGGCGGCGTATGGAAAATGGCTGATTCAATTAAAAATTTGAAAAGCAAAAAAACCAGATTAGGAACATATGACGAAAAATTAAAAAGGATAGGTGACTGATATGAATTGTTATCGCATTACGAAATATAATCCTACATTTCGGGATAAAAATGGAAATTATACAGCAAATGACTGGACATCAATAAGCGATATCGGAAAAACTTTTATTGGCGGCGTTCTTTCGCAGACAAAGTATAAGCAAACTGAGGATTCTTATGTTGATGCTGTGAAAATAATACTGAAAGAAAAAGGTATTTCAAAAATGATGCTTTGCAGTTTAGAAAAAAATGATGATATGGCAGAGTTTGTTTTTTCAGCCAAAGAAAAAGACCTTTTTAATAGAATAGACGATAATTTTTGTGTCGAATTGAATGAATTGGAAACAGCTGTCAGATTGGCTTTGCGCGAAGTGATATGGTGTAATCTTTTATCCGATACAGGCGATTTGAAAATTGAATTTGGGTACGATTACTATATGTATATAAGATGCAACGAAATGGAAGAAGCGGCAAAACAAATAATTTTGAATAGTGGGTTGTTTGTAGAAGAAGTAATTCAAGAGGACACTCCTCTTGACTAAAAAATCAAAGATACAAAACCCCCGGCTGTGACAATTTGTCACAGCCGGGGGTTTTTGCATAGTAAACTTCCTAAAACAAAGCCTCGAGAGTAGCTTTTACTTCGGCGAAGTCTTTTTCCCTAACACCCTCAAGCATAATGGGGATATTGGGTTTTGTTTCGGTTGCAAGAGTTAGAAGCTCTTTGGTGTTCATAATACCCTTGCCCGGCAAAACGCCTTTCATCGTGCCGTCTTCAATTACAAAATCCTTAAGGTGAATAACCGCAATTTCGTCGCCCAGAAGTTCAAAGGCTTCTCTTACTATTTCGTCGCGATTTTCATAATTCTGCATATTTATAAGGTTGCACGGGTCAAGCACAACACAAATATTTGGCGAATTCAAATCGTCAAGAAGTCTGCGCATCCGCTGAGCCGAATTGATTACAAACAGATGTACTCCCTCAATCCCTATCATAACGCCAAGCTTTTCTGCCGCATCGCAAAGCTTGCGCATATTTGACAAAAGATACTGATACGCCTCTTCGGTATGATTTTTCTCGGGAATACACGAATCGCCGACATATCCTGTCTCAAGTGCCACCATGCCTGCATTCATAAACTTTGCATACTTAAGAATCTCGACAAAAAAGTCCATATCGGCTTTAAGCACTTCTTTGTTTGTATTTGACGGATTTATGTAGCAGCTGAGTATCGAAATATCTATGTCATTTTTCTCGAACGCACGCCACATCTGCTTTGCATATGAAGGCGAAAACATTCCGGGTTTGAACCCTGCAACAGACATTTTAAGAGCCAACTGAAGCGACTTTACGCCAAGTGCGTTGCAACCCTTTATCAAATCGTCTATATTGTCGGCAACTATATCATGCCCTCTCATTCCAAAATTCATAATTTCTCCCCCTATTTTGTTGATATCTTGCTTTTGTTAAGTTTATTACATCTTGGGACAAAAGTCAAGACTTGTCAAAATATTTAAGAAATACAAAAAGCTCCGCGGATGCGGAGCTTTTGTAAAATGCGATAATAATTATCTCTTGCTGAACTGCGGTGCACGACGAGCAGCTTTGAGTCCGTATTTCTTTCTTTCCTTCATTCTGGGGTCACGAGTGAGGTAACCTGCAGCCTTAAGGGTTGCTCTGAAGGTTTCGGAATCAACTTCCAAAAGTGCACGAGCAATACCATGACGGATTGCGCCTGCCTGACCGGTGAAGCCACCGCCCTTAACATTTACCAAAACATCAAACTTGCCAAGAGCGCCTGTGAGTTCAAGCGGCTGACGGATGATGGTTTTGAGTGTTTCAAGACCAAAATAATCGTCGATGTCTCTGTTGTTGATTGTAATAACACCTGTGCCGGGAACCAATCTAACCCTTGCAACAGATTCTTTTCTTCTGCCTGTTCCGTAATACTGAACTGTGTTTGCCATTGTTCGCTACCTCCCCTTATATTTCGCCTGTCCACTCAACCGGGGACTGCGCTTCGTGATTGTGATTTGCATCTCTGTATACCTTGAGCATCTTAAGTGCCTGTCTGCCCAATGTATTGTGGGGAAGCATACCTGCAATTGCAAGTTCCATTGCTTTTTCGGGGTTCGTGTCCATCATCTCTCTGTAAGAAACTTCCTTGAGATGACCGATGTAACCTGTGTGTCTGTAGTACTTCTTCTGATCAAGCTTGTTGCCTGTAAGAACAGCGTCTTTTGCATTGATAACGATAACATACTCGCCGCAATTTACATTGGGAGTAAATTCGGGTCTGTGCTTGCCTCTGAGAATTTCAGCAGCTTTTGCTGCAACGCGGCCCATGGGCTTTCCTGCTGCATCAATGATGTACCACTTTTTTTCAAGCTCATTTGCTTTTGCCATATAAGTTGACATTTTTGTACCTCCTGAGATTATTTCAGACTATGAGCAGATGAACACAAGGTCTGTGTGCATTTGCCCACAGTCTGCAATCTGAAATTTTTTACTTGCATCGGTTTCCCCGATGCAGCATAGACCATTATAATACCTTTTTTTTCTTTTGTCAAGCATTTTTTTCAAAAATTTAATTTAGCATATTTAAAGGTCCGTTTTTCTTTGTTTTTCTCTTTTTTACTCTCGTTTGCTCGGTCTTGAAGTCGAATTTTTTATTCAAAAACGACGTTTTCCCGTTTGCCCGTATTGAAAATCTGCAGTTTTCGTGATATACTTATCTAAAAATTTTATACTTTTAAAAGGATGATTTTTATGGCATTGATTTTTGACGAAAATATTACTCTCTCTATGGCAGTTGCATTCAAAAACACTTCACTTTTAGTCTATAACTCTTCCATTTCTATAGAAATGGAAGAGTCTTTGACCGTCAATGGTCAGAAAAATGTTAACACACTTAAGCTTTGTGCAATTCAATTGAATCGTTTGTCCAATATGATGACGTTCCTTGCACAGCCTGACACCACCGACGATGACCGCCTTGAAAGCTTTGAAATTGAGAATATGATCGAAGAAATAGCCGCACGCTTTTCGAAAACCGTTGCCTCATATTCGCCCGTTGTGACCGAGTGCCGCGTAAATTCAAAACAGCCACTTTCAATCCTTGTCAAAAAAACCAAGTTTGAGCTTATCATCCTGAATATTCTTTACTGTCTGCTTAAAGGTCGACCCGAAAAGAAAAAAACTCCGCTTAAAATTTTGATTTCTGTCACCGAAAACAAAGACAACTTCGTCTTTCATATCAGGGACAACGGCAACCCCATAAACCCCGAAATAATCGACGCAGCGTTCTCGGATTCGGTATGTCTTCCCCGTGACATAAACGATCGCTCGTTTGCAACGATGGTCGCACTGTCCATTCAGGTTGCACGAAAATCTGCAGACCATATGAACGGCTCAATTAAATATACTCCCCTTAAAAGCGGCAATCGTTTTGACATAGTTTTGCCAAAGGAAGTTCCGGGTGCAATCAACAGCTTTCGTTCGACTGTGCCGTATGTTCCAACAACATACTATTACGACGAAACCTTTGCCGACATCACTCTTGAAGATGTGTTGCAAAAAGTTGTAAATAAGCTGGAAGATTTGGAGATTTTCAAGTTATGATCATCCCTGTATTTGTTCAAGAAATAATTTCAAAAATAGAAGCTGCAGGCTTTGAAGCCTTTGTTGTCGGTGGATGTGTGCGGGATATGCTGCTTGAAAAATCCCCAAAAGACTGGGACATCACAACCTCCGCCCTGCCCGACGACATCCTTGGCATATTTAAAGACCGCAAAACCCTTTCGGTCGGGATAAAGCACGGCACAATTGCAGTAGAAGTCGAATGTGGATTTGTCGAAATAACCACCTTCCGCACAGACGGATACTATCTTGACAACCGCCACCCTCAATCGGTCAGTTTCTCCAAAAATATCGCTGCCGACCTTAAAAGGCGCGACTTCACCATAAACGCTATGGCTTTTAGTCAAAAATGTGGGCTTATCGATTTGTTTGGCGGACAAGACGACCTTTCAAGAGGTGTAATCAGATGTGTAGGCGAACCTGATATCCGTTTTTCGGAAGACGCTCTTCGACATATACGCGCGCTTCGGTTTGCCGCCGTGCTGGGTTTCGAAATTGAGAAAAATACCTCACAAGCAATTTTTTTCAACAAAAAACTTCTTGAAAACATAGCAAAAGAGCGTATAACCGACGAATTCGAAAAACTTCTTCTGGCAGACAATCCGTTTGATGTTTTGATCAGTTTTTCCAATGTGTTTTCGGATATTCTGGGGCTTAACAAAGACTTTGATAATGTATTATGGAAAGAAAATGCCCGGCTTCTTTGCCGCGCAAAAAAAATTTTTTCGGTAAGACTGGCGCTTTTGCTTGACAATTTTGATGCAAAAACCGCGGTTAAAAATCTTAAGCTTGACCGAAAAACCGTTCGGGATATAATATTTTTGAGCGAATATTCAGATTTTGTATTGTCCTTTGAGAAAACCGAAATCAAAAAACTTCTTTCAGAAATTGGCTGCGATAGCTTTTTGCTTGTTTTAGAAAAAGTGCGTGCAAAAAATCCTCTTGATGCCGGAAAAGCAGAGGAAATTTTTGAAAAAATCATTGCAAACGGCGAATGTTTTTCGCTCGCTCAGCTTGAAATATCCGGAAAAGACCTTTTGGATAACCTTGGCATACAGGGCAAGGCTTTGGGCAAAATGCTGTCATTTTTGCTTGATGCCGTCATATGTGAAAAATGTAAAAATGAAAAATGCGCACTCATCCAATATGCATCAAAAAACTTATTTTAAGGGGCTGTTTAAAAACTACGTTTTTAAACAGCCTTCCATTAGGGGATAGATAAAATTGATTCAGAACACACAAACCGAGCCAAAGCTTTAGCTTTGGGTTACCCGAAGGCGTACTTTTGTACGTTGAGAGGCGAGGCTTGTGTGTAGCAAAAAGACTATAAAAACAGAAAAATCGCATTGTTATGCGATTTTTCTACATTTGTAATAGCTTTTTATTACTAATTCAAAAGGAATATTCTTTGTTTTTCCAGTCTTTTTGCGGTCTGGACTATTTTAACATCCCCTTTAAAAATTGATTGACTTACTTCGGTACCTTACATTAAGGACCAGTCCAACCGCTATCAGATTTGAAAGCATAGACGACCCACCATAACTGAAAAATGGAAGAGGAATGCCCGTTACCGGCAGAATACCTATGCACATACCTACATTTTCAATTATATGAAAAGCAAACATCGCGGCAACACCCACGCAGATATAAAACCCCGTGTTATTACGCGAATTCATTCCAATAACAAGACAACGTACAACTATTGCCATAAGAAGTATAACAGCCAATGTCCCTCCCAAAAAGCCAAGCTCTTCGCAAATAACCGAAAATATAAAGTCGGTGTGGCGCTCGGGCAGGAAATTGTTGTACTTGCTTCCGCCCTCATAAAGTCCACTGCCAAAAAACTTGCCCGACCCTATAGCAATCTTAGACTGCATAACCTGATAACCTGTTCCCGACGGGTCATTTTCAGGGTTGAAAAGATTGATTATTCGTTCTTTTTGATAGGGTTTCAAAACAAAAAACCAGGCAAGAGGAAGTGCCGCCGCAATTGCTCCTGCACCTGATGTAATATACTTCCAGTTGATTTTTGCCGCAAACAGCATTGCAAGTGCAATAAACACAAAAACCACTGCCGTTCCAAAGTCGGGTTGCAACAATATAAGTCCAACTAAAAAACCTACATGCAAAAGCAGCATGACCACATTCCTTGGTCTGTCAATCAAATCATCGACCTCGGACAAATGCTTAGAAAATGTTATAATAAACGCCAGCTTCACAAATTCGGCAGGCTGGATGCCAATAAGCGACCCAAAGCGAAACCAGCTTCGTGCTCCATTTTCATAAACACCTATGCCGGGGATAAGCACAAGAATAAGGAAAATCACCGATATCCCGTAAAGATATACCGAAAGCTTGGCAAGATGCTCGTAGTCAAGAACAAGCAAAAGAGCCATCGCACCAAGTCCCAGCAAAAGTGCAACTGTCTGAACAACGGTGTACTTGACAGGCGATGGAGCCGCGCTCGAAACCATAACTATCCCAAAAATTGAAGCAAGCATAACAAGACCAAAGAACACAAAATCAAAATTCTTTCGAAAATCATTGTGCTTGTTGAGATTGTCAATAATCAATTTCTTCACTCCTTAAAACTCAGCGCAACGCCGTCACCAATCGGGACGATAGCCGTGCTGAAGTTTTTGTTCTTCTTAAGCATATCAAGATATGCTCTGAGTCTTCGTACAATAGTAATCTTTCGCCTTACCACAAGCTCGTCTGTGGCGGTCATGCCCTTGTATAAAATATTGTCCGAAATCAAAAGTCCGCCTGAACGCAAAAGCCGTTCACAATCCGGAAAGATATCCATATACTGTCCCTTTGCCGCATCGACAAAAATCACATCAAAAACTCCCTCGCCCTCCATTTTTGAAAGGACTTCTTTGCCGTCACCGCGGATAAGTCTTATTTTTTTGTCAACACCCGCCTTTTTGAAGTTTTCTTCGGCAATATCCGCCATCTCGCCCGAAAGCTCAACCGTCACAACCCGGGCATCCGATGCACGGCTCATCCTTATTGCCGAATAACCTATTGCCGAGCCTATCTCCAGAATTTCATCCGCATCCATAAGCTTCAGAAGAATTTCTATCATTCTTATACTCTCGGGCTGCGAAATGGGCACATCGTTTTCCTTGGCGTATTTTTCCATTTCGAGTATGTGCCCTTCGCTCTTTGGTATAGTGTCCCTCAGGTAGCGGATTATATATTCATAATTTATGTTGTCGTCCTCAATCCAAGACTTCATATTTTGTTACTTCCTCTGTATTTAGTTTCCGTTTTGCAATCTTCTTACTGTTTCAAGATGCTCGGTATCTGTTTTGCTGAACACATTCGCCTCGCCGCTTGAGCGTGCCGCAAAATACAGATAATCCGTATCTTCGGGCCAAAGTGCCGCTCTTACCGAGGCTTCGCCGGGAGACGCAATCGGTCCAATAGGTAATCCTTTGTTTATATAGGTATTGTAATCCGATTTAATCTTTATGTCAGAATTCGAAAGAATGTCTTTTCGTTCCTTTATGATATACTGCACCGTCGCGCACGAGCTTAGTGTCATATCACGCTTAATTCGATTGTAAAAAACCGATGCAACCTTGCCTCTTTCGCTGTCATTTGCAGCTTCTCGCTCGACAATTGATGCCATGGTCACAATTTCGTCAAGTGAATAACTTGTCCCGGACTGGTTGTAAAGCGGTATAATCCTTTTTGAAAACGCATCAAGCATACGATTTATAATATCATGTTCGCTTTCCCCGACAAAAAGCTCATAAGTCGCAGGGAACAAGTATCCCTCAAGTCGATTTTCGCGACGGGGGATTTTGCTTACAAAATCAAATTCAAAGTCGCCTTCTTCAAGCTCTTTTAAAAACTTCTTTTCGTCAACAAGTCCATTTTCAGCAAGTCTTTCGGCTATCTGCCGTGCTTCAAACCCCTCGGGAATCAAAACTGTCACCGTTTGATCAACGCCAATTTCGGGCATGCTTGTCAGTTTTTGTATTATTCTGGCATAGCTTTGTCCGCTTCCTACCTTGTGCCCACCCTGCTGAAAAACATTATTGCCACTCAGGCGTTCATATACCCTGAAAACAGCAGTATGGCGTATTATTCCTTCGTTTTTAAGGATTTCAGCAATTCTTGCTGCACCTGTTCCTTTGGGGATTTCCACCATGACCTCGCGCCCTTTGGCGGGAAACATGCCAAACACATCACCCAAAACCGAGCCAAACCAAAGCAAAGTACATACCACCAAAACCGCAATTATGGCCAAAATCGGTTTTTGAGGATTTGCACCTTTAAAATTTGTTAAAATTCTTTCTAAACTTCGTTTCATTTTAACCACCGCTCAGGAGAAAATACTTTATAACAACCGTAATAACGCTGAAAATCATCGGCATACTAAACAGGCTTGTTATTATTATTGCCGAAGTTCTTAGTGTTCTGGTCTTTTTCATCCCGCCCTTTTGTTTGATAAGCAGCCAGAAAGTCAGTACAAAAATCAACGTTATTACCGCAAAGGCCACCCATATAAAGTCTATAATCCACGGCATAATATGCGCGCTGAACAAAAGAGCCGTCAGATTACTGAATGCATGATACACCATTGATGCATACAGTGATTTGCTTTTTATCAGAACCACCGATGCGACAAGTCCCATAAAGAAAAATCCCAACGCTTCATTTATCCTGAGATGCAAAAGTGCAAATATAAGCGCTGTAAAAAATACCGCTGCAGCAGTATTGCATCTGTTGTATGCCCGAAAAATTATACCGCGCATCCAGAATTCTTCGAGTACAGCAGGAATAATTACAAGTGCAAAAATACCAAGAAGCAGCTCATACCAACGCTCTGCAACAGGAATTACCTCACCTGATGCACCACCCGATACCAGATTTATTACAAAATTGGCCGGAACATTAAGAAGCATCATCACAAACTGCCCCGAAACGCCCAAAATCGCAGCAAGAATAATATACCCCGCTCCGCACCGATTGAGGCACATTTCTTTTTTTATTTGCTTGTTTCCTGACTTCCACACAGTCTTTGCATAAATGCTTATGGGCACACCTATTGCAACAAGCTCCACAAGTGCAATCTGAAGATATTTGTGGGGCGGGTTTGACATAAAGCTTACGACAGCTTCAACCAGGACCTCTGCTGCAAACTGAGCAAGGACCACCCAAAAAATCATCCATCTTACACTTTTTATTTGTTTTCTGAGCTCATACTTCTTCTCTGTCATCAGACCTCACCAAAAATTTTTATTTATGCTGCATCTGGGCAAGAATTCTGTCGCCCTCGCCGGCCTTAAAATAATCAACAATTTTTGCGCCAAAAATCATTGATACCCCTGCTCCTTTTGCGCAGATAACATTTTGACTTGCGGTGCAAAAATCACTCTTTACATTTGCCCCCTTAAGATGCTGCTCGAATCCTGGATAGCAAACCGCATCCTTGCCCTCCAGGACTCCTGCTTCGCCCAAAACCATGGGTGCGGCGCATATTGCCGCCATAAGCAGACTCTTTTGCGCGCAGTAATCAATAGCTTTTTGAACAACTTCGTCTTTTTGAAGGTTTGTTGTTCCCGGCATGCCTCCGGGCAAAATAATGCCGGTCATATCCTCAAAATCAATATCGTTCTTCAAAATATCCGCTTTGACCGAAACCCCGTGTGCCCCGCACACAAGCTCATCCCCGATTGACACCGTTTTTATGTCAATCCCTGCTCTGCGAATAACATCCAGCGAGCCTATTGCCTCGGTTTCTTCAAAGCCGTCTGCCAAAAACATATAAAGCATAATAACCTCCGTCTTACAACATCTGTAATATTCTTTATCTTGACATTTCGTCCTGTATTCCCTCTGCCCGATGTGCCTTTATGACAAGATTAACCTCGTCAATCGAGCTTATGGACATATCTCCTGCAACCGTATTTTTTATCGCGCTCAGTGCATTGCCATAAGATACCGCATCCTCAATGTTGTTGTCCGAAAGAATACCGTAAAGCACTCCCGCAACATAGGCATCTCCGCTGCCGATGCGGTCAATAACTTCAATTCCCTCATAGTGCGGCTCTTCATAAAACTTTCCGTCATAATAAACCCTTGACCCGAAATTGTGCTTGGTCGGACTTACAACCTCGCGTCTTGTTGTTGCGACTATGCCGCACCCATACTCATCGGCATAGCTTTTCATTATCTCGTCAAGAGTGCCTGTTTTTTGCATCATTCTGCGCGAAGTTTCTTCCGATACAAACAGAATATCAACAAGAGGAAGTATTTCCTTGATAACACTTCTTGCCTCTTCTTCGCTCCAGAGTGTCGCGCGATAATTTACATCAAAGCTGATTGCGGCTCCGTTTTCTTTCATTTTCTTTATCAGCGAAAGTGCTGTTTCGCGAAGTTTTGCCCCAAGTGCAAGTGAAATCGAGCTTATGTGGAATATTCTTGCCTTTTGGCAGATATCCTGCGGAATTTCGTCAATTCCAAGCGAACATACCGACGAATTTGCTCTGTCATATACCACAGCTGATTTTCTTGGATAAGCACCGCTCTCGTAATAATAAAGTCCAAGGCGTTTTTCGTCGGATTCGTCCCACACAACATAGTCATCCGATACATTTCCGTATCTGATTCGGCGTGAAATAAAATGCCCTATCTTGTTTCTGGGGAGTTTTGTCACAATTGCCGCTCTTATACCAAGGTTTGCCGCGCCTGATGCCACATTAAATTCTGACCCGCCGCAGGCTTTTTCAAAGCTTTCACTTTGTGAAATCTTGTCTTTCCCGGGAGGCGACAGTCTCAGCATTACCTCACCAAAACTGATAAGGTCAAATTCTGCTTTATTTTTAATGAAATCCATACAAACACCTTCTGTTCAATTTTATGATTTTTTCTTGTATTTTTCTTTCAAAACTTCCAAAGCAAATTGGGGAAGTGCCGCAAATCTGCCTATTCTTGACGGGTTTTTAAGTATTCTGTACGCCCACTCAAGATTCAGTTTTATAAATACCTCGGGCGCTCTTTTTGCGATCCCTGCCAAAACATCCAGCGTTCCGCCGACTCCCATACAAAGATTTACTTTGAGTGTGCTTTGGTATTTTGCAATCCATTTTTCCTGTTTTGGAGCGCCAAGGCACACAAGTAAAAGCTTTGCACCTGATGCGTTTATCTCCTCGACAATTCCTTCTTCCTCTTCGGGCTTAAAATATCCGTCATGTGTGCCCGATACAACTATCCCGGGGTGCTTTTCTTCAAGGTTTTGTTTGGCAACCTCTGCCACGCCGGGTTTTGCTCCAAACAAAAACACGCCCTCACCGGTTTTGGATATCTTTTCGAGCAACGCGCAGGCAAGGTCAAATCCCGGAACTCTTTCGGGGACAGCGTCCCCCAAAATTTTCGAACCGTAAACCACACCTATCCCATCTGCCGTACAAATATCAGCCCCGTTCAGTATATCGCGCATTTCGCGGTCTTCCTTTGCCATCATTACAATCTCGGGGTTTGGTGTAAATATTGCAGACGCGCCTTCGCTTTTTAAAAGTTCAGTTGCCTTTTCAAGCGTTTCACCGAATGTAAGCTTGTCCACATTTACTCCAAGGATATTTACTGTTTTTCTCATTCCCTAATCCCCCTATTTCAACGTCCAGTCGATCGGTTCTTTGCCCATCTGGGCTAATATTTCATTAGTTTTCGAAAAATGCCGGCATCCAAAAAATCCACGGTATGCAGACAACGGGCTTGGGTGTACCGTCTGCAAAATCCGATGCTTTGGGTTTTTTATCAAAGCCTTTTTCTGCTGTGCATCACTTCCCCACAGCAAAAACACAATCGGCTCGTCCCTCTTGTCAAGAATTTCAATCACGCGGTTGGTAAAAATCTCCCAACCCCTGTCTCTGTGACTTTTGGGTTCGCCCGACCGCACAGTAAGAACAGTATTGAGAAGCAAAACGCCTTGCTTTGCCCAGTCTGTAAGTTCGCCATGGTCCGGCGGGACAAACCCGACATCATCCGAAAGCTCTTTGTATATATTCTTAAGTGACGGCGGTGGCTCTATGCCCCTTTTGACCGAAAAGCAAAGTCCATGCGCCTGACCCTCGCCATGATATGGGTCCTGACCGATTATAACCGCCTTAACGTTGCTGTACGAGGTATATTTAAGCGCATTAAATATGTCATACATATCAGGAAACACCCTTGCCGTACGATACTCCTTTGCCAAAAACGCCCTCAGCTTTTGATAGTAGTCCTTTTGGAATTCGCCGACAAGCAATTCATCCCATTCGTTTCCCAGATTAACCATTTTTAGCCTCTTAAAAATCTCTTGATTTTTTTGGTTGTTGTCTTTTCAAACTCGGTGTCGCGGAAAATTATCTTCTGCACCTGTTTGTATGACGGAAGAACCTTGTTGAGGGCCTGAACTTCTGCCTTTATTCTGTCTTTTTCGTCAACAAGCTCGGTATAAATTTCGGCACAAATCAATTTTTCGTCTTCAAACACCATAACCTCGTTTACGCCCTCTACCTTTTGAATAACTGCTTCGATTTCCTCGGGGTAAACATTCTTGCCGTTGGGTGTAATGATTATATTCTTCTTTCTGCCTGTGATAAAGATAAAGCCCTCTTCATCAATTCTTCCAAAGTCACCTGTGCGGAACCAATCGCCATCAAATACCTCGGCAGTTGCCTCGGGGTTGTTATAATAGCCAAGCATAACAATCGGGCCTTTTACCAAAAGCTCGCCCTCGCCGTTTTCGTCAGGATTGTCAACCTTAACCTCGACACCCGGGATAGCAAGACCTGCGCCGCCAAACTTAAAGTCACGGTTGCGGTCTGTCGAGATAATTGGCGAGCACTCAGTTATTCCATAGCCGCCAATAACGGTTATACCAAGGTCATCAAAACCCTTGGCAACCTTCAAATCAAGCGGAGCACCGCCCACAATAAGCATCTCCAGGTTTCCGCCGAAGGCATCAATTACCGACTTGAAGAATACTCGTCTTAAGTCAATTCCAACCTTGCGGAGTCCGTTGCTGACTTTAATCAAAACTTTAAGGATTTTATCCTTACCCGATTTTTTAGCATTCTTCCAGATTCCTTTGTAAAAAGTATCTGCGAAAAGCGGCACCACCGAAATATGTTGGGGTTTTAAAGTATTTATATCTTTAAGTACATTTTTAAGGTTGTTGTTTATGTATGTTTTGTAACCTGCATAAACCTGGCAAAGAACGCCCGCCATCATACCAAATGTGTGGTTGAGAGGAAGAACAACAACCGTATTGGGCGGCTCAAGCAGATTTCGACAGCTGTTTACCATACAATAAACCAAGTTTCTTTGGCACAGCATAACGCCTTTTGGATTGCCTGTTGTTCCTGATGTATAGATAAGTGCACACATTTTTTCAAGGTCCTGCTGGATTAATTTTACATCAATCTCGCCCGATGCAATCAATGCCTTGCCTTTTTCAAACCAGTCAGAAAGTTCGGGGATTTGCGCAAAAACTTCAACCGTTTTCATTTCCTCTTTGTTTTCTGCAATTGCTGCTTCCTTTGCAGCCGAATAGATAAGTACCTTTGCCTCGCAGTCATTTACAAGGTTTCTTACCTCGTCGCCTTTTATCTCCTTGTCAATCGGGACAATGATGTTTCCGCTGACAATTGCCGCAAAATATGTAACAATCCATTCGTAGCTGTTTTCGCCGTACACGGCAATCTTATCATTGTCAAGTCCCATATTTTTGAAATACGCTGCAAGTGCATCAATATCATCGGTAAACTTTGCATAGCTTACCTCGACATCTTCTTTGTTCTGAGCAAACATAAATACAGGCTTTTCTGCATAATTCTCGCGCATAAAATCTACAAAATGTCTGAAATCATTGATTTCGGGCATTTCGTAATAGGGATAGTGGTTATTTTTTTTCATTTTTCATCTTCCTTTCAACAAATAAATTTCTATATTTATATTTCCGATTCATTTTCGGATTGTTCTTTATCAGCCTTTATATATTTCTCAAGCTGCGGATACACAAAAAAGTTTGTGGTAAATCCCGAAACCGCCGCCAGTATAAGAACTTCGGCAGCGAAAAATATAATCCAGTTTTTGCCATCCCAGCCCAAAAGCAATCCCAGAACAGGAACTCCCACATGTACCGCAAGAAGAATCAATAACAAAAGCACATTTCGGGGGGCTTTCTGCATTGTCATAATAAACGCATTTCTGAAAATATCCTTAATCGAGTTCTTGAATGTAATCATCAGTTGATATACATAAAAATGTATCATTACATAAATCAAAAAGATTCCGCTAAGCAAACCTGCAAGATATACCAAGAATCCACCAAGCTGCATATATACGCTGATTGCAATAACAAACAAGCAAAAAACCACAAGGTCAATCAACCAAACCAAAAGTGACTGCAAAAAGTTCTTCCTGGTATGTTCAAACCAATCGCTGAACATCCACGCATGCTCCTCACGCCCATAGTTTCGCAAAATGTATGTATATCCTGCGGTCACAGGTCCCTGTCCAAGGAATATGGTAAACAAATATGCGAAGCAAACTCTTATAATCAAATCTATCTTTACTGCCAGATTCAAGAGTTCGGGGTTTGACATATCAACCACCGGAAGTTCAAGGATTTTGGCAATAGCCGGAATTACTGCATTAACAATTCTCCCCGAGACAACGCCCATGCAAATCATTGTGACTATAAATGTCGGGATTGACACTATCAGATATATAAGATTTACCTTGCAAAGATCCCCAAGCTTTCGGAAAAGAATCTCAAAAAAGATTGAAATTTTTGACTGGTTGGGGTCGCGTTTGTTCACGCCCTTGCCCGGTCTTGCATAATTGTATCCAAACATATTAACACTCCAGTTTTTTGAAAGTTTAATCACTCGCAAATATTATTATACATCATATATTTTAACATATTTTTAATCTTATGACAATATATTTTTTGTAAACTTTTTAAACAATAAGCCCATTGCCAAAAACAGCAAGGGGCTCATTTTATGCAAAGTTTTTTTACGGACAAAAAAACCCGCATCTGACAAATACTGTCCGATGCGAGCTTTAAATCTTTGTAAAACTTCTATTTCTCAACCTTTACAACTTCTTTTCCGTTGTAGTATCCGCAAGCTTTGCAAACTCTGTGAGGCATTTTAAATTCACCACACTGGGGGCATGCTACCATTCCCGGGATAACGAGCTTCCAGTTAGCTCTTCTTTTATCTCTTCTTGCTTTAGAAGTCTTTCTCTTTGGAACTGCCATGTCAGTTACACCTCTTTCCAATCAAATATATTTGACAAAGGCAAACGCCCTTGCATAATCTACAAAATTAATTCCCAAGCAAACCGTCAAGAACATCAAATCTGGGGTCTGCCGGCGCGCTTTCGCAATCGCACTTCCCAAAATTGAGATTTTTGCCGCAAGTCGGGCAAAGACCTTTGCAGTCCTCTTTGCACAAGTGCTTTGACGGAAGCTGCAGGATAATGTTGTTAAGAACGATATCGTCAAGGTCAAGTGAATTTCCCTGATAATAAATTGCATCAGGATTTTTGTCTTCGGTGTCTTTGTCCTCTTTGCGAAGAATTTCGGTAAACTCACCCTCAAACTCTTCGTTCAAAGCCTCGCAACATCTGTCACATTCAAATTCAAGAAGCGCCTCGACTTTAGCCGAAAGCTCAAGGCTTCCACCTATGTTCAAAAGCGTGCCTTTAAGCTTTACGGGTTTCAAAAATTTAAGCCCCGTGACCTCTGCATTTTCAAATTCCAGCAAAGTCTCAAGGTCCATTTTTTTGCCTTCAAAATTAACAACAGGCGTCAAATCAAGTATCATCTTTTTAGTCCTTAAAAACAAATGTGGTGGGCACAATAGGGCTCGAACCTATGACCCTCTGCTTGTAAGGCAGATGCTCTCCCAGCTGAGCTATGCGCCCACATAAATCCCGCTTCTTTAAAACAGCCTCAGAAAAAAGTATGGTGGGCACAATAGGGCTCGAACCTATGACCCTCTGCTTGTAAGGCAGATGCTCTCCCAGCTGAGCTATGCGCCCATACTTAAATTCCTATACTCCATCAAGAGCGTCAGCAATTATTATACACAAAACAAAAGTGTTTGTCAACAAAAATTTTTGGTTTTCGAAAAAAAATTTGTTTTTAAAAGCAAAAGTGCCGAAGCAGGAGGTCTGCTTCAGCACTGGTCAACATTAAGCGTTATTCTTTGATTCCAAAAAAGCATTGATTTTTTCAACCAGAGCATCCGCATCTGTTCCGTGCACCATGCAAGCCTGCTCGATGCTTTCGCCGCTTGCCGAAGGGCAACCAAGACAATGCATTCCTATTTCAAGAAAGAACGGTGCTGTCCCCGGGTCAAGCTGCAGGACATCCATTATAATTGTATCCTTAGTAACTTTTGCCATTTTTAAAGCTCTCCTTTATCCTTTAGACTTAAATCAAATATAGTATACCCCATTTTGTTTGCTATTGCAAGTGTTTTTAAAATTTTGTATTTTTTGATAAGTATCTATCTGTTTTTAAACACAAAATCTTGCTTTAATTACTCTTTGACTATTGTTTATGTCAATCAATCTGTAAAAATATTATTGTAAACCAAAATCCATTTTTTTACTTTTCAAAGCCAAGCTGATAAAATCGGCTTTTTCCACAATTCGACCGTTTTTTACCGTGTTTTTTTATAATATTGAGTTGTTCCTGTGGATAATGTGAATAAGTCTGTTAATAACTTATATTACGCCATTCTTTGTCCACAAACCATATTATGTAAACCAATTTTAAATCATTTCGGGGTTTACATAATCTCAAAAAATTTTTCCAAAAAAAGTATTGACAAGCATTTTTTAATTCGTTTTTGGGTCAGCTTTTCTATTGTTTTTACACAGTTTCAAATCTTTCCATCTTCTTTTTCACACGTTGCAAAGCATTGTCAATTGCCTTTGCAGGTTTTCCCAAAAGCTCTGCAATTTCCTGATACGATTTACCCTCCAGATAAAATGCCAAAACCGATTTTTCAAGTTCGCTTAATGTTTTATTCATCTTGTCATTTAAAAACTCGGCATTTTCTTTGCTTATAACCAAATGCTCGGGGTCTGCGTCGGGTCCGCCCAGCAAAATATCCTCCAAGGGTCCTTGGGAATCGTTTTCGTACATTGGGTTGCTGAGTGACACATATGAGTTTAGAGGCAAATGTTTTTGCCTTGTGGCAGTCTTTATCGCGGTGATAATCTGGCGTTTTATGCAAAGCTCGGCAAAACCGCGAAACGATGAGCGTTTTTCGCCGTCATAATCCCGTATCGCTTTAAAAAGTCCAATCATTCCTTCCTGAATCAAATCATCCTTGTCCGCTCCCGCCAAAAAATACATCCTCGCCCTCGAGCGCACCAGATTTTTGTATCTTGAAAGAATACACTCAGTCGCAAGCTCGTCTCCTGCGAGCGAAAGCTCAGCCAGTCTCTCGTCAGACAGATTTTCATACTTTACTTCAATCAAAAAGCGCCCTCCTTTCAAATACAAAACGAGACCGAACGCCCGACAAGCCAAATGCCAGCCGTCTTGTTTCGGTCCCGATTATGCTTTTTTATTTAAGAAGTTCCATTGTCTCCTTGGCAATCATAAGTTCTTCGTTTGTGGGGATAACCAAAACACGAACCTTGGAATCATCAGTTGAAATATCCATCTGTGCTCCACGAATTGCCTTTTTGTTCTTTTCGTCATCAATCTTGATTCCGAAGTTTTCAAGATTTCTCAAAATTGCCGCTCTCATAATGGGTGTGTTTTCGCCGATACCTGCGGTAAAGATGATTGAATCAACCTTGCCCAGCTTAACCATATATGAGCCAACAAATCTTCTTACGCTTTCAACAAACATCGAAAGTGCAAGCTCTGCACGGTCGTTGCCCTCTGCCTGAGCCGCCTCGAGGTCACGGAAGTCCGAGCTTACGCCCGAAATGCCCTGAACGCCCGACTTTTTGTTGAGAACAGCGTCAACTTCTTCAAGGCTCAGATTTTCCTGCTCGGCAACAAATTTTACAATTGCCGGGTCAATATCGCCGCATCTGGTACCCATAACAACACCCGCAAGAGGAGTAAAGCCCATTGATGTATCAACTGACTTTCCGCCGTCAACAGCTGTGATACTTGAGCCGTTGCCCATATGACAGGTAATCATCTTGAGTTCTTCGGGCTTTTTGCCAAGCATTTTTGCAGCCTCGAGTGATACGTATTTGTGCGAAGTACCATGGAAGCCGTATCTTCTTACCTTGTGTTTTTCATAATATTCATAAGGAACTGCATACATATAAGCTTCCTTTGACATTGTCTGGTGGAAAGCAGTATCAAAAACGCCAATCTGCGGAACGCCGGGCATTGCTTCTTCGCAAGCTGCAATACCGATAAGGTTTGCAGGGTTGTGAAGAGGCGCAAGCGGAATACAGTCTTCAAGAGCTTTCTTTACATCCGCGTCAATGATAACCGAGCCGCTGAAAGTCTCGCCGCCGTGAACAACTCGGTGTCCAACAGCCGAAATCTCGTCCATGCTCTTGATAACGCCGTGTTCTTCGCTTGTAAGAGCATCAAGAACCATACGGATTGCATCAGAGTGGTCTTTCATATTCTTTTCGATGACAACTTTTTCTCCGCCATCGGGAGTGTGGTTCAATTTTGAACCATCGATGCCTATTCTTTCGCAAAGACCCTTTGCAAGAACTTGTTCGGTCTCCATATCAATAAGCTGATACTTAAGCGACGAACTTCCGGCATTGATAACTAAAATTTTCATACCAAATTCATCTTCTTTCTATATATAATATAATAATTAAAAACTAATTTTTCTGTGCCTGAACACACGTGATTGCAACAACGCCCACGATGTCATCTGCACTACACCCGCGCGAAAGGTCATTGATTGGCATTGCAATACCCTGAGTAACTGGGCCATAAGCCTCGGCTTTTGCTAAACGCTGAACAAGCTTGTAGCCGATGTTTCCTGCATCAAGGTCGGGGAATACCAAAACATTTGCATGACCTGCAACCGGACTTCCCGGAGCCTTCGACTCGCCCACAGACGGAACAATTGCCGCATCAAGCTGAAGCTCGCCGTCAACTTTGAGGTTTGGATTATTCTCTTTGCAAATGCGTGTTGCTTCAACAACCTTGTCAACATCTGCGTGCTTTGCACTGCCCTTTGTAGAGTGCGAAAGCATAGCAACGATTGCTTCTTCCTGAACAAGAAGCTCAAAAGATTCTGCCGAGCAAGCAGCAATAGCCGCCAATTTTTCGGGGTCGGGGTTTTGCTCAAGACCGCTGTCTGCAAAAATAAATGTACCGTTTGAGCCAAACTCGCAATCGGGAACAACCATAAGGAAGAATGCCGAAACAAGCTTTACACCAGGCTTGGTCTTTATAATTTGAAGACTTGGACGAAGTGTGTTTGCCGTCGAATGGCAAGCACCTGAAACAACGCCGTCAGCGTCGCCTGCCTTTACCATAAGACAAGCATAATACATATAATCGCCAAGGGCAGTCGCTTTTGCTTCTTCGTATGTAAGACCCTTTGCCTTTCTGAGTTCTACAAAAAGGTTAAGATATTCTTCTGTTTTTTCGTATGTATATGGATCGATAATGGTCGCACCGCTTATATCAAAGCCTTTGCCGTACTTTTCGATTTCTTCGGGAGTGCCTATGATAATAAGGTTGGCAATATCCTCTTTAAGAATTTTCTCTGCCGCCTCAAAGGTTCTCGCATCCATCGATTCGGGAAGGACAATTGTCTTCTTGTCCGCGCGCGCTCTTTCTTTTATTGTGTCCAAAAACTTGCTCATTTTACGCCTCCAAAAAAATTTCTCTGTTTTTTTGGGATGCAATACAAACCGCACCCAAAGCTATAAATGTTATTATATAACAATTTTTTGAGATATGCAAGGTTTAAAAACAATTTTTTATTTTTTTCGGACAAAACTCTTCCAATTATCCGAAAATTTGTATATAATATTGGATATAAGAAATCAGGGGAGTTATTTTATGAAAACTGCCGCAATAATCTGCGAATATAATCCGTTTCACAACGGTCATAAATTTCATATTGAAGAAACGAAGCAAAGCCTTGGTGTCGATGCAGTGGTTTTGGTTATGAGCGGCAATTTTGTCCAGCGTGGCGAAGTCGCACTTTTTGATAAAAAGCTCCGGGCCAAAGCCGCAATTGCCTGCGGTGCAGACCTTTGCATCGAGCTCCCTGCCACATACTCGCTTGCTTCTGCTGAGTTTTTTGCCGATGGAGCAATCAAGATCCTTAATAGTCTTGGTGTTGTGGACTTTTTGTCCTTTGGCACCGAGTGCGAAGACCTTGAGTCCTTAAAAAATATCGCACAGCTCCTTGCTGATGAGCCGGACGACTTTTCTGAGGCCATCAAGGAAAATCTTGCAAAAGGCGTTTCGTTCCCCCTTGCGCGTGCAAAAGCGGTCAGCAAAGTCCTGGGAGATTCTGCAGCAGACCTGCTTTCAACCCCCAACAACATTCTGGCAATCGAATACCTTAAGGCTCTTATATCATCGAAAAGCAATATAGCACCTTTTTCGGTTTTGCGAAAGGGTGCAGACCACGACAGCACTTTGCCAAAGGGCAACATAGCCTCGGCAACATTTGTCCGGGATATTATTTTAAACGGACAAGACTTCTCGCAGTTTGTCCCTGATGATGCGTACAAAATCTTTAAGGATGCAAAAATCCATTCACTCAAAGCTTTGGAAAAAGCTATTCTTTGCGAGCTTGTAAAAATCCCTGCCGAAAATCTTACAAAAATCGCCGATGTCGGCGAGGGGATTGAAAACCGCATAAAAGCAAAAGCCGAAACCGCATCAAATCTTGACGAACTTGCAGACAGCATCAAAACCAAGCGTTATACACACAGCCGAGTGCGCAGAATTTTGCTTTCGGCGCTTCTTGGCATAAAAGATGCCGACCGCAGCGCGCCGCCTTCTTACATCAAAATTCTTGATGAAAGCGAAAAAGGTCAAAAACTTATTTCTGCTGCAAAGAAAAAATCAACACTCGCGCTTGTGCGAAACACTTCACAAATAAACAAGCTTGGCAACCCTGCTTTAAAAGAGCTTTGGGAGCGTGAACGGATGTTTGACCGCATTTATGACTTGTCCGCCCTTTAAAAACCCCGAAAGGAATGATAATTATGAGTAAAAAACCTGTTGTCGCACTGATGTACGACTTTGACAAAACTCTTTGCACCAACGATATGCAAAATTACAGCTTTGTTCCAAGCCTTGGCATTCCCACAGACGAATTCTGGGGCGAAGTTGACAAGGTCAAAAAAGAAAATTCTATGGACGGACTCCTTTGCTATATGTATATGATGCTTAAAAAAGCCGGAAACAGCAACATTCCCATAAGGCGTGAAGACTTTGTCCGTCTTGGCGAAAAAATCGAATACTTCCCCGGGGTTGAGGAGTGGTTTGACCGCATAAACCGTTATGGCGAGAAGCTGGGGGTTGAGATAGAGCATTATGTCATCTCCTCGGGACTTCAGGAAATAATCGAAGGGTCGTCAATATTCAAGAACTTCAAAAAAACCTATGCCTGCGAATTTTTGTACGACATAAACGGAGTTGCCGTATGGCCCAAAAACATTGTAAACTTTACCACAAAAACCCAGTTTTTGTTCCGCATCAACAAGGGCGTGCTTGACATCTCGGAAGAAAAACTTCTTAATACATATATTCCTATGGAAGAAAGACGGATTCCATTCAGAAATATGATTTACATCGGTGACGGAATGACCGATGTTCCCTGTATGAAGCTTGTCAAACAGAGCGGGGGACAATCCATCGCCGTATTCAAAAGACGAAGCAAAAGCACAGCGGCAAAACTGCTTGCCGAGGACCGCGTGAACTTTATCACCGAGGCAAACTATTCCGAAGGGCGCGAGCTTGACCAGATAGTCAAAACCATAATCGACAAAATAGCGGTTGTGGACCGTCTGACCCGAATGAACCTTAAGCACAAAAAATCTATACAAAATTAATATTGAAAATATGGTTTCGATATGATATAATAAGTATAATTTTAAGGAAAGGTCTAAAGGGCTATGAAACAAAAAACCGAAATGTCTTTAAAAACCAAAAAAATTCTGGCTGGAGTGGGTATCGCATTTGGCACCGTTTTGGTGTTTATGATATCATTCACCCTTGCTTTCAGCCTTATAGTAAACCCAATAAATCTCTTTACCTTTAAAGATGGCGACACAATCAAAGAAAACGCCGAGCTTAAGGAACAGGTGCAGACCCTTAATGACGAAATTGATATCCTGACCACAACTGTTGACAAATACAAGGCAAATCAGTCCGTTCCCGCAATTGTCGAGACACCCGTGGCAACAGACGACGAGGGTCAGAAGCCGGAAAATCAAAGTTCGACAACCGCGGACCCCGGCACAACATCCAACGAAAATGTCCCGGAAGACACTCAAGGTGAAGAAAATGACTTTTCACCCGAAACGGTGACAGGCACAGATGCCGAAACCCCCGAAGATATCGAAGAACCGATTACTGTAATCGATATTTCAGAGTAATAATCACTTGTTGCTAATATAAAATAACGGAGGAACAAAACATGTCTGTAAAGTACAAAAGAGTGATGCTTAAAGTCAGCGGTGAGGCCCTGGCAGGAGAAAAAGGCTTTGGTCTTGACACAAAAACAGTAACAACTATCGCTTCAAAAATCAAAGAATGTGCCGACCTTGGATGCGAAATTGCAATCGTTGTAGGCGGTGGCAACTTCTGGCGCGGCAGAACCGGCGAAGGTATGGACCGCAGCCGTGCTGACCATATGGGAATGCTTGCAACAGTCATAAACTCACTGGCACTTCTTGACGCACTTGAGCAGCAAGGCGTTCAGGCAAGAGTCCAGACCGCAATCGAAATGCGACAGATTGCCGAGCCTTACATAAGACTCAAAGCTATGCGCCATCTTGAAAAAGGCAGGGTTGTAATTTTTGCCTGCGGAACAGGAAACCCCTTCTTCTCGACCGACACAACAGCCGCACTTCGCGCAGCCGAAATCGATGCAGAAATTATTCTTCTTGCAAAAAAAGTGGATGCTGTCTATGACAGCGACCCGCATATAAATCCCAATGCCGTAAAGTTTGACGAGCTCAGCTACATAGATGTCTTAAATCGCGGACTTGGCGTTATGGATTCGACAGCTACATCTCTTTGTATGGACAACAACATCCCGATTCTGGTATTTGGTCTTGATGACCCCGAAAACATCAAGCGCGCCGTTATGGGCGAAGAAATCGGTACCATTGTTAAATAAATCTTAAAATCAGAAAGGCGGAAAAATCAATGAAAAACGCAGAAACAAAAATGGACAAAGCAATTGCTGTCCTTGAAAACGATTTGGCTACAATCCGTGCAGGCCGTGCAAACCCTGCAATACTTGACAAGGTTACAGTTGAATATTACGGTGTTCCAACACCCCTTCAGCAGGTGGGAACAGTCGCAGTACCTGAGCCAAGAACAATCACAATCCAACCCTGGGATGCGTCAATCCTTGGTGAGATAGAAAAGGCTATTTTAAAATCGGATATCGGTCTTACTCCCAACAACGACGGCAAGATGATAAGACTCAACTTCCCTCCTCTTACCGAAGAAAGAAGAAAAGAGCTTGTTAAAGGTATTTCAAAGCGCGGTGAAGAATGTAAGGTTGCAATTCGCAACATCCGTCGCGACGCTCTCGAAGGCTTTAAAAAGCAGAAAAAGGATGGCGAAATCACCGAGGACGACCTCAAAGAACTCGAAACAAAAACCCAGAAGCTTACCGACAAGTTTGTTGCTTCTGTTGATACCATTATCAGCGCCAAGGAAAAAGAAATTTTAGAGGTATAGCCCATGCTTTTTAAGAAAAAAAGCCGCACCGTGCAGCTTGACAAAGACAACATCCCCAAACACATCGGCATAATAATGGACGGCAACGGCAGATGGGCAAAAAAACGCGGTCTCCCGCGCAGTGCAGGGCATCGTGCAGGCGCCGAAACCCTCAAAAAAATTGTTGTTTACTGCAACAAAATCGGTGTAAAATGCGTAACTGCCTATGCCTTTTCGACCGAGAACTGGAATCGTCCCCAAAAAGAAGTCGATGCACTTATGGACCTGCTTTACATGTATCTTCAGCAGGTCGAAGAGCAATTTGCCGGCACCAATGTAATCCTTAAGGTTATCGGTGACCGCAGCCGGCTTTCGGACAAAATCAATTCGGCAATCGACTATGCCGAGGATTATACCAAAAACAACACCGGTCTTATTCTCAATGTTGCTCTCAACTATGGCGGAAGATCCGAAATTCTGGATGCTGCAAAAACCGTAGCCAACACATTTGCAAAGGGCGAAATTTCGGTGTCTGACATAACCGAGGAATACCTTTCTTCGCTTATGTATACAAAAGATGTCCCCGAGCTTGACCTTATCATCAGGCCCAGCGGCGAGCTTCGTCTTTCAAACTTTTTATTGTGGCAGGCAGCTTATGCCGAATTTTGGTTTGCCGATATCAACTGGCCCGATTTTTCGGAAAAAGATATGGAAAAAGCAATCATTGATTACCAGGCACGAAACCGCCGTTTTGGCAAAGTGTAGCTTGAATTTTTATATTTTCAGGGAGGGAATTTCCCTCCCATTGTTTTTACACAGGAGGAAAACCTATGAAAACACGAATTTTAACTGCTTTGGTTCTTATACCGCTTTTGGTTTTGGTTCTGCTTTCAAATGCTTATATTGTCTCGGCGGCAGTTACCATTATTTCCATTATGGGACTTTATGAATTTTTTAAAGCCACCGGGCTGAATGTGCACAAAAGTCTTTGTGCGGTTGGCTATGCAGGTGCAGTACTTATTTGCCTCAGAACATATATTCCGGTGTCGTTTTATATGCCCTTATTCTATGTTGGCTTGCTGGCGATTTTTTGCATAATGCTCAAATGTCACAAAACCACAAGTGTCGGTGATGTGGGGCTTTTGATTTTTGGCTTGCTTTATATTCCGTTTTTGCTTTCCACGCTGATTGACATAAAAGGTCTTCAATATGGCACTCTTCTTTTGTGGATTGTTTTTATCGGTGCTTTTGCAACCGATACCTTTGCATATTTTGCAGGCGTGTTTTTAGGAAGGCACAAGCTTTGCCCCGAGATAAGTCCCAAAAAGACAATCGAAGGCTCACTCGGCGGAACTCTTGGATGTATTGCCTTTATGCTCCTTTATGGGCTTTTGCTTGAAAAAGCTTTCAATATGGATATAAATTATTTGAAGCTTGGAATTTTGGGTGTTCTTATTTCGCCCATCTCGCAAATCGGCGATCTTACCGCATCAATAATCAAACGCAAATACGGTGTTAAGGATTACGGCTCGATTTTTCCCGGTCACGGTGGAATCTTGGACAGACTTGACAGCGTAATTGCCGTTGCTCCGCTGGTTTATATCTACCTTACAAGCATAGGGATTTAACGAGGTTTAGCATATGAATATTTCAATACTCGGCTCAACTGGCTCCATTGGCACGCAAGCCCTGGAGGTTGTTGACGAATTAAAAGGAACAAAAGACATAAATGTTCTTGCCATAACAGGCAACTCCAATCTCGCGCTTCTCGAACAGCAGGCTCGCAAATACAAACCCCTTTTGGCAGTTGCCGCTGACGAATCGGGCTACACCGACCTCAAAACCCGTCTTGCCGACACTTCAGTCAAAGTTCTTGCAGGCGAGGAAGGTCTTTGTCAGGCAGCTGCAATCGATGGCTCTGATATGCTGCTTTCTTCAATAGTCGGCTTTGCAGGCCTTGTCCCCACAATGAAGGCAATCGAGGCAGGCAAGGATATTGCCCTTGCCAACAAAGAAACGCTTGTCACAGCAGGTGCGCTTTTTATGAATGCCATAAAAAAACACGATGTGCGTCTTCTTCCTGTCGACAGCGAGCATTCAGCAATTTTTCAGTCAATGCAGGGTGGAAAACGAAACGAGGTCAAAAAAATTCTGCTTACTGCATCGGGCGGACCGTTTTTTGGCAAGACAAAAGATGAACTTGCAAATGTCAAAAAAGAACAGGCACTCAAGCATCCAAACTGGTCTATGGGCGCAAAAATCACAATAGACAGTGCCACCCTTATGAACAAAGGTCTTGAGGTACTGGAGGCAAAGTGGCTCTTTGACACAGAGATTGACGATATCGAGGTGGTTGTCCACCGCGAGAGTATAATTCATTCAATGGTGGAATTTTGCGACCAGAGCATCATCGCACAGATGTCTCTGCCGTCCATGAAGCACCCCATCCAGTACGCGTTTACCTACCCCGACAGACTCCCCGCACAGGGTCAAAGTGTAAACTTTGCAGATTTGTCAAAAATGACCTTCTATAAACCCGACGAGGATACATTCCGTTGTCTTGCCCTTGCAAAAAAAGCAGGTCGTGAGGGTGGTATTATGCCCACAATCCTCAACGCTGCAAACGAGATTGCTGTCAGCAAATTCCTGAAGGACGAAATTTCGTTTTTGGGTATTGCGGAATATGTTGAATCAGTTATGAGTAAATATAAAAATAAATTAAACCCCACCCTTTCGGATATAATAGAAACGGATGCTTTGGTAAGAAAGGAATGTATGTAATGATTTGGACAGTGCTTTTTGCACTTCTCTTGTTTTCGCTTATAATCTTTGTTCACGAGCTTGGGCACTTCCTCTCTGCACGAGCCTTTGGAATAACAGTCCACGAATTTGCAATCGGTATGGGCCCGAAGATTTTTTCAAAAGAAAAAAACGGCACAAAATACTCGGTGCGTGCAATCCCTGTCGGCGGTTTTTGCAGTATGGAGGGTGAAAACGAAGCAAGTGATGACAAAGGCTCGTTTTCAGCAAAGCCCTGGTATGCAAAGCTGGTTGTTCTGGCATCAGGCGCATTTATGAATATCGTTTTGGGATTTGTTATCTCGCTGATTTTTGTCGTAATTTCGTCATTCCAGACCGGGCTCCCCACAACAACGGTTGACAGCGTTATGGAAGACTCCTCGCTTTATGGCTTTTTGCAAAAAGGCGACAAAATAGTCTCGGTCAATGGCGAGCGCATAAACATAAAAAAAGACATTGATTTTGCGATGCAAAACTGTGACGGCAGCGAATGCGAAATAACTATCAATCGTGATGGCAAACGCATCTCCACCACATTTAATCCAATCGTCACACAGTATACAGATGGTACACCTGCCTACCTGATAGGCATCATATCAGCAACAGAAAAACCGACCATTTTAAATATTCTTCACCAAAGCTTTTTTCAGACTATATGGATGGGAAAGCTCGTGTTTGTTTCCTTGGGTATGCTGATTGGAGGCAAGGCTCAGCTTTCACAGATTTCGGGGCCTGTCGGGGTTGTTGACGCAATGAACACCCAGGCACAAACCGGTGGTTTTGTTGCCCTGCTTTATCTTGCGGGATTTATCTCGGTCAACATAGGCATAATGAATCTTTTGCCCATCCCCGCTCTTGACGGCGGCAGAATATTTTTTGTTCTTATCGAAGCCATCAGGCGAAAACCCATCCCACCCGAAAAAGAGGGAATTGTGCATTTTATAGGTCTGGTGCTTTTGATGGGGGTTATGATGTTTGCAACATGGAATGACATTGTAAGATTGTTTGGTCCGTGATAAACTGCGCAGACATGTTTGAAATGAATATCAAAAAAAGTGGTTGAGAATATATTCTCAACCACTTTTTATTATTTCTTTTCGTAGCTCTTACAAAAATGAGGGATTGCAATCGAATCAGAGCTTGTCTTTTCGTGGCTTACCTCAATCTTGTCAAGTCTGCACTTGTTGCCCTCTGCATGATACATACACTCGTTTACATTGCAAAGTACTCCGCTGTTTTCCATAAATACTTCACCTCCAAAGAATTTTACAATTATAGTATCACCAAATTCTGAAAAAATATAATTTAAATTTTTTGAAGGTTTTTTATTTTTCAGATGTTCAAAAGTACAACTGCTGTTTTTACTATGAATAAGAGCACGAATAAAATACATACAAAAATAGCTTGCTAAAACAAAATATGAAATAAAATACGCCTTTTTATATGCCGTAAGGCATATTTCACATTGCAAAGCAATATTTCATACGCAAAGTGTATTTCACTTGCCAAAGGCAAATTTCATTGAAAAAAGACATCCAAAGGATGTCTTTTTTCTGGAGGCGCCACCCGGATTTGAACCGGGGGATAGAGCTTTTGCAGAGCTTTGCCTTACCACTTGGCTATGGCGCCGTATTCAGTTTTAGAACAAAATGACGCGCATACTCCGCGTCATTTTGTCCTTTGGAGCGGAAGACGAGATTCGAACTCGCGACGTTCACCTTGGCAAGGTGACGCTCTACCACTGAGCCACTCCCGCATATGATATATTATATTCACTTTTCAAAAAAAAGTGAATGGTGCCTCCGGGCGGAATCGAACCACCGACACGAGGATTTTCAGTCCTCTGCTCTACCGACTGAGCTACAGAGGCATATCGGCACTTTTTAAAAAAAAGATGGCGATCCGGATGGGGCTCGAACCCACGACCTCCAGCGTGACAGGCTGGCATTCTAACCAACTGAACTACCGGACCGTAAAAGTGGTGGGCACAATAGGGCTCGAACCTATGACCCTCTGCTTGTAAGGCAGATGCTCTC
>JAZNKA010000001.1:0-11124 GCA_045578305.1 Clostridia bacterium | reverse complement strand
AAGTCCTTCCCGACGGCTGAACAATCAAATTGTAAGCCCTTGAAAGTCTTGTCAGGCTGTCAAGCAGAATAACAACATCCTGCTTGTGCTCAACAAGGCGTTTAGCCCTTTCAAGTACGATTTCTGCCACCTTTGCATGGTTTGACGGTTCTTCGTCAAATGTCGAATAAATCACATCGCCCTTGACGCTGCGCTGCATATCAGTAACTTCCTCAGGTCTTTCGTCAATCAAAAGCATAATAAGATGTACATTGGGATTGTTTTCGGTTATGCTGTTCGCAATGCTTTTAAGAAGAGTTGTCTTTCCTGTTTTTGGAGGTGCTACAATTATACCTCTTTGGCCCTTGCCGATTGGTGCCACAAGGTCGATAAGTCTTGTGGAATAATCCGTTTTCCCCCGTTCAAGCATCAGTCTTTCGTTTGGATAAATAGGGGTCAGGTCATCAAAAGACTTTCGCCTTATCGAAACATCCACCTTGTCACCGTTTACCGTCTGGACATAAAGAAGCGCCTGATAGCGTTCGCCCTCGTGCTGCATACGCGCATTTCCGACAATAAAGTCCCCCGTTTTTAAATTAAACCTGCGGATTTGGTTTGACGAAACATACACATCATTTTCGCCTGACTGATAATTGTCACATCTTAAAAATCCATAACCATCCGCCATAACCTCAAGCACACCGCTCATCAAATTGGTGCGCCTTACCGGGTCCGAATAAACGGTAGTTTCCTGCAAGTCACTTTCTGTGTCCTCATTTGTTCGTTCGTTTTGCAAGTCTTTTTCCTCTTTTATTGCTTCAATAAGCTCACTTTTTTTCATACCCGAAATCTTTTTTAATCCGATTTCGGTTGCAAGAGTTTGTAATTCCTTCAGCTTTAGGGTTTTTAATTCTGTAGTTTCCATTTATGCCTATTTCCCCTTCCCGATAAAGTTTAAAACAAAATTATTATGATATATTTCGGATGCAAATGTCGAATTTTCAATTTCAAGAGCAATTTTGCTGTGCGGGTCAATCGGTGAGAACAAAAAGAGTACGGCACATACAAGATAAAGCACCAGCACACCCATCATTCCGCCAAGGACAGCCCCACCAAGACGGTTACATTGCTTTATAACCGGAAGCTTGGTGAAAATATTAAAAAGACTGCCAACAATGCGGATTATTACTTTGCTTAAAATAAGGACTATAACAAACGCCAGTATATTAACCAAAAGCACTGCAATAGCCTGAGCAAAGCCTTCAGTTGCAGCCTGAACGCCTTTGCCTATGTAATTTGACAAAACCCCAAAGGTATCTGTGGGCACATCAATAAGCGGATTTAGCTGATACTTTTTTTCAATCACCTCGACAAGTTTTTCAAAAATCGGAGTTTTGACAAGCAGGTCCGAAATAACCGGATAAAGAAAAAACGAAATTACAATCGAAACAATATACGATGCGATTTTGACAAACGACCGCATAAGTCCTGCTTTGTAACCAGAATATACAAAAAATACAACAACAGCCAAAACACAAATATCTGCCAGCATACAAAGTCCTCCCAAGATTATTTTATGTCGATAATTTCTGCACTGTTGTCACCAAGCGACAACAACTTGCTGCGTCCGTCAAAAATTTTTACTGCTTTGACATCTTTACTTGCCTTAATTTCCTGCTTAAGCTTGCCTTTGGGACTGATTCTTACAAGATTATCGTGCGTTGCCGCCACTATACATTCGCCGTTCACATCAATCGCACGAACCTCGCTTCCGCAGTCAAAACTTCCTCTGAGCTTTCCGTCGGATGAATAGCTTTCCAAAACAGTACTGTTGAGTCCGCTGTCAAAAGCGAGAACCAAATTGTTTTTATTTTCAAGATTTACCTTAAGCAAATTTCTGCCACCAAAATCGACTTCAAATTTTTGCTTTCCGGAACGTTTGTATCCATACAGGCCCTTTTCAGTAAGAGCAATAATCGAGCCATCATCATTAAATCCAAGTTTTACAACAATGCCCGGCACCTCGGCAATACATTCGGGTTCTTTTTGGGAAGACGGATTTATCAGCAGAATTTTGCTGTAAAGTTCCTCCTTGTCTGTCATAACCTGAGCTGCCGCAAGTTTGTTGTTTGGTGAAACATCAATATCCCCTATGTATCCACTTCCGCTGTGCCATTTGAAAAGCTCGTTTCCGCCTTTGTCATAAAGCGCAACCATCCCCTTAAAACCAAGCTCGTCGGTTGCAACTGCTATATAACCATTATTATTCACTTTTGCGGTCAATATTTCATTCTCTGTTTTTATTTGAGCAACTGTTTTTTCCTTTTTGAAGGTCTTTACCTCTTTGCCATTTATATCTGCAAGCATAATATATTTCCCTGATATACGGACAAAGGGCGATGTTGCCGAAGAGACAATTGTCCACGCTTCGCGGCCTGATTTGTCAATTGCAAATATACCCTCGTTGTTTACCAAAAGAACTTCCTTGCCGTAATCAACAATATCATACTCGACACCTGTCTGAAAATTCAGTCTGAGCGCCCCGGTTTTTGAAAAGAAATCCTTTATTTCGGGATTTGATATTACCATAATCAAAATCACCACAAGAATCAGGATGCTTGCCAATATTCTTTTTTTGTTAAATGCCTGTTTGATATTTACTTTCATTTCTATCTCTCCAAAGCAAATTTTTTAGCATTGCTCTTAATAAAAAATCTTTTTTAAAAACAATCCTTCGGGCGGTGCGGTCATTCCCGCGCGCCGTCTGTCACAGCTTTCAATTATATCTTTGACGCTGTCCTCAGGAATTCTTCCGACACCAACCTCAACCAAAGTTCCTGCAATAATCCTTACCATATTGTAAAGAAATGCATCAGCCTCGACCTCGATTTCAATTTGTTCGTTCCACTCAAGGCTTTGCTTTACCTCGCAGGCACGTATTGTCCTGATGGTAGTTTTTTGCGACCCTCCTGACGCCATAAAAGCTGAAAAATCATAAGTTCCGCAAAAGTCATTTGCCGCAAGCTTCATTTTTTCTATATCCAGATTATACGGAACAAACCATGTGTGCTTCGAGGTAAATGGGTTTTGAATAGTCGAATTCCATATTTTGTATATATATCTTTTGCCAACACACGAAAACCTCGCATTGAAATCATCAGCCTCGTACCAAGCAGCAGTCGCGGATATTGAATCCTCTGTAAGATGATTGTTTATGGCATACGGCAGTCTTTCTACCGGTATTTTTGTGTCACTTTTAAAGTTGAAAACATATTCCAGCGCGTGAACTCCGGCATCGGTACGGCTGCAACCGGTGACCGAAACTTTTTGGCCCATAATCTCTGAAAGAACTGTTTCTATTCTTTCCTGAACGGTTATGCCGTTGTTTTGAAACTGCCAGCCATGATACATAGCGCCATCATACATAATTTTTACTGCTATATTTTTCATAACAAGCCACTCACCTGAAAATAATTTGCAAGCAATATAAGTGCAGAGAACATCAAAAACGCAAACCAACAAATACCGTCACGATAACCAAGTTTAAGTTCGCGAAGTCTTGTCCTGTTTCCACCACCGCGATAACATCTGCACTCCATCGCAGTGGCCAGATCATCTGCACGCCTGAACGCACTTATAAAAAGCGGTATAAGTATCGGTATCATTGCCTTTGCACGGTTTATTATGTTTCCACTTTCAAAATCTGCACCCCTTGCTGTCTGTGCTTTTATTATCTTGTCAGTTTCTTCAAGAAGTGTCGGGACAAACCTTAGTGCAATTGTCATCATCATGGCAAACTCATGCGCCGGCACACCAATTTTTTTAAGTGGCGAAAGAAGCCTTTCTATGCCATCGGTAAGTGCAATCGGCGAGGTTGTAAGAGTAAGAATGGATGTCCCGAAAACAAGGAAAAACAGCCTCAAAACCATATAAACTGCCTGGGTCAGACCCTCGTATGTTATTTTAAGAAATCCCCATTTCCACAAAATTCTTCCGTCAGTCAAAAGAAGATTAAAAAGTGCGGTTATTGCCACAAACATCATTATAGGTTTAAGTCCTTTGAGGATAAACCTGACAGGGATTTTAGAGAGCGCTACAATCAAAGCTGTAAAGGCAAAAAGTACAAAATACCCCAAAAAGCTTTTGATGCAGAATATCACTGCTATATATATTATCGCACACAAAATTTTTGTTCTTGGGTCCAATTTGTGTATAAACGACTTTCCCGGAAAGTACTGACCCAATGTAATGTCCTTAAGCACGCGCTCACCTCTTTTCGTTTTTCAAAACTTTCTCAATTTCAGCTTTTGCTGTATCCAAAGTATAAATTCCGGCAGGGATAGGAAATCCTTTTTCACGCAGTTTATCACAGATTTCGGTGATTTGCGGAACAGCAAGTCCCAAATTTTTAAGCTCATGTGTTTTTTTGAAGATTTCGGAAGTTTTGTCATACATCACAAGCCTTCCGTAATTCATAACCATTATTTTTTGAGTGAGATTTGCCAAATCCTCCATACTGTGAGAAACAAGTATAACTGTGATTCCCAGTCTTTTGTGCATATCTCTTATCTTGAACAAAATCTCATCACGGCCCGCAGGGTCAAGTCCCGCAGTAGGCTCGTCAAGGATAAGAAGCTTTGGCTCCATCGCAAGCACACCCGCAATCGCAACACGGCGTTTTTGTCCGCCCGAAAGCTCAAATGGTGACTTTTCCAATATATCACTATCCAGTCCAACAAGACTTGCCGCAGACTCTACACGCCTTTTTATCTCATCTTTAGGAAGACCCATATTTGTCGGTCCAAAAGCAATGTCTTTAAAAACAGTTTCTTCAAAAAGCTGATACTCGGGATATTGCATAACAAGACCTGTCTTAAACCTCATCGCTTTTTTGTCGCAATCCTTGGAGTGCAGCACCTGGCCATCGATTTCTATGCTGCCCGAAGTCGGCTTTATAAGCCCTGCAATCATCTGAATAAGGGTGGACTTACCCGAGCCTGTGTGCCCCATAAGTCCAATGAATTCACCCGAATTCAAAGTGACACTTACATTTTCAACTGCAGCCGCTTCAAACGGGCCTCCGCTCATATAGGTATAGCTTACATCAGTCAGTTTAATCATTATCGGCACCCCTTTCACTCTGGTATACCGACAAAATTTTGTCTACACATTCGTCAGCAGTCAATATATCTGTCTCGAAATCAAATCCCGATTTTTTAAGAAGATATGCAATCTCGGTTGCCTGAGGTACATCAAGTCCTATTTCTTTAAGCTCTTCCACTCTGGAAAAAACCTCCTTAGGTATACCCTGCATTATAATTTTGCCGTGGTCAATAACAACCACGCGGTCAGCCTGGGCAGCTTCTTCCATAAAGTGAGTTATCATAACTACCGTCATTCCTTCATCACGGTTAATTTTTTTGACAGTTTCCAGAATTTCGCGTCTGCCCTCGGGGTCAAGCATTGCAGTCGGCTCGTCCATAACAAGCACGTCGGGTTTCATTGCAAGAACTCCTGCAATGGCAATACGCTGTTTTTGACCGCCCGAAAGCATATGCGGTGCATGCTCCTTATACTCAGACATATTTACAGCATCAAGAGCATAATCCACTCTTTCGCGGATTTCTTGCGGATTAACTCCCAGATTTTCGGGTGCAAAGGCAACATCCTCCTCGACAATTGTAGCAACAATCTGGTTGTCAGGATTTTGAAAAACCATACCCACCCTTTGTCGTATTTCATAAAGAAGACTTTCGTCAGAAGTCAGAAATCCCGCAACCAAGACCGATCCTTTTTCGGGCACTAAAATTGCATTAAGATGTTTTGCAAGTGTAGACTTCCCCGAGCCATTATGACCGAGAACAGCCAAAAATTCACCTTTTTTTATATCAAGGCTCACATCTTTAAGCACTCTGCTGCCACCAGATTCTTCTGTACTTTCATAAAGAAATTCTACATTTTTAATTTCTATCAGTTTTTCATTTGTGTCCAACTTTTTCACCTGCTTTTATTTCTGCCATCTTCCCGAATATCCACACGGAAGTCTGAGGTTGTTATTTGTGATTGGAAGTCCAACCTCATCAACCGAAATACTTCCACTAAACTTCTTTTGAACGGTCATTTTTAGAATATTTTCCAAAACTCCACCCGAAAGTCCCGTCGTATACGAATTTATAAGGAAAAACAGCGGGTCATCAGACAAAACCTGCATACAAAGTTCTACAAGTCCAAAGAGTTCATCCTCGATTTTCCATACTTCACCCGAAGGTCCGCGTCCGTACGATGGTGGGTCCATAATGACTGCATCGTATTTTCTTCCTCTGCGGATTTCCCGCTCGGTAAATTTTTTCACATCATCAACTATATACCTGATTGGTCTTTCCTCAAGTCCCGACAGCTTTGCATTTTCTTTTGCCCAGGCAACCATTCCTTTTGATGCATCAACATGGCACACCGAAGCACCTGCAGCAGATGCCGCCATTGTAGCACCGCCGGTGTACGCAAAAAGGTTAAGAACATTTATGTCCTTTCTGCCGCTGTCTTTTATAAGCTTTGAAAACCAGTCCCAGTTTGCTGCTTGCTCGGGGAAAAGTCCCGTATGCTTAAATCCCATCATTTTTATACCGAAAGTAAGCTCGCCATAATTCACAGTCCAGCTTTCGGGCATATTATTGCGGCTTTCCCAATGTCCTCCGCCTGTATTGCTTCTGAAATAATGCGCATCTGCGTTTTTCCAGTCGGGATGCAGGTCCTTCGCCTTGATATCCCAGACAATCTGCGGGTCGGGGCGTCTTAATATAATTTCGCCCCAACGCTCAAGCTTTTCGCCATTTTTGGCGTCAATCAATTCATAATCTTTCCATTTATCCGCTAAAAACATAACTTTCCCCTTTTTTATCAGGCGTTTACAACTTCCTTTACTTTTTTAATTGCCTTGCCAAGCCACTCGCCAGCATCAATATCTTCAACTCTGCCGGCATCACAAAGCGCTGCAATATCACTTTTAATGGGTATCTGACCAAGCGCCTCGAGTTCAAATGTCTTTGCTGTTTCTTCTATCTTGCTCTCGCCAAAAACACTTATTCTCTTTTTGCAATCAGGGCACTCGATATAGCTCATATTTTCCACAATTCCAAGGATGGGAATATTCATAAGCTTTGCCATTTTGACAGCCTTTTCGACAATCATCGAAACAAGCTCCTGAGGAGATGTCACAATGATTATACCATCAACCGGAAGCGACTGAAAAACCGTAAGTGGCACATCGCCGGTCCCTGGCGGCATATCAACAAACATACAGTCAACATCTTCCCAGATAACATCTGTCCAGAACTGTTTTACCGTTCCGCCGATTACGGGTCCTCTCCATACAACCGGGTCGGTATCGTTTTCCAAAAGAAGATTTATGGACATAATCTTTGTTCCTTTTGAGCTTACAACCGGAAGTATGCCGTATTCGTTTCCGGTCGCCTTGTCGTGTATCCCGAAAAGCTTGGGGATTGACGGACCTGTAATATCTGCATCCAAGACCGCACTTTTAAAGCCCTCTTTTTGCATACCTGTTGCCATAAGCGAGGTAACCAACGACTTTCCAACGCCGCCTTTTCCGCTTACAACTCCAATAACTTTTTTTATGTTGCTTAATGAATTCTGCGGCACAAGAAGGCTTTGTGGTTCTTTTCTTGAAGAACAGTTTTCGCCGCAGCTTGAACAATCATGTGTGCAATTTTCGCTCATTCTCATCAGTCCTTTTTAAAACAATTCTATTGCCCTTTCAAGCTGGTCATCCGACTCAACCTTCAAGGTTTTAAGCGTATCATACAAATTCATTTGGGTTGTTATATCCAAAACACCGTACGAAAAAAGTCCATCAATCTTTTGGTATGTCCCAACCGCAATCTTAAGATTTTCGTCAAAGGTTTCGTTTACCTCGCCAACAAAAATCCCCATATATTTAAGCATTCTTTTTGCAAGCTCAACTTCTTTGCTTTTGTCTCCAAGACGATAGGTTTTTGAAAGATTAAACATATCAAACTGTGTCATATCAACAGGCTTTTCTGAATTCTCAACTGCAGCAGTTGGATATATTCCCTCTTTGTTTATGTTGTTGCCGTTTGGCGTCAGGTAAAACGCAGTTGTATATTTAATTATAGCCCCATCATCCACCATACTCATGGTCTGCACTGTGCCTTTTCCAAAAGTTTTTTCACCAACTGATCTTGCTGCATTGTTCTCAACCAAAGCGGCTGTCAATACCTCTGATGCACTTGCACTCATATCATTTATAAGTATGATTACATTATATTTCTTGCCCTTTCCCGACGCCACATACTTTTTATCAAACAAATCCACCTTGTGGTCCTCGGTTGTGATTACGGCACCTTTTTCCAAAAACATATCAGCAATTGCAATCGCCTGGTCAAGATAACCGCCTCCGTTGTCGCGCACATCAATAAGAATATTCTTTATTCCTTTTGAGCTTATTTCATCAAGTGCCTTTTTAAACTCCGCTGCAACAGTCTGTGTGAATGAATAAATCTTTATTTTTCCTATCTTTTTGCCGTCATTCTCTATTATCTCATAATCAATCGGGTTGAGAGTCACTTTTTCCCTTTTTATGTCAAAAGTAAGAGGCTCACTTATGCCGGCTCTTTTGATTTTTATTCTGACGGTCGTTCCTTCTGCTCCTCTGATTTTCGAAAGTGCAGCCTCAAATTCCATAGTCCTGAGGTCAAAACCATCTGCCGCAACAATTATATCCCCGGCTTTGATTCCTGCCTTTTCTGCCGGCGAACCGGGTACTGGCTCCGAAACAATAATATTGTTATCGCTGAAAAATACATTTACGCCAATACCTGTAATTTCATCGTTAAGCTCCTGCAAAAACTCTGCGGCTTCCTCTTTGTTAAAATAAGCCGAATGTTCGTCAACTGACGAAAGAAGTGCCTTCATAACACTGTCATAAAGTTCGGGGTTATCTTTAAAAACCTCTTCAAATGCAGTCTTATAAAGTTTTTCTTTTGTCACATCATCATACCTCGAAAAGACAGTCAGATTGTTTATTGTCTTTTCTATTTTTTCGGATAATGTAATCTCAGGCGCGGTCTGCTTGTCCGAATCTGCAAAAACAACCACCCCTGTCATCGAAACTGCGATAGCAAGAATCAAAATCAATCCAACAAATCTTTTAAAAGTTCTTTCAAACATATCATTCAACTCCCTATATCAATTATCTCAAAAACTGCATAGATAAAATTTTGTAACCATACTCATTTTTTGCAATCAGAACCTTTACAGAACTGTCCAAAAGATATCCGTTGACCATGCTCATCGAATATTTTTGACCGTCTGCTCCAAATATCCGTGTTTCTGTAATCGGTAAAGCTTTATATTCAAGCTCGCCCCCCGAAAAATACCCAGGAGTATATGTCAAAGGGCTGACACCAAGCAGTATAGCCTCTTTGTTTTGAGTGTCGCATACATAAATCTTCGCATCGTAATATGCTGCATCTGTAAAAACCATTTTGGAGTCCAAAGCAAATGATGTAATGGTACTTGAAAAAATCATACACAAGGTCAAAAAGACCAGACTTGCTTTTTTCATAAAAATCCCCTTACATTTTTTCGGGTGCTTCTATCTTAAGCATCTTAAGAACACCCTTGATAACTATTCTCACGCTGTCAACAAGCTTGAGCCTTGCATCCATAAGCTTTTCATCATCTTCCTTTACTCTGCACGAGTTGTAGAACGTATGGAAAGCCGATGCCAGATCAATTACATATCTGGTAATCCTTGCAGGCTCGCGGCTGATTGCAGCAGCCTTTATTTCCTCGGGCAGCTCCGAAAGCTTTTTCAAAAGCTCGGTTTCCTCAGGTCTTTTCAGAAGTTCGGGACAAATATCATCAAATGCTTTGACCCCTACACCCTCATCTGCCAAAAGTCTTATAATGCTGCAAATTCTTGCATGCGCATACTGAACGTAATAAACCGGGTTTTCGCTGTCTTCCTTAACCGCCAAATCAAGATCAAAATCAAGATGGCTGCCCGCCATACGCATATTAAACAAAAATCTTGCTGCATCGATTGAAACATCTTCCAAAAGGTCATTCAGCGTAATTGCCTTGCCTGTACGCTTTGACATTCTTACAACTTCTCCGTCGCGGGTCAGTCTTACAAGCTGCATAATCGAAACCTCAAACTTGTCAGGGTCAATGCCAACTGCCGCAAGCGCCGCCTTCATTCTTGCGATATGTCCGTGATGGTCTGCACCCCAGACATCAATCACAAGGTCAAAACCTCGTGTTTCGATTTTGTTTATGTGATATGCAACATCTGCCGCAAAATATGTCGGGATACCATTCTGGCGTACCAGAACTTCATTTTTCTCAAGGCCCATTTTTTCGCAGTTGAGCCATACTGCACCTTCTTCTTCATAGGTATATCCTGCATCGGTCAGGCGCTTGATAGCCTCCATAACCTTGCCGTTTTTGTGAAGCTCGCTTTCCCTGAACCAAACATCATATACTATTCTGTATTTTTCGAGATCGCTTTTAAGTGCATCTACATTCTTTTCAAGAGCATATCCTACAAGAGCTTTTTTGCGGGTCTCCGAATCTGCATCAATGTATTTGTCTCCCTCGATTTCGATAAAAGCTTTCGCATGCTGACGAATATCATCGCCATGGTAGCCATCTTCGGGGAATTCAATTGCACCCTCGCCCTTTAATTCCTGAATATATCTTGCCTCCAACGACTTGCCAAATTTTTCAATCTGATTTCCTGCATCATTTACATAAAATTCACGGCAAACATCATAGCCTGCATATTCCAGAACACTTGCCATGCAGTCACCCAAAGCACCGCCGCGCGCGTTGCCCATATGCATAGGGCCTGTCGGGTTTGCGCTTACAAACTCAACCATAACCTTTTTTCCCTTGCCCATATCAATTTTGCCGTAGTTCTCGCCCTCTGTCTCTATCGTGCGAATCACCTCATAAAGACGATTGTCAGAAAGGTAAAAATTGATAAATCCTGCACCTGCAACCTCTACCTTTTGGATGTCACCTGTGGCAGGGATTTCTTCTGCGATTGCCTCGGCAATCTTTCGGGGGGGCATCCTGAGCTCTTTTGCCAAAAGCATTGCA